>CAQYCU010000049.1 GCA_948919095.1 uncultured Clostridia bacterium | reverse complement strand
AGAAAGTAAATTTATAGATAAAATAGAAAATAACGAATACATAATAAAAAACAATATATCAAAATATGAATGTGTACAAGTTCAAGTAATTGCAATAAAAGATGATAAAGTTTTTAAGTCTAAAATATTTGATTTATACTTCTACAAATCTATAAATGCGACAGAGCAAATAGAAGAAGAACAGCCAGACTTAGTACACAAAATGATTTTAGATATTGAAAACATAAAAGATGATATAAATAATTT
Organism: uncultured Clostridia bacterium; assembly: GCA_948919095.1. GTDB lineage: Bacteria > Bacillota > Clostridia > TANB77 > CAG-508 > CAG-793. The sequence goes on along the minus strand of CAQYCU010000049.1, from coordinate 10,409 downwards.
TACTAGTTATGATGACAGTGAAATAAAAGAGGACCTAAAGAACAAAGTCGACAAAATAAAAGGCAAAGGCTTATCAACAAACGACTATACTAACGAAGAAAAACAAAAGCTAGCTAAGTTAAATAACTACGATGATACAGAACTACAAAAGAAACTAGAACAAGCAGAAAAAGAAAAAGCACTACTTGAAAAAGACCTATTAGCTAATCAAGTAACAGAAACAGTAGAAGGCAATAACTTGAAACTAACTGACAGCTCTAGCGCAAGGCTAGTTGATTTTGAAATTGAAGGGAATAGTGAGCAAGCTACTAGAAGTGGAAAGAATAAATTTTACTTAACTAAAAAAGAAACAGGTACTAAAAACGGCGTAAATTATACAATAGATGGAACGAAAATAACATTGAATGGAACTACAACAGCAAATACTGATATTTATTTTTTGGGTAGTTGGGGAAGTACAGCTCAAAATGATAAAAGATTTTTAAAATCAGGAACATACACTTTTTCTTGTACAGGAGCTAAAAATAATAATAGATTTAGTGCTGATATATATCAAAATACAACGAATGTTATATCTTTAGCTTACAAAGATGTTCAAACTAAAACTTTAAGCGAAGACACTTATTATTCAGTCTTTTATATAAGTATTCCAGCAAACAAAACATTTAACAATGAAATCTTTAAATTTCAATTAGAAGAAGGCTCAACAGCAACAGATTATGAAGAATATGGAGTAATGCCCAGCCCAGATTATCCAAGTGAAATAAAAAGTTGTGGAGATAGTGGAAATATTGAGTTAGTTAAATCAAATAAAAACTTGCTAAACTTTAAACCAGATGATTATAACTGGAGTACAGGTAAATCGCATACAGAAGGAACTACTGTAACATTAATTGGTAGTCAAGCAATAGGTCCTTCAAATAGACTTAATACAACATTCAATATATTTATACCTAAAGGGACAACTATAACTAGTTCTAGTAGAATTATTAAAGGAAAAGAAAATTATACTAATGGTTGGATAACTCCTAATATATTATTTAATTTTGCGGATGGAACGAAAAATATTAACAATGATTTAGCTTTTCACGGAGCAGAACAAAAAAATCAAATAAAGCAAAAAACATACACATTTGATAAAGATATTGTTAGTATTAATGTGTATATAGGGGCAAGTGGTGTAATGCCCGTAGGAAATACAACTTCTCAAGTAGTAATAGGCTTACAATTAGAAGAAGGCGATACAGCAACAGATTATATAGAACATCAAGAACAAAACTACACAGTTCCAGTTCAAAAACCATTTAGAGCAATAGGAGATGTAAGAGATAGATTTGTAAAACAAGATGGTAAAAGGTATGAGGAACATAAGATAAAAAGAATAAACAGCTATAATAATGAAGAAATTACAACTGCATATATGTCAAATATAGGAGAGCTAAGCACAGGAGCAGTAGTAGATTATGTCTTGGAAACACCAGAACTAATCGAATGTACAGCAGAACAATGTAGAATACTAGATGAAATAGAAAACAGCGAAAACTATAAAGAATTAACATATATATATTCAACAGACGAAGTACAACCAAATTTAAAAGCAACATATAGTAAAGACTTAAATACAGTAATAGCAAAAATAAACGATGCAATTATTGCACAAGGAGGAGTATAATGGAATTTTTAAGAAATTTTATAATGACAGGAATAAGAGACATGATAAAGCGAGATGTAGCATTATATCAAACATATCAATATGCAAGTGGCTGGTTTTCAAAGGGTGTATTAACTCAAACAGACCTTGAAGAAATATCAAGGCTATATGAAGAGAAAGCACAAGCAGAAATACCAATTGAGCAAACTGAACCAACAGAAGTTGTTGAACCAGCAGTTGAAGAAATACCAGAAGAGGACAAGCCTGTTGAAAGTACAGAAGAAAGTGAGGGCTAGTAAATGCAAATATTGAAGTTTTTAAAAGAATATTGGTTTCTTATAACATTTTTAAGTGGAACAATATTATCTATGATTATATTTGCAAAAGCAATGATTGAAGCAACAAAATGTAGCTTGAGAAATGATATTCTAACAATTTATGATAGATGCAAAGACGATAAAAAAATAACACATTATCAACTCGAAAGTATTCAACACAGTGCAGATTTGTATTTTAAACTAAGAGGCAATTCTTTTGTAAAATCCTTAATGAAAAAAGTTGAATATTTTGAGGTTATTGATTAGAAAGGAAGATGTTATGAAAAAAGCGTTTGAAGATGTAAAAAGTTTTGTAACAATACTGTTTGCTGTAGCATTAGTTGCATTACTGTTTATAGCAGTTTTTAAATCAGAGAATATATTTGAAACAGTATTTCTATTGTTCACAAATTTATGCACAGCAGTATTTACATACTTTTTCACAAAAAAGAAAAATAACGATGATAGAGAAGAAAAATAAATAGTTCTCTGCAGATAGTACTGTAGAGAATGCAGAGTTTTTCTGCAGAAAGGATAAATAAATGAATATTATAAAAACGAATTTTAATTATAGAGCAATGACACCAAGAGCATTAGCCCAAATTAATAGAATAATATTGCATCATGCTGCAGCAGTAAATTGTAGTGCCGATGACATACACAGATGGCATCTAAATAAGGGGTGGTCAGGCATTGGATATAATTTCCTAGTTAGAAAAGATGGCTCAGTGTATGAATGTAGACCTATGCAGTATGTACCAGCACATGCAACAGGACATAATACATATTCAATCGGTATTTGTTTTGAAGGAAATTTTGAAGTAGAAACAATGTCAGAAGCACAAATGAAAGCAGGAGCAGAGCTAGTAGCATATTTAAAAGAAAAATACAATATATCATTAGTACAGAAACACAAAGATGTACAATCTACAGCATGTCCAGGAGCAAATTTCCCATTTAATGAAATTGTTAATGGACAAGTTCCAACACACACAGAAACAACACAGAATAAGATTTTAGACATTTTTCACGATGGAAAGATAAATTGTATATATGATATACAAGAATACCTTAATAACAAATATGGAGCAAATTTAATATTAGACAACATATATGGACCTGAAACACACAAAGCACTTGTTAAAGCACTACAACACGAATTAAATGTACAATATAATAAAGGATTAGTAGAAGATGGAATATTTGGAACTAATACATATAATGCATGTGTTACTGTTAGAAAAGGTGCAAGCGGTAATATTACAATGTTAATCCAAATGGCTTTATTTATTAAAGGCTATAATTTAGATATGGACAAGCAATTTGGAAATGATACAGAAAGTAAAGTAAAAGACTTTCAAAGCAAAAATGGAGTAGCAATTGATGGAGTTGTTGGAAAGAACACATTCAAAAAATTATTTGAATAAAATAATTATATAATTGACAAATTTCGACAAAAGAAATTAAAAAAGTATGTTATAATAAAATAAGAGAGATAGTAAAATAAATGATTTTTTGCTCAAACTATCTCTCTTTTTGAATATAAATAGGAATAATTTCATTTGACAAAACTGTTTTATATGACATAATAATTTAAGTTTTTTATGAATAAATATTCGGGTAATTTTCGGGTAATATATATAAAAAACGTGTAAAAATAATATAAAAACAATATAAAATCTAAGAGAATAAAAAGCCATAAAGCATAGATATATCAATGATTACAAGGACTTATGAAAAAACAAAATATTCCCGTTATCTGCTCCACAAATGAGACAAAGAGAGCTATTTTGTAGCTCTCTTTGATACTTGTTATAATACAGGAAATTACTAAAAATTATGTACTGATAGAACATCTCCATCTTCATTATAAATAGTAGAAGTAGCATTAGCAATATATAGAATTTGAAAATCAGGATTATCAAGAGTATAACCAGCTTCAATAGCCCAGTCAAATTCATTTATTACAGCTTTCTTGGCTGAGATATTATTACTATCATCAATAAGCTGACAATTGATTCTAATCCATCTTTCTCCATCATATGCAACTATGCAAACATTGTTATTTTTACAAATTTGATTTGATACATTCTTTTGTTTATTTGTAATAACATATATTTTGTTGTCAAACATAATTGGGTCTCCAAATGGTCTACAACTTGGTTTTCCACCATTTATTGTTGATAAATAATTGACCTGTGTATTTTCCTTTAAAAATTTAAATGTTTCTAACATGATATAATTCCTTCCTTTTATATAGTGTATAAGTGAGAATTAATTTTAATAGAATTATACAATAAATGTAAGTAAAATTCCATACTTTTACTTGTAATTTATTAAAAACTTAGATATAACATAAAAAATTTCCAAAAACCTATTGCATTTTTCAAAAATATGTAGTAAAATAAAAGTCAAAGAAAGTCAAAGTCAAAAACGAGAAATCAAAATAACCAAAACTAAAACAAGTATAAACAAAACAAAAATTCTAAAACCATGTACGACATAAACAAAAATATAAAATGAAAGAGAGAAGCAATAAATGAGAATATCAGACATAATTGAAGAATTTATAAAAGACATGCTAGACGAGGACAACTCAGTAACATTACAACGAAACGACCTTGCAGAGCACTTTAACTGTGTGCCATCACAAATTAACTATGTAATATCAACTAGGTTTACGCCAGTACACGGTTATTATGTAGAAAGCCAACGTGGAGGTGGAGGATATATAAAAATAAGTAGGGTAAATGTCACAAAAAGTGATTATTTAATGCATACAATTACAAGTTTGGGAAATAAAATAACAGCAAGAGAAATTGATATATTTGTAAACAACTTTCTTGAAAAAGGGATAATAGACGAAAAAGAAGCAATGCTAATAAAAAGTGCAACAAATGACAAAGTACTAACACTCGAAAATCCACTAAAAGATGAAGTAAGAGCAAAAATATTAAAAAATATGCTAATAACATTAATACAAACTCACATATATTAAAAAGAATATAAAGTAAAAATACATAATAAAAACACACATATTAAAAGGAGGTAATTAACATGAAGTGTCAAAATTGTGGAAAAGAAGAAGCAAATGTTAGATATACACAAATAATAAATGGAGTAAAAAAGGAAGTATATCTATGTACAGAATGTGCGAAAGAATTAGGTGTGGATGCATTAGAAATGCCTGACTTTTCAATGAACTTTAATAGCTTTTTAGGAGATTTTTTTAGTGATTATATGGAAAGAGATTTACTACCAAGTTTTCAAACAGAAGCAGTAAAATGTAAAGCATGTGGAATGACATATGAAGACTTTATAAAAACAGGAATGTTTGGATGCTCAAATTGTTACACAACATTTTCAGCACCAATAGAAACATTACTAAAAAATTTACAAGGAACAACAAAACATATAGGCAGAAAACTTAATAGCATAAAAGAACCAATAAAAGTTGAAAACACAAATAATAAAGAAAATAATAAAGGAAAAAAAGAGAACAAACTTTCAAAACTTCAAAAAGAATTAGAAAAAGCAATAAAAGAAGAAAAATACGAAGAAGCTGCTAAAATTAGAGATGAAATAAAAACTTTAAAAGATAATAAATAAAGAATAAAAGTATAAAGAAAGAAGGTATAAGTATGAATTGGTATTTACAAAATGGAGAAGATTCAGACGTAGTAGTAAGTTCAAGAATTAGACTTGCACGAAATATTGAGGGAATTCCGTTCACACCAAAATGTAAAAAAGAAGACTTAAAAAAAGTATATGACTTGATGAAAGATGCAACCTTGAAACTTGACTATGGATTAAAGTTTTTTGACTTAAAGGATATAGATACATTAACAAAGCAAAGCCTTGCTGAAAAAAGAATAATTAGCCCAGACTTTGCAAAAAACAACAAACCATATTCAGCAATCATAATAAATGATGATGAAAATATATGTATAACAATAAATGAAGAAGACCATGTAAAAATACAAGTATACAGTTCAGGAAGAGAAATAGAAACACTAATGGAACTTGCAATAGAAATAGACCAAAAACTAGAAGAAATAATACCATATAGTTATAGCAAACAATATGGTTATCTAACAGCGTGTCCAACAAACATTGGAACAGGATTAAAAGCATCAGTATTAGTACACTTACCAGCATTAACAATGACAGGGAATATCAGAAAAGTGTTAAATATAGTAAATAACTTAGGAATGAGTATTAGAGGTGTTTATGGAGAAAATTCAAAAATAGAAGGATGTATGTATCAAATATCAAACACACAAACTCTTGGAATAACTGAAAATGATATAGTAAAAAACTTAAATTTAATAACAAAAAAAGTTCAAGAACAAGAAAGAGTTGCAAGAAAATATTTAACCAAAAGTACAATAGATATAGAAGATGAAATATATAGAGATTATGGTATTTTATCAAATGCTAGAAAATTGAATGAAGAAGAAACGATTGATTTACTATCAAACATAAAACTAGGAGTAGACTTAGGAATAGTTCAAGAACTTAACGATGCAAAAGTTCAAGAATTAATGTTATATACAAAACCAGCAAACTTGCAAAATAGAGTTAGAAAAAGTTTAACTCTATATGAACAAGAAGTAGAAAGAGCAAAAGTTGTAAAGGAAATAATAAATGCTCAATAAAATTAAATGTGAATTGCCATCCACATTTTTTCGAGAAAATATGGATTTAAGATAAACAAATAAGGTGAATGAAAGAGAGGAAACTATGTATTATAAATTTACTGCAAGTGCAGAAAAAGCACTTGAATTAGCACAAGAACTTGCAATGAGATTAGGACATAATTATGTAGGAACAGAACACATATTATATGGACTAGCAGAAGAAGGAACAGGAGTTGCAAGCCAAGTATTAAATAATCAAGACATAAATGCAGAAAGTATAAAAAATGAAATAATAGATATAGTTGGTGAAACAACACCAATAGACGATATCGACAATTTAAGCTTAACACCTAGAAGTAAAAAAGTTGTAGAAAATGCATTTATGGAAGCTAGAGGAATTGGTACTGAATTTATTGGAACAGAACATATTTTAGTAGGAGTACTAAGAGAAGGGGACAGCATTGCAACAAGAATATTATTAGAATTAAATGCAGACCCACAAAAAATATATTCTGAAATAGTAAAAGTGGTAAATGAAGAAGAACAAATAGAAAAGAACTCTAGCAAAGAAGGAAAAGGAAGCTATAATTCAACACCAACACTTAATCAATATGGAACAGATTTAACAAAACAAGCCAAAGAAGGAAAATTAGACCCAGTTATAGGAAGGAAAATTGAGATACAAAGAGTAGTTGAAATATTATCAAGAAGAACAAAAAATAATCCATGTTTACTAGGCGAACCAGGAGTTGGAAAAACAGCAGTAGTAGAAGGTTTAGCAGAGAAGATAGTTGAAGAAGAAGTACCAGAAACATTAAAAGGAAAAAGAGTAGTAAGCATTGATTTATCAAATATGGTAGCAGGAGCAAAATACAGAGGAGACTTCGAAGAGCGAATAAAGAAAATGCTTAAAGAAGTACAAAAAGCAAAAGATGTTATATTATTTATAGATGAAATTCACACAATAGTAGGAGCAGGCGCAGCAGAAGGCGCAATAGACGCTGCAAACATTTTAAAACCATTACTTGCAAGAGGAGAGATACAATTAGTTGGAGCAACAACTTTAAAAGAATATAGAAAATTTATAGAAAAAGATGCAGCACTAGAAAGAAGATTTAGTCAAGTAATTGTACAAGAACCAACAGAAGAAGAAACACTCAAAATTTTACAAGGAATTAGAGATAAATATGAGGCTCATCACAATGTTAAAATATCTGATGAAAGCCTAAAAGCATGTGTAGAGCTATCATCAAGATATATAAACGATAGATTTTTACCAGACAAAGCAATAGATTTAATGGACGAAGCAGCATCAAAACTTAGAATGAGAAGCTATATGGAACCAGAAAGTCTGAAAGCTATCAAAGATGAAATAAGTAAAATTAACAAGGAAAAAGAAGAAGCGATAAGAACACAAGACTTTGAAAAAGCAGCAAAATTGCGTGACAGTGTAAAAGATAAAAAGAAAGAATTAGAAACAGAAAAAGCAAAATGGAAAGACACAAACACCAAAGAAATATTAACATTAAAAGAAGAAAATATTGCAGAAGTTGTATCAGCATGGACTGGTATACCAGTTTCAAAGGTATCAGAAGATGAGAGCAAAAAACTTAAGAATTTAGAAGAAAATTTACACAAACGTGTTATAGGTCAAAATGAAGCAGTAGAAGCAGTAGCTAAATCAATAAAGAGAAGCAGATTAGGTCTAAAAGATGAAAATAAACCAATAGGATCATTCTTATTTTTAGGACCAACTGGAGTTGGAAAAACAGAATTATCAAAGGCTTTAGCTGAGAGTTTATTTGGCTCACAAGACGCATTAATAAGAATAGATATGTCAGAATATATGGAAGGACATTCTACAGCAAAATTAATAGGCGCACCTCCAGGATATGTAGGATATGACGAAGCGGGACAATTAACAGAAAAAGTTAGAAGAAAACCATATTCTGTTATATTATTTGATGAAATTGAAAAAGCTCATCCTGACGTTATGAACATGTTATTACAAGTTTTAGATGACGGAAGACTTACGGATAGTCAAGGTAGAACAGTTAACTTCAAAAATACAATAATAATAATGACATCTAATATTGGAGCAAAATTAATAACTGAAAAGAAACGTTTAGGATTTACAAATGCACAAGATGAAGCTCCAAAGATTCAATATGAAAACACAAAAAAAGATGTAATGAATGAACTTAAAAAAGAATTTAAACCAGAATTCTTAAATCGTATTGACGATATAATTGTATTCCACAAACTTGCAAAAGAAGATATAAGAAGTATAGTGGATATATTAATATGTAATGTTGAAAAGTTAATGAAAAAACAAGGAATTACAATCAATGTTTCAGATGATGCAAAAGACTTAGTATCAAAGAGCGGAGTAAATGAAGAATATGGAGCACGTCCTCTAAAACGAGCAATACAAACAATGATAGAAGACGAGATTGCTCAAGCAATACTTGATGAAAAGATAAAAGATAAAGCAGAAGTTACAGTTAAAGATGAGAAAATTGTGATAAAATAAGAAAATTATATTAATAAAATTCTAATAAGAACATTTAAGTTTTTATTAGAATTTTTATATTATAATAGGGAATAATATTTTAATTAAGAATACTTGAAAAATAAATATAGTAATGCTATAATCGAAATGTAAAATCAAAAGACAAGGAGAATATTAATGAAATTATTAGCAATAATATTTATATTAATAATATTTGCAATTTTGCTAGTTATAATTTCAATAGGACAGATGCGTTCAGCGGGTATAAATGTCAAAGATTTTTGGAGCTTTATAAAAGCAAACGAAAATTTAGACAGTTTATATAGATTTGCTAAAAAATATGACCAGATGTCTCCACAAGAGCAAATAATATACCTAAGTGAAGCGGAAAAATTATTTGACGCATTTGACAAAATTCCACAAACAGTATGGGAAGACGAATATAACAAGTATTCAGAGATACTTGACACATATAGAGATATAAAAGTTATGAGATGGAATGAAGCACAAGAATATGCACTAACAAAATCAAAAGTAAAAATAAAACCAAAAGAAATTAAAATTGAAAATGAATAGTACTTCTATTAAGAAAAGAAGTACTATTTAATTTTTATATAATAGGATTTAGTAATACCAATTAAAATAATAGCAAAATTACTTTGTTAGATAATAGAGTAAGTGCTAATAAGAATGAGCAAAGAAACTTTTTTATGAATAAAAACTTAATTTAAAGAAACACTAAACTTATGAAAAAAACAAAAACAGAAACTAAAGCCAAAGAGCTTAAAACTAAAAATGTAAAAATTATAATTTCAGGAATTGCAATAGGCATTCTAAGTGGACTATTTTCCTCAGGGGGAGGAATAATTGCAGTAATTATATTTAATAGAATACTAAAATTAAGTGACAAAGACTCAAGAGCAATGGCAGTATGCTGTATATTACCAATGGTATTAACTAGTCTATTTTTCTACAATAGAGGAAGCTATATTGATTGGAAATTAGGTATACTTTGTGGTATTGGCGGAATTATAGGTGGGACAATAGGGAGTATAATGTTACAAAAAATAAATGACAAATATTTACAACTAATATTTATAGCATTTCTAATATATTCAGCAATATCTATAATAAGATAAAGACTACTAAGGAGCATATTTTTAAAGTGAGTTATTTATGAACGTTTTATGTAAATAGCTAAGCTAGATTTTAATACTAAATTTTGACAGAAACCAACAAAAGTGCTATAATTAATATAGTACAAGCGTTAGCTTTTTCATATAGAGTTC
>CAQYCU010000048.1 GCA_948919095.1 uncultured Clostridia bacterium | reverse complement strand
TCTTTTATAAGTTTTGTGCATTCTGCATCTTCATATATTCCAAAAGTAAATTTATCTTTTATTACTTCTTTTGTATTACTATCAATTTTTACTAATTTAATATCTTGAAGAATTGGCATATCTTTCATTTCAATTTTTTGTGTTTCCTTATTTTCTGTTACTGTGAACTCAATTTCCTCTGTAATTTCATAACCATAAGGTGCTGTTGTTTCAATTAGTTTGTAACTTTTATTTTCTTCTAGTCCTATAACTTTGTGTGGTTCTTTTGTTGATACCCACTCATCTATTATATTTCCATCTTCATCTATTACTTTTAACTCTGCTCCCTCTAGTTCTTCGCCTGTTGTAAGATCAGTCTTTACTATTTCCACAACTTTATCTATCATTTTAATTTTCTGTGTTTCCTTATCTTCTGTTACTGTGAATTCAATGTCTGTTGCTTTTACATAACCATTTATTACAATTTCTTCGTGTAGCACATAAGTTTCTCCCTCAATTAGTCCACTTACTTTATGAGGTTCTTTTGTAGATGTCCATTTATCTACTATATTTTTTGTTTTTGTATTTGTTACAACTAATGTTGCTCCCTCTAATTCTTCGCCTGCTATATTTACTTTTGAAATTTCTACAACTTTGTCTATCATTTTTATTTCTTGTGTTTCCTTATCTTCTGTTACTGTAAATTCTATTTTATTTGAAATTACAAATCCGTCTGGTGCATAATCTTCATATAATGTGTAACTTTCTCCCTCTGTTAGTCCTTTTATTTTATGAATCTCTTTTGTAGATGTCCAACTATCTACAATATTTCCATCTTTATCTACTACTTTTAGTTCTGCTCCCTCTACTTCATTTCCTCCAATATCTTCTTTTGACATTGTTACTTGTTTATCTATCATTATAACTTTTTGAATTTCTGCTGTATTTTCTACTGTGAATTTTATTGAAGTTGCTTTTACATAGTCCTCTGGTGTTATCTCCTCTGTTAGAGTATAAGTTTTCCCTACTTTTAATCCCTCAATTTTGTGAGTTTTTTCAGTAGATACCCAACTATCTATAACTTCATTATTCTCGTCTGTAACAGTTAGCTTTGCACCAACTAATTCTTTTTCTCCAGTTATATCTTGTTTTGATATTTCAACTATTGTTGTTTTATTTTCAATATTAGATTCTACAATATATTCTTTTGTTATTGTATCTTTTTGTTCAAATACTACTTTGTGTTCTGTTTCATCTAATACTGCTCCATCTATTGTTGTTAATTCTTTTAAATGATATTTTCCCATAGGTAGATTATCAATTATTAAAGTTCCATCTTCTTTTAAATTATATTTTCCTACTACTTTTCCTTTTTCATATATAGTAGATCCATCTGCATAGTCTATTATCTTTTCATCTGTAACTAATTCAAATGATATTTTTGTAAAGTCAATTTTCTTTATCATTGTTTTATCTACATCTTCTCTTAAAGTAACTTTTTTGTTTAGTTTTAATGTCCCTGTTGGTTGTTCATTTTTAGCTGTTACAGTAATCCATGCATCAAAGTCTTTATCGTAATTTAATGTAGAGTTTCTGTTATCTACTTTAAAAGTTAATTCTCCATCTAATTGTATAAATCCTTTTGGGATTTTTATTTCAGTTAATTTGTATTTTCCTGCTTCTAATTTAGTTTCTGTTCTTGCAATTCCCTCATTATTTGTAGTCCATGATTTAAAATATCTATTTCCAACTTTACATTGTACTTGTTCCCATTTGTTCGTATCTTCATTTAATCTATATAGTTCAAATGTTGCATTAGAATAAGTTACAAATTTTCCTGTATCTTTATCTTGTTTTTGTAGTTTAATATATGCTTCAAATGGTAGATCATTTGCTACAAGTTCTTTTACTGGTGTTTTACTATCTCTATCTATTGTTACATAGAATTGTTCTACTGTTTCTATTTCTGGAGATGGTGTATAAGTTTCATTTACTGTATATTCTCCATAAGCTAAAAGACTTGATATTCCATGTCCATTACTTCCTGTTTTAAATACTGAATATTCATCTTTTGCAAATTCGTTTAAATGTTTCTTTGCTTCATCAAAACTTCCATAATAGTCTACATATTTTGTAAGTATTGCTGTAAATTCTGCTCCCTCTACTGTTTCTGCTACTGTATTATCATTTGTTGTTACTTTTATAACTTCAAATGGTGCTTTTTGTACTGTATTTTTTACTATTCCACTTGTTTTAATAACTTTTGTATTGCTATCTTTGTATGAAAGTGTATAAGTATAAGTGTTTGTATCTTTTGTATAACCTGTTGGTACTATTGTTTCTTTTGAATAATAACTTCCCATAGGTAGTCCAGTTAGTATATTTCCATTAATACTTATTTGTGCTGGTGTAGAACTATTTGTGATTTTTATATTTGCTACTCCATATTCATTAAAAGTAAATTTCGCAATCTGCTCATCTTTTGAGAAATATTTTACTGTACCCTTTTTATTATAAATATCAGAACTTGCATATAAAGTATATTCTGCTCCTTTTATACTTGCATCTCCATGATGACTTTTTTTATCAATTCTGTTTTCGTTTCCTGTTTCTATATCTGTTTTAGTAATTGTTATTTCTCCTGTTGGTTCTTCATTTACTATTGCTTTTTGAGTTGTTTCATTAGGTTTTATTGTTGCTGAATATGTTTCTGTATTTAATAAGTAACCCTCTGGACTAGATTTTTCTTTTATATAGTAAGTACCTTTTTTCAATTTTTCTAATGTTATTTTTCCATTAGCTACTGCTACATCTTGATTAAAACCATTTGCTCCTGTAACATTAAAAACTGCCCCATCAACTAAATCTCCATTTGTGTTTAATTTACTTAATTCTAATCTTCCAAATTGTTCAATATTTAAAGTTAAGTGCATTGATATTGGATCATTATAATGCATTGCATATAATTGATTTTGAATACCATCTCTAAAAGAAAAATATATTGTAGTATCATTATCTTGTGTTCCATCTTTTATTAATCCCCAACTTTTCATTGTAGCATCTGATATTCTATAATTCTCTAATGAACATTCTTCACTAACAGTAATATTTATAGAATTTTCTCCTTTGTTATGAACAAATCTAATTCCATCAACTGTTGTATCTATACTATTATAATCTGCTAATACTCCATTTGAATCTGTAATTGCTTTTGTTTCTCCTGCTTGTACTGTAATTGTTGTTCCAGTAAAACTTGGTTTTCTTTCCATGTTTGCAATACTTTGCTCTATTTCTGCTTTATATGCAACATATCTATTTTGAATATTTCCATCAATAAAAGTTGCATTACTTTGTCCTAGTGTCTCCCAAATATATTGTTGTGTGAAAACATATTGTAATCTAATATCATAAGCCCATGAATCATCTAAAATTCCTCCATCTACAACATAATCTCCATGTTTTGAATACCAACCAAAATAAGCAATTTTACATGCTTTTTTAATTGTAGCATCTGTTGGTGTATAATATTCTCCATTATATACTGTACCAGTTTCAAATGGTACTCCATGCTCAGCACAAAATACTGTTAGTTTTTCTCCTGTTTTATTATTTATTAATCTTCTAATTAATACTCCATTTCCTTTATTGTCGCTATCTGTTGTAAATATTTTTGAACCATATTGTCCACCTGCCCATTGCCCTGTACCAGATGCTGCAAATATAGGTTGTGTTGTACTAAATATAGTTAAAACTAGCAATAATATTGCTAATATCTTTTTAACATTTTTTGTTTGTTTTAATTTTAACACTTAAATTCCTCCTTTTAAACATAAAAAAGAACAAGCTTTAATTACTTGTCCTAAAATTTAACTTTTTATTTTTCATTTTAATTATAATAATAATTTATAGTCCATTTACCACAATATGGACAACTCCATACTTCATATCCGTATGGACAATTCTTTTCGTATGTGGCATCATCTATTTCAAATTTCTCCCACTTATTGCCCCATTCTTTTATTTTACTTTCATATACTGCAACTGCTTCTGCCTTTGAATTAAACCATTTACTTGAATTTCCTACACTCATTCCATGATTATTATTTGTAGTACATTTTTCTATAACAGGCTTAGATGTTGTTTCTTCTTGTTTTTTGGTTTGAATTGTTTGCTCTTGTTGTTTTACATTAGATTTATTTTGTTCTTGTTGTGGTTGTACTTTCTCTGTTTTTTGGCTTTGTTGTTTTTCCTGATTTTTGGTATTATTACTATTTCCTTTTTTAGCTGATAATGGTGTAGAACTTTCTTGATTTACTTCTTGCTCATTATTTTGTTTTAATTCAATAGTAGTTTCATTATTTTTTACTTCTGTTTCATTATCTATTTTATTTTGTTCACTATTATTATTTGTATAAGAATTTGAAATATTATTCTCCTCTGTTACTATATCTTCTTGCATAGTATTAATATTATCTTCCCCACTAGCAATATTAGTACTTCTACTCCTATATATAAGCATTACTATTATAAGTGATACAATAAAAATCATTGATATTATTGTTACAATTACTACTTCCTTATTTTTACTCATAATAAAACATCCCCTTTTTTTGTTTCATTTTACTACAATGTTTTATTACTTTCAAATATACAATTCATAATATTTCTTTATTTTTATACTTCCAATTTTTTATCTTGCCATAGCTCGTTGTTTCTGTTTTTGTCTAATGTAATGTTCTTCTACACATTTAAACAAAAAATCCTCTACTTCTTTTTCTGTTGCTACATTTTTAGGAAAATACCTCTCAAACCTATCATAGTTTATTTTATATTTCGGCTTTTGATTTGGTTTTTCTTCTTCCATAATTTCTTCTAGCTTATCTGTTGTTAATTTTCCCTCTTGGCTTAATCTCTTTAAGTATATAGCTTGTGCTTGTGAAGGTGTTGCATCATATCTTTTTATACAATCTAATAATAAATATTGTTCTTCTTTAGTTAGATAAGATATTTCAACTGCTGGACTAAAGGATATTTTTTGTATATCCACCATGTCTAGTAATTCTCTAATTAGTTCAGTTAATCTTATATATCTTTGAATTTGTCTAGCACTATCTTCTGAATTTTCTGCTATTTTTTCATCTGTTCTTAACTTTGTGCCAACTTGGCACGAAGTTAAATCATTTCTTTTTCCTTGATTTTTTATTGCTTCCATTTTCATTTTATAGGCAAATGCTTTTTCAGATGGCAATATCTTTTCTCTTTGAATATTACTATCTACCATTATAATTACAGCTTCTTCGTCTGTCATTTCTCTAACAATAGCTGGTATCTCTGTCAATCCTGCTTTTTTTGTTGCAAAATTTCTTCTATGACCTGCTATCATTTCATAACCACCATCTTGCTTAGGTCTTACAAGGATTGGCTCTTTTACTCCTATCATTTCTATACTTCTTACCATCTTCTGCATTTCTTCATTATCTTCTATTTTAAATGGATGATTTGGAAAGTCTGTAATTTCATTTGGATTTAACATTACAACTGTTTCTGCTTTACCTTTATTAGTGCTAAACTTAAACAATTCATCTACACTCGTAAGTTCTAACTTTAGCTCTTTCGCTATTTGCTAACACCTCCTTTGTAAATTCTTCATAAGCTACTGCTGGCTTACTCTTTTTGTCATAAGCATATACACTCTTGCCCTCTATCGTACTTTCGGCTGCTTTTACTCCCATAGGAATTACTGTATTGTATATTTTTATATTTCTACCATAATTATTTCTTAATGTTTCTATTGTAGTCTTAGCTAATTTTGTTTTCATATCTGCAATAGTTAATAACACTCCCTCAATTTTTAATTTACGATTGATGTGTACTCTTGTTTTATCTATTGTTTGAAACAATTGTGTCATACCTTTTAATGGTAGATACTGGGCTTGAACTGGTATAATAACACTATCGGCTGTTGCTAAGGCATTTATTGTTAGCAAACCTAAAGAAGGTCTACAATCAATTAAAATATAATCATAATTTTCTTTTACTTTGCTAACATATTTCTTTAAAATGTTTTCCTTGTCTATATATTTGATCATTGATGTTTCTAATGCTTCTAATTCAATATTTGCTGGAATCAAGTCTATTCCCTCATTATTTTTCAATATTGCCTCTTCTTGGTCTATATCAATTTTCTGTATTACTTTTTCCATTAGTGTTTTTATTGTATTTTCCATGTTATCTTGATTTTTGAATCCTAATGATGTAGTTAAATCCCCTTGTGGATCTAAATCTATTAGCAATACTTTCTTTCCACTTCTTACAAGTCCATTTCCTAAATTTACTGTTGTAGTTGTTTTTCCTACTCCACCGTTTCTGATTAGCAATGGCAATCACTTTACACTTTGACACTTTTTACCCTCCTTTCCCATAAAATTAGCCTTTAATAAAAAAATTAAAAGCTATGTAAAAGCGAATTGATTTCAATTCAACTCACTTTGTTTTTATCTTGTTCTATCTTGCTTTCTCAATTTTTTGTTAATCTCAATAGCTTTATCTCTATTAAATGTTTCATCTATTGTTATCTCTTGCTGTTCTATAAAACTTCTTGACATTATCATCTTTCCTGTATCTAAAAACTTATATCTTCCTTGTGAATCTTTTCCCATATATTTAACTGTAACAGGAATTGTTTGTCCATTATATAAAGGAATATTTACTGTGCAAAACATTCCTTTTTTGAGATTATTAAGATATTCTATTACTTCGTTGTTCTTCATTAATTTTCTACCCCCTTTGCTATTTTTTTGCAACAAAAAAAGCCAACCTTTCGATTGACTCTTTTAGTTATGTATTTAATTTTTACTGCTATTTACTTTTTTAGCTTATTAAACTCCTTTAAAACTCATTAAATTTTTTACTGCAATTTTACAGCTACCAGATAAAATTTATTGAAATTCATTAGATTTTTTATTTTTTTGTCTCTTATCTAATAATCGTTGTAACCATTGTATTAACTGTCTTTTGTCGTTATTAAAACTCATTAAGATTTATTAAATTTTTTCAAATGTTCTAATTCAATGGTTTCTAAATCTCTTGATACACAAGTATATAAATGATTTTCTAATATATGATTTGATAAACTTTTTACCGAATTTTCAATAGCAGATAATTGAACTAATACTTCATTGCAATATGTATCATTTTCAATCATTTTTTTGATGCCTTTTAATTGTCCCTCTATTCTATTAATTCTGTTATTGATAATTTTCTTCTCTTCTTCTCCTCTGTGAGTTTTTTTGTTACAACATTTATTTTGTTCCATATATATTTTCCTTAACTACTATTTTTTATTTATTATATACCTACTTAGGTATTTTGTAAATAGAGGGGTATATATTAAAATGCATTGATTTTTATATAGTTTCATATAGTTAATTTTGTAACAATACTTATTGCTTATTTTTAACAAATATGTTATATTTAGAATGTTATGAAAAGTTTAATTGTTAATTATGATGATAATGAAAAAAATTTAATTACATATTTGACTGCTAAGTTTCCTAGCCTTAATGTTAATGCTATTTACAAGGCACTTAGAAAAAAGGACATTAAAATTAATGGAAAACGTATTAGTAGCAATGTTAAATTATCTTATGGAGATAATTTAGAAGTCTATATCTCTGATGATATTTTACTTGGTATAAAAAAGAATATTGATATACCAGTTGTTTTCGAAGATGAAAATATTGTTGTATTTAACAAACCTACTAACCTTGAAGTAGAAGGTAATAATTCATTAACGTCTATTATGAAAAATAAATATGATTATTTGATGCCTTGTCATAGAATTGATAGAAATACAACTGGGCTTGTTTTATTTGCTAAAAATGAAGAAACTTTAAATCTTATTACTGATTTATTTAAAAATCAAAAAATTGAAAAACATTATATTGCTTGTGTTTATGGTATTAGCAAACCTAAAGATATGTTAAATGCGTATCTCTTTAAGGATAGTAAAAAGGCTATTGTATATATTTCAGATGAGCCTAAAAAAGGCTATACTAAAATTCAAACTTCATATTCTACCATATCACAAAATAAAGATAAAAAGCTTTCTCTTCTTGATGTTACTTTACATACTGGTAAAACTCATCAAATTAGAGCTCATTTATCTTATGTTGGTCTTCCACTTCTTGGTGATGGAAAATATGGTTCTTATGAGATTAATAAACGCTTTAAAGTAAATACTCAAGCTCTTTGCAGTTATAGTATTACTTTTCATGTTAATGATGATAATATGCTTAGTTACTTAAATGATACTACAATAAAGTTGAAAAAAATCCCATTTCAGGAATTTATGAAATGAAATATTTAGTAAATTTATGTAACAATGATATGTGTCAAATAAGTCATACATGTAATGTTTTGTTAGAAAGGTATGTGTCGAATAATGTCTAGTTTTGTAATAAAAATAATCGCAATTATTTCAATGCTTCTTGACCATAGTAGTGATGCTTTAATTGGTTATTCAACTCCTCTTAATTTTATAGGGCGTATTGCGTTTCCTCTATTTTGCTTTCAGCTTGTTATTGGATATGCTCATACTCATGATATTAAAAAATATTGCTTGCGATTAGGTTTGTTTGCATTAATTTCACAAATTCCATTTGGAATTATGATTTACAATTATAGTGGTACAGTACTTGCCTTAAATGTATTTTTCACTCTACTTCTTGGCTTAATTACAATGATTGTGTATGATAATAAAAAGCTTAATAATATTTATAAATTCTTAGTTATTACTTGCATTTTACTTCTAGCTCATTTTATAAATGTTGACTATCAAGCCTTAGGAATACTTTTAATATTGATTATACACATTTTTTACAAAAAAGGAGTGTTTTATCGTAAAGATATTTCAGCTGAAAATTCCACTTTCTTAGGTAAAAATGATTCATTAAGTAAAGCTTCTTTTGTTACTATTTTACTTTTTATTTTTGTGATGCTTATGTTTTCAATTTTGAGATATTTATATGCTATTAACTATTTTTCATTTGATTATGTTTTATGTTTTATGCTTTTTACTTTTCTTCCTACTTTTATAATGTTAATGTATAATGGAAAAAAAGGACCTTCATTAAAATACTTTTTTTATATATTCTATCCTGCACACTTGATAGTACTAAATATATTACATTTTTTTATGTTTTAAATGTATAGTTCTAATTCGTTTTTTGTTATATAAATATATAGAGCGAAAACTCCAACAACTAATTAACTTAAGTTGCTGGAGTTTATATTTTGTTTAATTTTCTTCTATTTTTCTTTAATTTCTATTATAGTTTCACTATTATTGCTTTACTTTTTTTATATATTATAGTAAAATGGTTTTGTTTTTAAATTAAATTGTTAAATAACTTTATATGATAATGAAAGGAGTAAATAAATTTTTATGATAAAAAAATTATTAATTATATTTTTTATAGCAATGGTTCCGCTAATTGAATTAAGAGGTTCTATTCCAGTTGGTTTATCTCCAGCTTTTGGTCCTGCATTTTCTGGAACTACTCAAATTTTAATACTTTATGCTGTATCAATTTTAGGAAATATGCTTCCTGTGCCTTTTATATTTTTCTTTGCTAGAAAAGTTTTAGTATGGGGTTCTGATAAAAAGTTTATAGGAAAGTTTTTCAAATTCTGTTTAGAAAAAGGTGAAAAAGGTGGAAAAAAACTCCAGGAAAAAGCTGGTCGTGGCCTTTACTTTGCGCTATTTCTTTTTGTAGGAATTCCTCTTCCTGGAACTGGTGCATGGACTGGAACTTTAGCAGCAAGTCTTTTAGATATGGATTTTAAAAAAAGTGTTATTGCTGTAATGTCAGGAGTTGTGCTAGCAGGAATTATTATGGGATTAGCTTCAATGGGATTATTTGGAGCACTAGGTGCAATATTTGCTTAAAAAATCATTAACATATATTGCCAAACAAAAATATTTATGTTATAATAATTACGGAATACTTATTTAAATTTATTTTTAGGGTAAAAGGCACTGCATAAAGGAGATTTATGCTTAGTGCCTTTTTTAATTTATTTAAAATTCCAATAATTATGTTAATCATTATCTGTTTGCTTTTTGTTCCTGTGCTTTATACTAATTCTGATTATTCGATTTCCTATTCCTCTAATATGTATTCACAATATAGTTTTATGTGGCCAATTCCAAATTACACTAATATATCTTCTTATTTTGGCAGACGAACTTCTCCTACTGCTGGTGCATCTTCTTATCATTCTGGAGTTGATATTCCTGCTCCCGAAGGAACTTTGTTATACGCTATTGCTGACAGCAATGTTATATTTGCTTCATGGGGCGCTGGCGGTGGATACACTATTACTCTTCAATTAACTGATTACCCTAATCTTAAAGTTTCATACTGCCACGTTTCTCCTATCATGTATGTTAAAAAAGATGATATTATTTCTAAAGGTACTCCTATTGGAACTGTTGGTCCTAAAAACGTGTATGGAATTAATAATAATCCCTATAAAGATGCTAATGGAAATCCTACAAATGGTGCTACTACTGGCTGTCATTTGCATTTTGCTATTAAAGATAATAATGTTAATGTTGACCCTTTGGGATATTATAGTTTTTAAAGTTACTTAACTATGGACAGATTTTTCTACGCCGTTTTTTACTCTTAATTTCATTTATTAAAATACCATAAATTATGGAAGTTTCCATACTTTATGGTATTTTGTTTGTGTTATATTTATTATAATTTGACTATTAGACTAGTGGGCAATAGCAA
>CAQYCU010000047.1 GCA_948919095.1 uncultured Clostridia bacterium | reverse complement strand
TGTATTACAGGCTCATTATGTAGTTGTTTATAAAAAAATAACATTATGTAAATTTATGTAGTCGTGTTAGTCTATGTTCCGTCTGTCCATATAATACTCCATTTAGATAACCATGTCAATTCCAAATGGAGTATTTTAATATTTGTAATGTATTTGTAACCAAATTGTAATTATTACATCTTTACATGCTCTTTTTACACTTATTTTAATATTGTTTTTTATTTATATAATATTAAATCCATTATTTCCTCTACCATAAGTAGTAAATAATAATAAAAATACTACTAGAAATAACAATATCTCAGTATTCTCATTTCCAAATATATTATCCAATATGTTATTATTTCCACCACCACACCAACAACAATTTCTCATAACTTTTCTTTCCCTTCTTTTTAACAAAATATTTTTTATAACATATAGTATTCATTTTCATTTTTTTATGTTACAATATAGTTACTGTTTTTTTAACACAAATTTCATAAACATAATATAACATATAATTATAATTAAATACTTTCTTGTAAATATAAAAAAGAATGGAGAAACAATGATACAATTATTATCTCCTGTGGGAGATTTTGAATGTTTAAAAGCTGCTGTTCAAAATGGTGCAGATAGCGTATACTTTGGTGGCAACCTTTTTAATGCTCGTCATGAAGCACACAATTTTGATAAAGAAGAACTAAAAAAAGCAGTAAGATATGCGAAACTTAGAAATGTAAATGTTGACTTTACACTAAATACTCTAATCAAAGATGACGAATTTGATGAAGCTGTTGATTTAGCTGACTATGTGTATAAGTTAGGAGTTGATTCAATAATTTTGCAAGACCTAGGACTTGCAGAATATTTAATCAAACATTATCCAGATATAGCTATTCATGCAAGTACTCAAATGACAATTCATAATTTAGAAGGTGTACTAAAACTTCAGGAGCTTGGATTTAGCCGTGTAGTACTTTCTCGTGAACTTTCTATCCATGATATTGAATACATATGTAAAAATTGTAATGTCGAGATTGAAACCTTTATTCATGGTGCTTTATGTATATCATATTCTGGTCAATGTTTATTTTCAAGTGCTGTTGGAGCTCGTTCAGGAAATCGTGGAAAATGTGCCCAACCTTGTAGACTTCCATATGAATTATATGCATCTAATCCTAAGTATAGTAAATCTGATGTTTTATTAGACAAAGGCTATTTATTAAGTCCTCGCGATTTATGTGGTTTAGAATTTATTCCTAAATTAATAGATGCTGGTGTTCATTGCTTAAAAATTGAAGGACGTATGAAATCTCCTGAATATGTTGCAACTGTTACTAAAATTTATAGAAAATATATTGATTTAGCCTACAGTGATAAACCTTATGTAGTTGATGAAAATGATATTACTGAGTTAATGCAAGTTTTCAACCGTGGTATGTTTTCAACAGGCAACTTTGATAATGAGCCTAATACAGATTATGTATATAAAGAAAAACCAAATAATATAGGACTATATGTCGGAAATGTTACAAGCTTCGACAAAAAGAATAATCATATTAATTTTAAAACTAATTGCAATTTAAAAGTAGGAGATAAAATTTCAACTGAAAAACAGGATGGAAAGTATACTATTTCTAAACTTTTAATTGATGATAAAGAAGTTTCAACTGCAAGCCCTGAAGATTATGTCACTATTGGTCGAATTAAGGGAAATATTGAACCTGGAGATAAGATTTATAAACTAACTTCTGTTTCACACAGTCAGTTAGTACAAGAATATTTCCAAAGGGAAAATAAAAAAATTCCATTAGCTGGGAATATCATTATAAAAAAGGGGCTACCTCTATCACTAATCGTTACTTCTCTTGATGATGAAGATGGTATTTACTTTTCAATGTCATCTATGAAAAATATTGATATTATTCCAGTCGAAGCCACTAACAGACCTATCACTGAGGAGAGAATTATTGAGCAACTTTGTAAAACTGGGGATTACCCATTTGAGTTTACCAAAGTAAATGTAATTTTAGATAATAACACTTATATCCCTAAAATATCTGCAATTAATTCTCTAAGACGCTCATGCTTAGATGAGCTTATGGAAGTTGCTATTACAAGATTTGAAAGAGAGAATTTTGAAACAAATTTGGATAGTCTTTTGCCTAATAAAATAGATACTTCAACAAATTCTGATACAGTAAATAGTTCAAACTATTCTGATAAAGATTCTGACATAATATCTTCGACAAAATTTGACAGTTTAAATGTTTCAGAAAATTCGACAAATTTCGAACATAATAATATTTCAAATGTAAAAGAAATATCACTATTATTAAATGAACTTAATCTAAAATATGACTACTCTAAATTAGAAAAAGTTGATAACATATATATTCCACTTCAATATTTTTCACAAGATGAATATTATGAGATTATTAAACTATTATCTAAACGTTCAAAATTGTATATAGTTTTTCCTTTAATTTTAAAGGATAATTTTAGAAATATAATTTCTAACAATTTTGATGAAACTTTAAAAAAATTTAATATATATGGCTTAGTTATTTCCAATATATCTTTTGTTCGCTCATTAGAAAAATATATGAATACTTTGGATATTGTTGCTAACTATAATTTTAATATATTTAATTTACATACAATCGAAGAATTAAAAGAACTAAATATTAATAGAATAACTATTTCGCCTGAACTAAATAAAAAGTCAATTCAATCTCTTGCAACTAGCTCTCCTCTTCCTATTGAGCTTATGTGTTATGGTAAGCTTCCTTTAATGAATACTGGTTATTGTTTGATTGGTAGTTCTAATAGATGCTATCCAACTTGCAGTATGCAATGCAAAACTAATTCTAAGTTTTATTTGAAAGATAGAATTGGACTAAATTTCAGAATTGTTCCTAATAACCTTCAAACTATTACTACAATTTATAATAGTAAGATAACGTCTATACCTTATTCTGACCTAGCCGTAAATTCTGTTAGAATTTCAGTTTTAGATGAGGATATTAATGAAATTAACGCTATTATTTATAATGTTAAAAATGATATTGTTTTTGAAGGCAATGAATTTACTAAAGGAAGTTTTAATAAAACTGTATAATAATATGAGAGTGTCCTAAAATAAAGGATACTCTCTTTTAGAATACAAAATTCAGCTCTTGTTGAACTGAATTTTTATTAATTATATTTAATTTTATGCAGTTTTTGCTTTTTTAGTTGTTTCTTTCTTTTCAGTTTTAACTGCTTTTTTTACTTCCTTTTTAGGTTCTTCTTGTGGGTGAACACTAAGTTTCTTTTTATCTCTTCCAAGTCTTTCAACTTTTAATATACCAGTTACTTTTGCATATAATGTGTCATCACTACCGATTCCAACATTTGTTCCTGGATGCATTTTTGTTCCTCTTTGTCTAAAAAGGATATTTCCAGCTTGAACTAATTGTCCATCTGCTCTTTTCATACCAAGACGTTTTGACTCACTGTCTCTTCCGTTACTGGTACTACCTTGACCTTTATGATGTGCCATGTTTTTTCACTCTCCTTTTCATTATACTTTGTTCTTAGCTCTTTAAAGCTATTCATTAAATTTGTGCTTTATTTTAATTATGCTAATTTGATTGATTTTATTTCAACCTTAGTGTATGGTTGTCTGTGTCCTTGTGTTCTTCTGTAGTTTTTCTTAGCTTTGTATTTGTAAACTAATATTTTTTTACCTTTACCATGAGCTACTACATTTCCTTCAACCTTTGCACCTTTTACATAAGGAGCACCTACTTTTACGTCTTTGTCATCAGATACTAAAACTACATTATCAAATGTAACTTTCTTTCCTTCCTCTGCATCTAATTTTTCAAAGAATACTACGTCTCCTTCTGTTACTTTGTACTGTCTTCCACAGCTTTCAATTATTGCGTACACGGATTTTCCTCCTCTATCTCATACTCGCTAAGCATAAATACAAGGCATCTAGTTTAACTAGAATTTAGTTACCCGACTTAGGCGGTTTACAGAATATAATTATACAATATTATTAGCAGATTTGTCAACTATTTTTCTAAAGTTTTAGTTAATTTTGATGATTTTTAATGAGTTTGTTTATATGTTATTACTCTTATAAATTTAGCGAGGGGAGACCACATTCATGGTCTCCCTCGCTTTTCGCTTGTTATAAGAAATTTGCTTTATGTTCTAAGAAAGGTCTTTGCAAAGTCTCTCTATTACTGCGTTGTGTCCTTAACGAATTTGCTCGTAAATGTCTGGATACTCTTCAGTAACAATGTTGTCTTCCAAGGTGTTTTTATCCACCGCATGGAGCTCCTTGTCCTTGACATAGAAGAATAAATCGTCATTGGATTGAAGCTGTATAACATCACTCTTGTAGTCCATTCCTTCGGCTAAAACGGTTATCTTTCCGTTTCGAGCCAGCAGTAAATGGTTTTCGGCAATAAATGAGTACTCGTCCTCATCTTCCTTCCAGTACAAAGCCTTTGGCGCACCATACCATACATTGTCACTCTTCCATGCACTGCATGTCCAATCATTAATCTTTCTACCAAACTTCCACTGTTCAAGGATAATACTTTCTTCATCTCTGTAATAGGTGTAGCTCCATCCATGGGTTTTAATCATGTCGAAGCGTTCCGCATCTAGATAACCATCTTCTAACTGATCAGAAACTATTTTATATGGTGTAATATTTTTGTCAGGATGGTCAATAGAATTTGAGATCACTACTGGTTTTCTGAACTCTGGTCCAATGAATATCAATGACCTTCTAGTATCTAATATGAATTTGTAATCCAGATAAAAATCAGGATTTTCATAACTAGAAACTCCAAGCCCAGAGATTACTTCATCGGTTCCTAAAATTTGATAGTTGATAAATCTTCCTGTTGCCTTCTCAAAATTGTTATTGACATACTCCCGAAGAACCTTCATTTCCTTTTCGGACAGAGTTACCACGCCATACTTAACTGTATCTTCTAAGCTCTTAGCATAGCTTTCAAGCTTAAGGCAAATTGTTTCCATCGTCGGCTCAGCGGTTCTTTCCTCGATTTCACTGATGAGCTCTTCCAGTGTGGCATCGCCAATAGATGTAATTGTTGCTTCCTCATCAGGGTTTTGTGCTCCCGTCATCTCCTTCATGATATTGACTTCTTCTCTGATGTAGTCTCCTGTTGCTTCAACAGTTTGACTTACGTGGGCAATAAACGCCCAAAAGGTTAACGCTCCGCCCATTGCGATTCCCACAAAGAAGTAAGGCAAAAATGCCTTTACTCTTTGTATTATGTCGTCTCTTTCAAACATACTTCTAGTACTCCTTTTAACTCCGTGGTCTGTAGGTACATGGTCTTTGCTAGTTTAGGTATGATGGTGTTTGCTTAGGTATTGCTTGTCTCGCTCGGGTTTAGTTGTTTTGCTGGTTATATTGGTTTATACTCTCTCTGCTGCCTCTTTTTATCTTGCCCCTTTCCTATTCATAAATTTCTTAGTAAGCTTATTACTTGATTACTTTCACATTCTGCGCAAACAAGTAATTTTACTACTAAAATAGTGCACTTCATTATATAACTTTTTTATGGTTATGTCAACTTTTTACTAAAATAAGTTTTATCTTATGCTTCATTTATGATAATGTCTTAATAAATCATTTAAGAATATGTTTTATTTACTTTTGCTAATATTATGCTATCACTTTAGTGCAATATATTCGTACTCATTTTTAGAAACTGTGCCTTTTATAGGGTATTCATTTTCTTTTTCACTTGTTATCTCATACCATTCTCCCCAAATTTCATCTTTAACCTTTTCAATTCTTCTGTAAGTTCCGCCAACAATCTGTATGTTAGAGCTTGCACCTCCATAGGTTACTAGTCCTATACCACCACACAATGGCTCTAACCAATATTTCCCTGGTAATTCCCAACCAATACACTGTTTTTGTTCTGTCAAAATAGCTCCAGTAGAATGATCTAATTCAGGCATTTCATCCCAATAATTAAATGTTGCATTACCAACACAACGATTTCCACTTTGCATTGGTTCACCCCAATCCCAATAAGCTTCTTGTATTAGTACCCTTGTTCTCCATGTATATAATAATGTTCTTGATATACACATAAAAGTATTTTCATTACAAGCTAAATCTACACCAACAATTTTACATTCTACATTAGCTTTTGGTGAGTCGCCTGTCCATATATAACTCGCTTTCCCTTCTTCCATAAAAAGAGTTGTTTCAAATTTTCCATTTATATAAAGATCACACTTTTTTATTCCACTATAATTATCATTTGCTTTTGCTGTTAATGTAAATGATGTTTCTGATACTGGTGTTGATGTTAATTCTACTGTTGGTGCTTCATTATCAAACTTAAATGCTTCACTTCCACATATATTTGTTTTTCCTGTTTCTGTTGTTAATAATATCCACAAATAATAAGTTCCTGTAAAGTCTTTGCCTGTTATTATATTATCTGGTGGACAGTTTTCAGTAAATTCACTTATTTGTGGTGGATTTGCTTTGCTTGTTGTCCACTTATATTTTAGACTTGTTACTCTTTCTCCTGTTTCTTTTACTGTTATTCTTGTTGAGTGTTCTTTCCTCCACTCATCACTTCCATTTGGTGAGAATTCTACTACTGGTACTATTCCTGTTACTTCTACAGTTATACTTGACATTAAGTCTCCATATGCTTTTATTGTATATTTTCCATTTTTATTTACTGTTAAGTTTTCTGTTATTTCTGTTTTTACATTGTTATATGTTTTTATTAGTGTTTCTATCTTTTCTCCATTTATCCATATCTCTATTTTGTTTATTCCATTCTTTTCTTCTAGTGCTGTTACTGTAAAGCTTGCTGTTCTATAGTCTGATACTAGTACTGGCTCAGTTGCTGTAACTGTTGGAAATATGAGATCGTCTGCCTTTCCTAGGTAACGTCCTATCTTTGGTACACTTCTATCTAACTCATATGCATACTTTCCTATTATTGCCACATCGCCTTTTACATTAGAACCTGATATTTCATTCTTTATTAAATCATCAAGAAATTCATCTTGATTATATTCTGGATTTATATTTTTCTCATATTGTCCATCTGTCAGTAATACTGTTTCTAGTACTTCTCTTGCCTTTGCTTCATTATACTTTTCCACTGCATTTTCTGCTCTGCTAAATATTCCATCTTGATTAAGTATCATATTAAGCGAAACTCCTGCAAGTATTAGTAACACAATTAGGGTCCTAATGTTCCGTTATGACTATTTTTTAATTTAGCCAACATTTTGTAATTTATTATCTTCATTTCCCATATTTAAAATATTGAATTTATAATGTATCGTTATTTCTTTATTTTCTGATATTTCTATCTTATCTACTAAAGATACAAGCATTGTTCTTGTTATTTCTTTCATATTAACAAAATCGCTTACAAGTTTATTGATGTCTATTGAACTATCTTCTTTTTCTTCTAATTCTTGTAACTGCTTTATTCTTTCTTCTGCTTGTTTTCTATTTTCTATCTGCTTTGAATAAAGCCTTGTAAAATCTTCATCTTCAAATAACCCATTGTATTTATCTTCATATAACTTGTCTATTCGCTTGTTTATATCTTTAACTTTCTTTTCTAAAATAAGAATTTCATTTTTTACATTAAACCTATCTTTGATTATCTTGTCTTTTGATGTATTTGCTATTTTAGTGTATTTTTCTTCATTCAAGAACTCTCTACATCTTTTCTTGATTTGTTCAATTACAAAGTCTGTTACTTTTTCTAGGTTATTGCTATGTGGTGTGCATAATCCCAATTGTGTATTACTCGCATAGGTATTACACCTTAAATAAAATGTTGTTTTGTTTGGATGTTTTTGTGGTACTAGACTTAATTTTTTACCGCATTCTTTGCAACATACTAATCCTTTTAGTAGCCAATCATAAGACTTTGTTCTTACTCCTGTTCTGCTTTTTATCATATCTTGTACTATATTAAAAGTTTCTTCATCTATTATTGGTGTGTGCATACCTTTTACAATTATTCTATCTTCTTTTGGCATTATCATTGTTTTCTTGCTTTTATAGTTTATCTTTTTTGTGTTTCCATTTGATACCCAACCCAAGTAAGTTACATTTTGCAATATTCTTTTTACTGTGTTTCTGTTCCAACCTCGCTTTATTCCATCTTTTCTTGTATGCCCGTTTCCAACTATTTCTGATGGCACTAAAGTTCTTTCATCTGTTAATATTTTTCCTATTTCTGTTGGTGTCATTCCATTTCTTGCTAGCATAAATATTCTTCTAACAATTGGTGCTATATCTTGGTCTATTACATAATGATTATAGTCTAGTGGATCTTTTTTATAGCCATAAGTTGGATATGTTGTCATTACTTTTCCTTCTTTTGCTCTTGTTTTCTTTCCATTTCTTACTTTTCTTGATGTATCTCGTAAAAACCATTCGTTGAAAAATGCCTTAAATTGTACCATTTCTTCTGATGTTTCAATATGCCCTGTGTCTATGTCATCTGTTACTGCTATAAATCTTACACCTTTTTCAATAAAAAATTCTTCTAAATAGTACGATATTTTACTTGATAATCTTCCAAATCTTGATAAGTCTTTTACTATTATTAAATTAATTTTCTTATTTTCAATGTCCTTTATCATTCTATTAAAGTCTGGTCTGTCGAATGTTGCTCCAGAAACTCCGTCATCTGTATAGTCATCATATACTTGTATGTTGTTGTCTTTACAAAAGTTTCTTAAAAATAGTTTTTGTGTGCTGATACTTCCACTTTCTTGCTCATCTTCATTTGTTACTATTACTTCGCCATTACCAACTTCAATATTTTCATTGGATAATCTTTCATATAATCCTGCAATATATTTTTCAGGATTTGCTATTGTTATCATAAAAACCTCTCTTTCCAATAACAATAGGTTTCCTCCTATCCAACTTACAACTGAATTATACAATTTATATAAAATTTTTTCAACTGACATTTAAAAATTTAGACTAGTTCATATATGCAAAACATATATAAACTAGCCTTTTTAGCTATTTATTTATTTTTTCAATTAAAAAACTTATAAATATATCTTTCAATTTTTCTTCTAATGGTTTTGATTTCTCATCAAATACTTCTTTTATTTTATATTCTTGTTTCATAAAATACCTATTCCTTCCCTGTGAATAGCTATTTATGGTTATAAATTCAGTTATAAACAAATCTAGCTTTACTAGACCTTTCTCTTATTATTAACTATTGTTTATTTTAATAAGGTCTAGTATAAGCGTATAAGATTTGTTGTGCGAAAAATTATGCAATAATTTTTCTGTACAATTCTTTTTCAGTTATAGGAAATGAAATTTCCTGTAACTTAAATATTATTAACCTATTGCTATTTCACATATTTTCCAAAATTCTTGATTAATAAAATCATTTCTTAATACCTCTTTCTAATTTTGAGTAAAAAAATACACCTTGATTATTTCAAAGCATACAATTAAACACATATTTTATTACTCTTTATCATATTTGGATTTACGATATTGCTAACTCTTTTAGGAACTGCATATCCAGCATTTATATTATCTTTTAATACTAAATCACTACTATTTTTGTCATAGTCATAAGCACTTCTATTACAGTTTACAAATTGTAAATCATTTTCTTTCTTTTTAGTAGATAAATATTCATTATCTCTATTTATCTGTACTAATAATTTTTGATATTCTTGCTTTTCCTCTTTTTCCTTTTTTCTTCTGTTTTGTGCATATATTCGTTTTTGAATTTTGTTCTTTTCTCTATTTTCTTGCCTTCTTGTTTCCTTTTCTCGAATATATCTTGAATCTTTTTGAATTATCTTTGTTATATATGGCATACCAATTTTTAATTTCTTTGCAATTTCTGTTGGTTTTAAATGTTTTTCAAAAAATAATTCAATTATTTTCTCTTTTGTGCCTCTGATGTCTAACTTGTGTTTTATTTTTCTCACCCTCTTTCTTTTTTACTTTCTCTATTCTAACAAACTACAATTTCACACCTACAAATAAAAGCAAAATATACTAATCAAATTACTTTACTGTGTTGTTAATAGTCTGTTTAAAATCTTAAACACATTGTTATTACAAACTTTTCTCAAAATTTAGTGAATTTTTATTCTACAGTTTTTAGCAATTAATTTTGGAGAAAGTATTGTAATTATATTAGTATTATAGTATAATAAATATATAATGTCAATAACAATTTATTATTTTAATTAAATTGTTTATAAGGTCTTGTTTTTAGAAGGGAGAGAAATTCGTATGGAACTACCAGAAGTAACCTTTTTTAGCGATTTCTACTTTTGGTTTAATACTAAAACAAAAAAAGAATATTATGCTACACCTTTATATTTTTATAAAGCTGATTTTCATTTAGATACTGAAAATAAATTAAGAGATGTGTATTATAAGGAAACTGAAGAAACAGATAATGGTTTAAAGCATCCTGCCTCTTTATACTTTCCATTTCACGAAAAATTTGGGCTAATGCTATTAAGATTTTTAAATGCTAACTTATCTAACTACGAAATAGCTAATAAAACTTTCTTTTATGCTTATGGTTTTGAGATATTAAGAGATTTAGATAAGGATTATAAATTTGAATTAAGTAGTAATTATGGCAGTAATGGAAGTTATCTAAAAGCAACTACTAAAATATTTGAAGATTTACAAGAAAATCTAATTGATTTGCAACAAGAACTAATAAAAGCTGTTACCTATATCTATAACTTAAATAACTATAGTGAATTAGAGAAATATACATATGCTGAACGATATGCAGTTTACTTAATAAAGAGAATGGGAAAATTACATACATATTATAAAAATGACTTTGTTATGCGAGATAGTTATTCAAAGAAATATCAAGAATTTAGTAATAAAAATGAATATGACATACTAGAATCTTTACATACTAAAAATATGTTTCTTTCAATGAGTGATACTCATAAAAGTAACGATTTATCAAGTATTTGCTATGCTATCATTGATGAATTATCAAAAACACCTAACTATCC
>CAQYCU010000046.1 GCA_948919095.1 uncultured Clostridia bacterium | reverse complement strand
CGAGATTTATGTCTGTGGTCAATGGATAACCTAAAAGGGAAACCTTGAGGGGACAATAGCACTCCATTAAAGTTATAAGTTGACAAACTATCATGTCACGACTGAATAGCAAGACCAAAAGTTCATATAAGGATAAAAGCTATACTGCTTGAACAACAGTCCAAAGGGCATTTGTGGTGGCTTCAACAGAAGATAGTTATAACTGTTGTATCACATATCCTACGTTATCAATGGACAAATGAGGTAGGCAAGTCGAATATGTGACCTATTTGCATAAGCATAAAAGGACGAAAGTTGTATCCGATAATGGACAAGCTAATTACTTTGTATCTAAATGGGGATTACCTAAGTTGAAATGCTAAAACTTGTTTAGCTATGAGCAAAAGGCTTTGAATATTCAATAGGGTAACGGAGCTTTCGTAGTAGTCTGAGAATGTTAATGGCATTTACATGGCGAAGGAAAGCAGTTTATTCACTTCAATATAAAAGAAAGGAAGGTGCGAGAGGCACTATGAGAAATCCAGAAAATGTATTGAACAGTTTGCAAAAGCATTCTAATTCAAAAGATTACACCTATAATAGGTTATATCGAAATATGTTTAACAGAAATTTATTTCTACAAGCATATCAAAATATTTATTCTAAACAAGGCAATATGACAGCTGGTACAGATGGAAAAACAATTGACGCAATGAGCTTAGAGAGAATAGACAGAATAATTGAAACACTAACAGATGAAAGTTATAAACCTCAGCCAGCAAGAAGAATTTACATTCCAAAGAAAAATGGAAAACTTAGACCATTAGGAATACCAACTATTGACGATAAATTAGTTCAAGAGGTAGTTCGCATGTTGTTAGAAGCAATATACGAAGATAGTTTTGAAGAAATATCTCATGGTTTTAGACCTAACAGAAGTTGCCATACAGCTTTAAGACAAATACAAAACAGATTTGTAAGGTGTAAATGGTATGTAGAGGGAGATATTAAAGGCTTTTTTGATAATATAGACCACAACATTATGATAAATATTTTGCGTAAAAGAATTAAAGATGAAAGATTTATAAATCTTATACGTAAATTCTTAAATGCAGGATATATGGAACAGCAAGAACTACATCAAAGCTATAGTGGGACTCCACAAGGTGGAATAATTAGTCCAATATTAGCAAATATTTACTTAGACCAATTTGATAAATACATGACAGAATACAAAAAAGAATTTGATTTAGGAAATAAAAGAGGTTACAACAATGAGTATAAAAAGCTAGCAGAAAGAAGACACAGTTTAGTAAAAAGTCTTAGCAGAAGCAAAAACAAAGAAAAAAGCGAAATGTTACTAAAACGAATTCAAGAATTAGATAAAATACACAAAACTATGCCATGTAAAGACCCAATGGATAGCAATTTTAAAAGATTACAATATGTTAGATATTGCGATGATTTTATCATTGGTATAATTGGTTCTAAAGAAGATGCAAGGAAAGCCAAAGAAGAAATAGGACAATTTATTCAAAACAGACTACACCTAGAATTATCAAACGAGAAAACACTTATAACTAAATCAACTAACAAGGCTAGATTTTTAGGATATGATATAAGAGTTACACCTAAAAGTAATCTTACAAAGAAAACAAAAAGAGGGATAAAAGCAAGAAATTACGGTGGACATGTAATGCTAGAAGTTCCAACAGAACTAATTCAAAAGAAACTAATCGAACTAAAATCAATGAAAATAGTAGTACAAAATAATACTGAAATATGGAAACCAATACATCGTGGAGATTTAACAGGAAGAAATGATTTGAGCATTTTAGACCAATACAATGGAGAAATAAGAGGATTTTGTAACTATTATTCAATAGCAAATAACCGTTCAAAGTTACACAAATTTAGGTGTATTATGGAATATAGTTTTTATAGAACCATGGCGTGTAAATATAGAACATCAGTTAGAAAAATAATAGCAAAGTTTAGAATAAATAAAGATATTGGAGTTAAATATCAAGATAGTAAAGGAAATGAAAGGGTACGAATATTATGGAAAGGAAGTTTAGCAAAAGACCCAAGACCACTTGGTGCTGAAGCTGATACAGTTCATAAACCTAAAGGTATTCTGAAAAGACCTAAACTGGCAGATAGATTAAATTCTAATACATGCGAATGGTGTGGTAAACATACCAGTGAACTAGAAGTACATCAAGTTAGAATATTAAAAGAATTAGACGAAAAAGAAGATTGGGCAAGATTTATGAAAAAGATTAATCGCAAAACATTAGTAGTATGTAAAGATTGCCATTCAAAAATTCATAAAAGTAAACTGCGTGAATAAATGGAGAGCCGTATACAGCGAGAGTTGTAAGTACGGTTCGGGGGCGAGTGCTGGAAAACCTAACTTAGTAATAAGTCAAGGCGTTTGGCACTTAGCCTACTGAATTCTGTATCATTTAAAGATGGAAAAAAATATTATGACACTCATGAAAGTTATGCTTTAATGAGAGAAACTTCAGATAGACTCTGTGAAGAATATAATTTAAGTGTATTAAAAGAAAAAAGGTGTCCTAAAAGTAATATTGATTATAGTAAATTTTATCAGCACAAAGCAAAACAAACACAATATTGTTCTGAAGTAAAAGAAGATATAGATTATGCAATAGGACAAGCAGATGAGTTTAATGAATTTATTACTATAATGAAAAAATTAAATTATGAAGTTACTAATCGCTATGGAAGATTAAGTGTAAGACCACTAAATAGAAAAAGACCTATTAGAATAGAAAGAGCATTTGGAAATGATTATAAAATTGAAAATATTAATAATAGAATTTTAACAACACATGTTGTGAAAGTTCCTTTTCCAGAAGCAAGAACATTAAAAGGAAAATATAAAAGTAAAACTAAGCTAAAAAATAAGAGAAAGGTAACAGGTATTAGAGCTTTATATTTTCATTATTGTTATTTGTTAAAAATTTATCCTAGTAGAACTAAAAGAGTAATGTCAAAAGAGTTACGAGAAGATATAAAAAAGATGGATAGATTATCAAATGAAGCAAGATTTTTAAGCAAAGGTAATATTCAAACAGCAGAAGAACTTTTGAAAAATAAAGAATTAACTATAAAAAAAATAAGTGAGTTACAAGGTACAAGAGATTATAAATATAAAAAACGAAAGAAAGCTAAAACAATTGAAGAAAGGGAACAATTTCAAAATGAAATAGATGTATTAAATATAGAAATAAAAAATTTAAGAGAAGAAAAAGCTATGATAGAAGAAATTAAACTAAGAATCCCAAAAATAAAAGAAAATGTAAAAGAAATTTACGGAAAGAAAAAATTAAAACAAAGAGAAATAGAAGAAACAGAAAGGAGACATAGAAATTAATGAGTATATCAAGTGATTCGGCAGAACAACTTATACGATTATATTTTGAGGGAGCAGAATTTTTATTAAAAATATCAGGTAGTGCAACAAAAAATATAGTTGCAGCATTATATGCTATGTCAAAAGATAAAAAAGCAAGTAAAGGTAAAACTAGATTAGTAAATATGCTTAAAAGTGATAAAGAATTAAAGATATTTTCTATAAAAAAGAATGAAATGAAAATTTTTGCAAAACAAGCTAAAGGTTATGGAGTTTTATATTGTGCATTAATAAATAAAAAAAATAAAAATTTTGATGATATGGTAGATATAATGGTAAGAGCAGAAGATGCACCAAAAATTAATAGAATTATTGAAAGATTTAACCTTACAACAGTTGATAAAGCAAAAATCGTACAAGATGAAATAGATAAAGAATTAGCAGAGAAACAGAAAGGTAAAGATATATCAGAAAATATACCAGATAAAGGCATTGAAGAAAAGAATGTTGATGACCAAATGATTGATGATATTTTTAGTGAGCCAATCAAAAAAGAGGAAAAGTTAGTCCCCCTCGTAGAGGAGATTCAGAAAGAAAATCTGTCAGAGAATTTTTCAGAGATCAAAAAAACTTTATCGGATGGGGCGACCAAACCTATTGAGAAAAAGTCAGTCAAAAAACAATTAGCCCAATATAAGGCAGAAGAAAAATTAGAAAATGAAATGAAGAAACAAGTAGAGAAAGCAAAAGAAACACTACAACCAGTAACAACATTAAAAGAACAAGTATCAAAAGTTCCAGTTTCTAAAATCCAAAAAGAGAAAGGAAAATAAAGAGTAATGAATGAATTAGATGAAGTTTATAATAATTATGATTCGCAAAATAGAGAATTTAGTAAAGAAGAATATGCAGAATTTAAGAAAAACGAAAAACAACAAATATATGAATTAATTGATAGAACAGCAGAAACAGTAGTTACAAATGGAGATGAGTTTCAAAAATATTTAGATACTCAAAGTAAATTTGAACAATATTCAGTAGGAAATGCTTTTTTAGTAATGGCACAAATGCCAGATGCAACACAATTAAGAGATTATGAAAGTTGGAGAAGTAGTGGAGCATATTTGAAAAAATATCCTAATGCAGTAAAAATATTAGAACCAGGAGATACCTATATGAGAGAAGATGGCTCAGTAGGAACAAATTATAATGTTAAAAAAGTATATGATATATCACAAGTAAATTCAAAACAAAAGAATAGACAAATGAGATATAATGATAAGATTTTATTAAAGATATTTTTAAATAGTAGTAGTTCAAAAGTAAAAATAGTTGATGAAATACCAAATACAGAAAGAAAAGCACTATACGATTTAGGAACAGATACACTTTTTATTGCAAGAGGAGCAGAATCACCTAAAATATTTTATGAAGTTGCAGAAGAACTTGCAAAACAAGAAATAGGAGAAAATTCATTAGGAGATAGTTATAAAAATTATTGTGTATCTTATATGCTGTGTAAAAAATATGGTATTAATGTATCAAACTATAATTTTGAAGAAATAGCAACAAGTTTGAATAGTTTAGAAGCAAGAGAAATAAGACTAGAACTAGAACCAGTAAGAAATGCTATGGAAAGTATAAGTAATCGTGTATCAGAACAAATACAAAAATTAACAAGAGAAAGTAAAAATAAAGAAAATGTGAGATAGGAGGAATAACTTTTTGGAAGAAAAAAGAATATTTGTTATAAATAGATATGATTACAGTTTTTTATTAAATGTATTAAATGAATATCGACATCAATTAATAAGACAAGGAAAATCAACAGAACTTGTAAATGAAATGTTATTAAAGCTAATAAATACACCTATGCAAAAAAAGGCATTGTTTAGGAGAGAAAAAGCAAGACATGACAGATAATAATAAAACAAATACAGTTTTATATATCATAGGCATAATTCCAGTAATATGGTTAGCACTTTTAATAGCACCATATATAGATGGTGGACTAATTGAAATTATAAAAGAATTTCCAAATGCTATATACAATCCATTAAGGATAACTTTTTGTGAAGAAAGCATAAAAGTTGTTCTTTTTTCTTTACTTATTTACTTTATGGGAATAAGTATTTATGAATCTACAAAGAAAAATTATAGAAGAAAAGAGGAACATGGTTCAGCAAAATGGGGAAATGCGAAAATTTTAGATAAAAAGTATAAACAAAATCCAATAAGTGATAACAA
This sequence comes from uncultured Clostridia bacterium, assembly GCA_948919095.1. Lineage (GTDB taxonomy): Bacteria > Bacillota > Clostridia > TANB77 > CAG-508 > CAG-793. The sequence continues at coordinate 6,005 of CAQYCU010000046.1, read as the reverse complement.
GATATTAACACAAAATGTAAAAATAGGATTAGATGGGAAAAAGCATAGAAGAAACTTGAATGTTTTAATATGTGGTGGAAGTGGAGCAGGTAAAACAAGATTTTATGCAAAGCCGAATATTATGCAGTGTAATTGCTCTTGTGTTTGCCTAGATCCAAAACGGAGAACTTTTAAAAGATACAGGAAATCTTTTAGAGAAAAAAGGTTATGAAATAAGAGTTTTAGACTTAATAAACATGGAAAAAAGTCATTGTTATAATCCATTAGTATACTTAAAAACAGATAATGATGTTCAAAGATTAGTAACAAACTTATTTAAAGCTACAACTCCAAAGGGTTCACAAAGTCAAGATCCGTTTTGGGACACTTCAGCAAGTATGTTATTATTAGCACTTATTTTTTATCTAAAGTATGAAGCACCAGAAGATGAGCAGAATTTTCCAATGATAATGGAAATGTTAAGAGCAGGAGAGGTTCATGAAGATGATGATAGTTATGCAAGTCCATTAGATAAACTATTTAACCAATTAGAAAAAACAAATCCTTATCATATAGCAGTTAAGTATTATAGAGATTATCGTTCTGGTTCAGCTAAAACTTTAAAATCAATTCAAATAACATTAGCTTCAAGACTAGAAAAATTTAATTTAAGTAGTTTATCAAATCTAGTTTTAATAGATGAGTTAGACTTAGCAAGTATAGGAGAAAAGAAAGTAGCATTATTTGCACTTATACCAGATAATGACACATCTTTCAATTTTCTAGTAAGCATTTTATATACACAACTATTCCAACAGCTGTTTTATATAGCAGACCATAAATATGGAGGTAGTTTGCCAGTACATGTTCACATGGTTATGGATGAGTTTGCAAATGTAAGTTTGCCGAATGATTTTGACAAGATTTTATCTGTAATGAGATCTAGGTCAGTATCTGTTAGCATTATTCTTCAAAATCTTGCACAATTAAAAGCTCTTTTTGAAAAACAATGGGAAAGCATTGTGGGAAACTGTGATGAATTTCTTTATCTTCGGTGGTAATGAACAATCTACACATAAGTATGTTAGTGAATTATTAGGTAAAGAAACAATAGATATGAATACTTATGGTAAAAGCTCTGGTAGAAGCGGTAACTATTCAACTAATTATCAAATTGGAGGAAGAGAATTGATGACTCCAGATGAAGTGAGGTTACTTGATAATAAATATGCACTTCTTTTTATAAGAGGAGAAAGACCAGTAATGGATTTTAAATACGATATTTTAAAACATCCAAATGTAGTATTCACAACAGATGGAAAAGGAAAACCATATATACATGGAGGAACAGATAAAGCAAAAGCAACAATAGCTTTAAATGATGAAAATATACAAGAAAATAATTATATTGATGTAGAAAAATTAAAAGATATTCAAGAACTAGAGAAAATAGGAAGTGATTATGAACTTATTACTTCTGAAGAATATATAGATAAATTTTTTAATGGAGGATTTTAAAAATAAATGAGAAATAAATTAATTAATAATATAAAAAATAAAGTAAATAAACAATTTGCACTAAAGTTAGTAAAAAGAAGTATGATAATAATTTTATATGTTATAGCATTATTTGTAGCACAAGCCTCACATGTATTTGCAGCAGATGAGCCATTAACTGTAATAAATAATCTTTCAAACTTTATATTTGGACTAATTAGAGCAGTTGGAATGATAATTTTAGGATTTGGAGTAGTACAAGTTGGTATGTCATTAAAATCACATGATCCAAGTCAAAGAGCAAATGGTTTTATGACACTTGCAGGAGGAGTTGTTATAACATTTGCAAAAGAAATATTAAATATTATAACAGGTGGTTAAGATTTTTTAGAAGTAGATTATAAGAAAAAAGTAATCTACTTCTTTTAATTTTTACAAGGAGGTCAGAACTATAAAAGAAAACAAAAAATATCAAATAATTTATGCAGATCCCCCCTGGCAATATAAAGTGTGGTCAGAAAAAGGAAAAGGACACTCAGCAGAAAATCATTATAAAACAATGAGTATAAACGATATTTGTAAATTGCCAATAGAAAGAATAACAGATGAGAATTGTATATTGTTTTTATGGGTTACATTTCCTTGCTTGTTAGAAGGACTTAAAGCAATGAAAGAATGGGGATTTAACTATAAAACTTGTGGTTTTACATGGGTTAAGAGAAATAAGAAAAGTGATAGTTGGTTTTTTGGATTAGGATATTGGACAAGAGCAAATGCAGAAATATGTCTTATTGGAACAAAAGGAAGAATTAAAAGAATTTCAAAATGTATACCACAAATAGTAGATACACACATAGAAGAACATAGTAAAAAACCAGCAATTGTTCGAGATAGAATAGTGAAACTTGTTGGAGATTTGCCAAGAATCGAACTATTTGCAAGACAAAAAGTAAATGATTGGGATGTATGGGGAAATGAAGTAGAAAGTGATATAGACTTAATAAACTACCAAACTGAAAAGAGAGGAGAATGCAACATAAATGAGAAAACTCAAGAAATTAGAAATAACAGTAAAAGAAATATTAAAGAATGATGAACTATCAAGAAAAGATGACTGTTATTTAATATTACAAGTTATAAGTAAGCTATATCCTAATGAAATTGGAAAGAAATTTGAAACAGTAATGTTTCATGCAAAAAATAAAGGTATAAGTTTTGAAAGTATAACAAGATGCCGTAGAAAACTACAAGAGAAAAATCCAGAATTAAGGGATGAAGAAACAGTAAAAAATAGAAATAAAAAACAAAAGGAATATATTAAATATTCAGTAGAAAATTAGGAGGTGGTAAAGTAATGAGTGATAATTGGGTAGTTGGGAATTTGCAATATGCAATAGAAACATGGAACTCAAAATTATCAGAAATATGGACACTTGTATCACAATCGCCAGTTGATTTTAAAGGTGGAGCAATTTGGAATGTAATAACAAACATACATGGAGCAGTACAAGCTATTGCATTAGCATTACTTGTATTGTTTTTTGTTGTAGGAGTAATGAAAACTTGTCGGAAGTTTTCACGAAGTCAAAAAACCAGAACATGCTTTTAAATTATTCATAAGGTTCGCATTAGCAAAAGGACTAATTACTTATGGATTAGAGTTAATGATGGCTATATTTAAAATTGTTCAAGGACTAGCAAGTACAATAATGAATGCAGCAGGATTTGGAGGAACAACACAAACAGTTCTTCCAAATGAAATAATAAAAGCTGTTGAATCATGTGGATTTTTTGAAAGCATACCTTTGTGGGCAGTAACTTTAATACGGAGGACTTTTTATAACAGTACTATCATTTATTATGATTTTATCTGTATATGGTAGATTTTTTAAAATTTATTTATATACAGCAATTTCTCCAGTAGCATTTTCAAGTTTTGGAGGAGAACCAACACAAAATATAGGAAAAAGTTTTATAAAAGGTTATTGTGCAGTATGTCTTGAGGGAGTAATTATAATGTTATCCTGTGTTATATTTTCACTTTTTGCAGCAAGTCCACCAGTAGTAGATGCAAATGCAACAGCTGTAACGATGGTGTGGAAATATATAGGAGAACTTATATTTAATATGTTAGTTCTTGTAGGTACAGTAAAAATATCAGATAGATTAGTAAGAGAAATGCTGGGGTTATAATTAAAATTTTATTTGTTGTCCAGTTGTTTTATTGTGCATATTTCCATTTTCATCAAATGTAATGTCATCTATTGAAATATTGTTTTCTCTTGCTTTTTTTAGTTGCCATTGAACAAAGTCTGTTAGTGCTTCATCTTCTGAATTTGAACGAAACTTATTTTTAATGGCTTTTATTAAGGAAAAAATCCAACTTAAAGTAACAAGACCTATGAGAATATATAGACCAATTAAAACAAGTTGTTCATTTTTAGTTGTCCAATCTGTAAAAAGTGTACTAATAGCAGCTACTAGAAAATATATAAAAGGAATAGTAAGTCGAAGTTTTCCAGCAACTTTAAAAATAAGAGAAAGAACAGTCAATAAAATAGTTGTACTTATTAAAATAATAATACTTGGTATCATATTAAATCACCTCATGTGCTTAATTATACCATAAAAAAACAATATTACAATCTTAAAATAAAAAAGGAGGCAAAAATTGGAAGTAAAAATAAATAGAGAAATAAGAGAATACACTGAAAGTATATTTTTTGGACTGTCTATTCGACAGTTCATTTTTTCTATATGTGCATGTATTGTAGCAGTCATTTTGTATTTTATATTAAAACCATATTTTGGAATAGAAACATTAAGTTGGGTATGTATTTTAGGTGCAGTACCTTTTGCTGTATTAGGATTTGTAAAATACAACGGAATGACAGCAGAAAAGTTTATTGTAGCATGGATAAAATCAGAAATATTAACACCAAAGAAACTAACATTTAAACCAATTAACTTATATTATGAAGATTTAAAAAATATAGAAAATCAAAAAAGTAAAAAAGGAGGCAATAAAAGATAGTGAAAACATTAAGTAATCTATTTAAAAAAGATAAAGAAAAGTTTGTTGTTCCTAGAAGTGTACAAGATTTAATTCCAGCAAAAACTATATGGGAAGATGGTATTTTCCTTGTTGGAAAAAATAAATATTCAAAATGTTATAAATTTAGTGATATAAATTATGCAGTAGCAAGCAGAGAAGATAAAGAAGCCATGTTTTTAGAATACTCAGAACTATTAAATTCATTTGATACAGGTGCGACAACAAAAATTACAATAGCAAATAGAAGATTAAATAAAATAGATTTTGAAAAAACAATAATGCTACCAATGGAACAAGACAAGCTAGATGAATATAGAGAAGAATATAATAAAATGTTATTAAGTAAAGTTTCTGGAGCAAATGGAATTATACAAGAAAAATATATTACAATTTCCATAGATAAAAAAAGTATAGAAGAAGCAAGAAGTTATTTTATAAGAGTAGGAACAGACTTGATAAATCATTTTAAAGAATTAGGTTCAAACTGTGTTGAATTAGATGCAGTTCAAAGATTAAGAATATTATTTGATTTTTACAGGGTAGGAGAAGAAACGAATTTCAATTTTGATATGTTAGATAATATGAGAAAAGGTCATAGTTTCAAAGATTTTATTTGTCCAGACACGATGGAGATAGCAAGTGATTATTTCAAAATAGGAAATAGATATGGTAGAGTTATATTTTTGAAAGAATATGCAAGTTATATTAAAGATAGCATGGTAGCAGAATTAACTGACATAAACAGAAATATAATGATGAGTATTGATGTTATACCAGTACCAATGGATGAAGCAGTAAGAGAAGCAGAGAATCGTAGATTAGGGATAGAAACAAATATAACAAACTGGCAAAGGAGACAAAATGCAAATAATAACTTTAGTGCTATAATACCTTATGATATGGAACAACAAAGAGAACAATCAAAAGAATTTTTAGATGATTTAATAACAAGAGATCAAAGAATGTTCTTATCAGTTTTAACAATGGTTCATACAGCAGAAACAAAAGAGCAATTAGATAATGATACAGAAGCATTATTAACAACAGCAAGTAAACATTTATGTCAGTTTGCAGTACTAAAATTTCAACAAATAGATGGACTAAATACGGCAATGCCATTTGGAACAAGAAAAATAGATACATTAAGAACATTAACAACAGAAAGTTTAGCAGTATTTATGCCATTTAGAGTACAAGAGATTAGACATGATAACGGAGTTTATTACGGACAAAATGTTATATCAAAAAATATGATAATAGCAGATAGAAAGAGATTATTAAATGGTAATTCATTTATATTAGGAGTAAGTGGAAGTGGGAAAAGTTTTATTGCAAAAGAAGAAATTGTGTCAATAATGCTACGAGATTCTAATGCAGATATAATAATTGTTGATCCAGAGAGAGAAGAAAGTTCACTTGTAAAATCGTTAGGTGGAGAAGTAATAAAAATATCAGCAACAAGTGGAAATCATAT
>CAQYCU010000045.1 GCA_948919095.1 uncultured Clostridia bacterium | reverse complement strand
TTTTTATATAAAAATAGTTGGAGTTTTTACACCCCAACTAAAGTTGTTGAACCACTTATTTTAATATAATTACAGAGATTTTCTTTATTCGTGTATTCCCGTGCAGAAAATTGTTTGATGTACGAAAGTCTATAAAAATAAGCATTTTTATAGATAATAAAAAAGGAATTGCAATTATTAGCAATTCCTTAAAAATATATTTTTTATATTTTTATCTTTCTTCTTTTAAATCTTTGTAGACTTGTTCTGCTAGTGCATATAATTCACAGTCTTTTTTACTAATTTCAAAGTCTGCATAATTTAATAATAATCTTTTTCCTTTATCTCCAAGCATTCCTTTTAACTCATTATAGAGCTTATCACTTTTCTTATTGAAATCTAAATATTCATTGTTGTTATATTCAATATTTCCAAGTATTTCGTCAACTCTATATTTGTAATGTTCTTCTTTAAATTCGTTATAACTTTTTAAAGAGTTTTTTTCTTCTTTATTTTCCATATATTTTACAACCTTTCCTTAAATTCTGTGCAGAAATTATCTATCATTTTTTTAATAGACTTTATAGGTAAATTTATTAAAACGCTAATATATTCATAAGTTTTACTTATATAGTCTTTTAAGTGATATATTTCTTTCTGCATTTTGTAATTTTCTTCTATCAAGTTGTCATTTTTGCTTTTTAATTTTTTATTTTCTTCTTGCAATTTTTTATTTATTTTTTGTATCATATAGACATTATTTCTAATTTTTACATATTGATTAGATAGGGTATTGAAATTATTTATAACTCGTCTATTTTGTTTTTGCAGAAGTTCAATGTTATTTGTTTCAAGTGGTTTTTCTTTTTGTATAGACTTTTTTTCATACTGTTGCACTTCATAATTGGTTAATTGTTTTAGTCTTTCTATATCAATATGCTCATTGTTTTTTGTATTTCCTCGCTCTAAATTAAAACCTGCTTTTGTCATATATGAATAGAAATTATCTTGTAATCTAGCATAACTATCTTTACCTTTCCAATATTCACTACAAGCAATTTTATAAATTTCTTTTCCCGTTTTATCTGTCTTATGTACTACTGGAACAAAATCAAGATGTAGGTGGGGAGTTTCCTCATCTATATGTACTCTTGCAGATATTATAAAGTCTTCTCCTAAGTTTTTATAGTTTGCTACAAATTTGTATGCAGTTTCAAAGTATCTTTTTGTTTCTTTTTCTCCAATTCTCTCAAAAAACTCTTTGTCAGATGTGATTATAAATTCACAAATTAAGTTTGTTTGTTTAGTTATTCTATTTTTCATATTGTATTTTTGAATTAAATTTTTAATAGCCTTTTGATAGGTTGTATTGCATTTTTTAATAGAGTAGTTATTTTTGGAAATTTCTTTATTGATGTTTTTATTGGAATAGTGCGTATTTTTTCGCTCGTTATGTTTATATAGTCCTGCAAGATTTTCTTTTTTATAGTTTTTATTTCTTAAAATAGCATAACTCACATTTTTAATTCCTTTCCTTTAAGCAATGCTCCGTAGAAACTCTATTTTAAGTTTTCTACTTTGGTTTTGCTTATACGAATTTTTTTGAAGTGAGGTGAACCAAAAATATTGGACAAAAAATTAGTATGAAATGGAGGTTCACTTAGTATGTTTAGACACCCTTTTGAATTAAAACTAGAAATTGTTAAATTTGTTCTTGAAGGTAAACATTCATATTCTCAAGCATCTCAACATTACAAAATCCATCAGGAACAAATTAGAGTTTGGTGTAATCTTTACAGAAATTGTGGTGAAGATGGCTTAAAACCACAAAAAATTAGAAAATATGATGGAAATTTTAAGGTTGACGTAGTAGAATATATGTATGCAAACCACTTATCTTTGGAAAAGACACGTATGCATTTTAAATTGCCATCTTCAACGATAATCGCATTGTGGAAGCAAATGTATAATGAGAAAGGTCGTGAATACTTGTTAAATAACCGTTCAATAGCAATTGATGGTATGCAAGTAAAACGAAATAAAAGAATGAGAAAAAGCTCAACACCAAACACTTCAGATTTAACAGATAAAAGTAAAGAAGAACTTTTAAAAGAAATAGAAGATTTAAGAATGGAAAACGATTACTTAAAAAAATTAGATGCCTTAGTTCAAAAAAGAATCAACCAACAAAAAAGGAAAAAGCATTAGCCGTTTACGAATTAAGGCATAAATATAATATAACGGCTCTATTACGAAAGATAAAATTATCTAAAAGTACATATTATTACATTATCAGCACTTTATCTAAAATAGATAAATATGCAGAAGTAAAAGATGTAATTAAACAAATTTATCATTCTAATAAAGGTAGATATGGTTATCGTAGAGTTACTTTAGAACTATATAATAGAGGTTATAAACTTAACAAAAAGACAGTATATAAACTTATGAAAGAACTTAAAATACAGTCATTTGTTAAGATTAGAAAGTATCGTTCATATAAAGGTGGTTATGGTAGTTATGTAGCTATAAATCTTTTAAATCGTAATTTTAAAGCAAATAAGCCAAATCAAAAATGGGTTACTGATATTACACAATTTGCTTTATTAAATACAAGAATGTACTTATCACCAATTATAGACTTGTATAATGGTGAAGTTGTAAGTTATAATTTATCTGAAAGACCATATTTTCATCAAATAGAAGATATGTTAGACAAAGCTTTTGCTAAAATTCCTGATGACACTAATTTAATATTGCATTCTGACCAAGGATGGCAATATCAAATGACAAGGTATCAAAATCGTTTAAAAGATAAAGGAATAAGACAAAGCATGTCTAGAAAAGGCAATTGTTTAGATAATGCATGTGCCGAAAATTTCTTTAGTATATTAAAATCAGAATTCTTTTATAACAGAGAATTCAAAAGTATAAATCAGTTTAGACAAGAACTAGATGAATATATAAACTATTATAATAATAGTAGAATAAAGTTAAGGCTAAATGGTAAAAGTCCAATTCAGTACAGAATGGAATATTACCCTAATGTAGCATAGAACTTGTCCAACTTTTGTGGGTCACTTCAAAGTTCTAACATACTAGAACTTCTACAAAGTTCTGTATGAGAAAGGGGAGAAATTCCCCTTTCTAAACCCCTTGCAAGATTATTTAAAATTATTTGCCGTATATTCTTTTGAATATTGTTAAATAATTTTATAAAATAATCTTGTTTTCTCAAAATAGATCCAAAATTTATCGTTTTTGATCTGTTTTGAGAGTAGATAAATTAACAATTTAATTTATCTCTTGAGAAACCTGTGTCGGTTTCTCAAACTCTTCCAACTATGCTAATCAAAATAATCAAATAAAATTTGCTTATTTTGATTACCTCACATCTTGTTCAGCAAAGTCAGTATTTTTTCCTAAACATAGTCCGTCAATAAAAGCTTCAATTTCTGCCCAAGTTTTATAACAATTTTTTCTATCTACTGCGTACCAGCTTTTGTCTTTGGTATTCTTTTCAATAAGTGCTATGCCTTTATTGTATGTATAGTCATTAGAATTTTTTAATAACAATAATTCTTTTGGGCTATCTGATAACATATATTCATTTAGTCCATTTACTCTTTGCATTATTTCAGTTTTGTTCATCTTTCAATTACTCCTTTTTCTTCGTTATTTAAACTGTTTTTTAACTCCTGTAAATATTCTATGTTTTCTCTATATTCTTCAATAGGTATTAAGCCTCTTGCAAAAGATGTTTCGACCATTTTTGTTAGTTCTAATATTTTCTTTTCTTTTGGACTAATAATATTATCTTCTAATAAAAGCACAGGCTGTTTTGAGTTTATGATTTCGTTATTCATATAGTAATTGTTTACTTTTTCAAGTTCTGTTTCTTTATATTTATTGAAAACAGAAGTGTAGGTGTTTAAAGTAACAGATATATCACTATGTCCCATAAGTCTTTGAACTGCAACACCTCTCATACCTGCTTCAATACATCTAGTACCGTATGTATGTCTTAAACTATGTGTTGATATATCGTCTATGCCCATAGTTTTTAAAGTTCTTTTTAAGAAACGATTAACAGTTCTAGGGTTGGCATAATCTCCTTTTGTATTTACAAATAATTGCTTGTCCTTATTATTTTCAGCTAACCTCATTTGATTTATGATTTCACCTCTTATAAAAGTGGGAATAGGAACTTGTCTTATTCCAGCATAAGTTTTTGTTGATTTTCCCATTACAACTTTGTGGTTTTGGTCAGTTGTTAGAGTTTTATTAACATTTACTAAATTTTTATTTAAGTCTATATCTGTACTTTTTAAAGCTAAAGTTTCTCCAACTCTCAGACCTAAATACATTTCAATTAAATATGCTACCTTATAAGGTTCTATTTCAGTTGTTGTATTCATTAAATAATTAGTCAAACTTTGTTGTTCTTCAACTTCTAAGGCTCTAACTTTTTTTGCTACTTGCTGACTTCTAGGTTTTATAACATCTATAAGTGGATTTTGCCTTAAAAAGCCTTTTTCGTATGCGTATGTAAAGTTTTGTTTGAATTGTTCAAAAATCTTACTAATAGTCGAATAACTGTAATTTGTTAATGTATTTAAGTAACTTTGTATTTCTTCGCTTGTTATATCTTCAATATTCTTTTTCATAGCAGGGCATTTTTCAATACAACTTATTGTATCTAGTATTCTTGAAAATTGTCGTTCTTCTATTAAGTTTGTATCAAATTTCTTTTGAGCAGTTGCTCTCATAAGCTGATTAAAAGGTATGCCATTATATTTAATAAATAGTTCGTTTCCTCTTTGACATTGAACAGTAGCCAAAAAGTCTTTTGCTTCTTGTTCTGTAAGAAAAGATTTCGTTTTTCTTGTTTCAGTCAAATTTTCTTTATCAATAATGTAGTAAGTACATCTATATCTGTTATCTCTTTTGTCATAGTAAATACTACCAATTTTATTTTTGTTATTATCTCTCATATAGACACCCCCCTAAGCTCGTTTTTGCATTTTCCACATTAGGTAGGCTATAAGCATAACTTGATTATTTTTTCCAACATTGATAGAGGGGAAGTCAGGTCGTTTAAACGTTTTATAAGCAACTGTTTCACAAATATTTAAGTCTTTCATAACATCTTGTACACATAACATTCTAAAAGGGTTTTTTAATCTTTTTACACATTCCATTATTGCTCTTTGCTCTGGTGTAACTTCATCTTCAATTACTATCTTTTTAACTTCTGTACCTTTAATTTCATTTATCGTATCTTCAGTAAGTTTATTTAATATATTTTCCATATTTTTACTCACTTTCATTATTATTTTTAAGATATTTCAATAGAATTGCTTGAATATTCAAAATCATTTCAAGCATTTTCTCGTTCTGGAGAGAAGAAGTAGTTTTATTTTCTTCGTTATCTCCTAATTCACTATTTAACTTAGGTACTAAGATTTTGTTATTGCTTGAACTTTCTGCAATAAACTTGCATTTTTCAATCCATTTTTTGTATTTATCGTATTGAAAAGATTTTCTATCTAATGCGTCTTTATAGAATTTAACTTCGTCTTTGTTTAGGCTCCTAAAATCTTTAATTTTAGGGTTATAGCCGATTAAGAAGAGATCTCCTGTTATATGTTTAAAATCTAAAACAATGTTAGGAACTTGATTTGTATTTTGATTAAGACTACTGCATACAATGATACAATTTTCATATCTAACCATATCTAAATTGCTTTCTACTATCATTTTTTTTATTTCAAACATATTTGCTATAATCTTAATAACAGGGGCTTGACCAGTTTCTTTGTATAAAACAACTATTTTTTTATTCATTGTCTGCACCACCTTTGTTATCTTCTGCATTTTGTTTAAGATATTGTTGATATGCAAAAGAGTTAAGATATTTACGTTTTTTCTTGTCGTCTAAACTAATTACTCTAAAAGAGAATAGGCAGTCGTGTTTTTCAATTTCTTTCAATTCTTCTTCTGTAATAAAATCGTCAAAACAATTCATAAAAATTCCTCACTTTTAATTATTTTGACTGTCGACAGCCGTTAGGCTTAAGCTTGATTTTATGATACAACGATATTGGCTCTTAAAGTAAAAGCCCCCTAAAAACCCACAAAAACCCCTAAAAATAAAAAATTAAAAACTCTGCAAGTATATAAAATTCAATACTTACAGAGCTTAAAAATTTTATTATCGTATTTTTTACATTAAAAAAGCCTTATAAATCAGTATATAACTGACTTATAAGGCTCATATTATTAAATTTATTATTCTTCAAAATCTTCTTTATTTTCTACATCTACATACCAAATATTTATATCTTTTTGTTGTTTAAGTTCTTGTTCTGTTATTTTTAAATCTTCAAGCATTTCGTCTGTGAACTCTAAATCTTCTTTTGATATAAAACATTTTCTGCAACTTGGCTCATATCTGCCGTTTGTGCAAAACCAAGCACCACGTATAACCCTATCAATACCATTTGCAATATTTATATCAATTTGAGTACATTCTAATCGAGGGCTAGTAGGTTTATAGTTATTAAGTTTTATAAAAGCCATAAAATTGTCTGTTTCTATATAGCCACTGAGATATATTCTATTTGTTTTATAATCAACCATTTCAACGGCACAATAACTTGTTTTTTGTAATATATTCAATTTGAATTTACATTTTCCATACTTTTTAGAAGTAGGGAAGTAACCATAATAGTATGCATATAAAGTATTTACACCAAAGGGGTTAATGCTTTCTTTATTACTAATTGGTCTACTTGAAGAATTAAACAAATCACTTTCGTTAATCTCTAATTCATTACACATTAAAGTTATTTGTTCTGCATCAGGAATTAGCTTTCCACTTTCAAATCTACTAATTGTTGCAGTATCTTTATTTATTGCTCGTGCCAAGTTTTCTTGGCTTAGTCCTTTATCTTTTCTAATTCTCTTTAATCGTTCTGCAAATTCTTGTCTATTAAATTCAGCCATAAAATCCCCCCTTTAATAAAGCATATACACTTTTAATTATAGCACATTTTGTATATTTTTTCAAACTTAAAAATTATCAAAAGCTTGACAGAGTAGGACTTCGTTTGATTTTTGCATAAAAATATGGTATAATATATATAACTTCATAGTGAATAGAATGGCTTTCAACCTTAATAAGAAATTCATTCCGCAAGCGTAATGCTTGATTGTTCAATTATAACATTCAGGCATTGCAACTGCCTGAATTTTCTATATAAGATTTTAGCTTTGCTATTCTCTCGTATAGTGCATATTGAATATTTACTTGAAGAATTTACACACGGGAGAATAAGCAAATGGAACACAATGTTTTTTATGGCGGACGGTTGCCCAGGTGGGTGCCCAATTCCAGTAGCAAACTACTAGGAGCCATTCGGTATTGGGGGACAAATTCCCCCAAATTCTAATAAAAATCATTGAAATTTATATAGATTTATTTTATAATTAAGTTAATTACTCTAAGCTAGTTGCAATAGTTTAGGTAGTTATAGCTTTAAATATTAAGGTTTAAAGCACAAAACACGGGAACTTGCTTATTCTCCCGTGTTATTTTTTATTTTAAAATTTGCACATAGTGCAATATTTTGTAGAAATCAATTAAAATGATAATAAAATCTCTTGAAAATACTAGAATATAACTATTTTTTGCTTAAAAGTTTGCATATAGTGCAAATTCTTATGCGCATAGTGCAAAATCAGTTATTTTGAATTGTTTACATAATTTTGATATATTTATATTGTAGTTACCAATGATAATTGTTAAGTTCAAAATAATTTTTACTTCTATTTTAGTTTTTAGGAGAATTTTATGAAAGGTAGTCAAAAGAACCAAGCGATTATAGTTCATAACATTTTAAGACAAATAGGTTTAAGCACTAAGCTAAAAGGTACTAAGATTTTACTAAGTGCAGTTATGCTTGCTTTGACTTGTACTGACGATTTCATAATATTAAATGACATCTATAAACAACTTTCATATAAATACAAATTATCTCCTAAGTATATTGAAAATGCTATTTCATATTCATTAAAGCATTTAGCGGGAACAGGTTTCAAGAAAAACTTTGAAAAAATTTTTGATTTAGAATTTAGCGAAGATTTTTATTCAAATAAAACTATTATAGAGGAAGTAACTCGTGTTATAAAAATACAATACGAAAACTAGCAAACAGTAATCTTACAATTAGTTGATTATTGTTTGCTTTTTTGATATCATAATTGTTAGATAAATAGTAATTTATCGAGATGGAGGTAGTTTATGAAAAATAAAAAAATATTGATAATTGGATCTATCCTAATATTTATCTTAATCATAGTAGGAGTGATTACTAATTATATTGATAGTGGTAGAGTTACAACAAATCACGAGCCTAAATTTTGTATAAAAACTATAAGCAATAATGGAAGTAAGGTAACTTATTGGGGATTAGGATATAAAGTAATTAGATATGTAGGAGTTTCTGCAAATGAACCCTATGAAAGTAATATAGGTGCAAAAATGGGAAGTTGGTTTATGAAATATGAACTACCAAAAGTAGAAAACATTGAAATTGAATATGAAGGGAAAATAGTTACAATAAATAATATAAAAGATATAGGAATTATTGAAAATATGTTGGTAAATTCAAAATATAATAACGAAATATGTGATGGAATAAATACTCATAAGATAACTTTAAATAATGAAATTTATTATATTAAAGAAAGTTGTAGAGAGATACAAAAAGGGGAAAAACAAGCAAATATAAGTGATGAAGATTTAAAAATAATTAACCAAATAATTGAAAAGTATAGATAATATTTGTCTAATAAGTGTTTTTGTAGTATAATGTTATTGTAGTACAGATTTGGAAACTCAATAATTAAGTGATTTATAGAATTGGAGGTAATTGAGAATATGAAAAAAGAACAAGTAAAAATGAAGGTGTTTTTGATTTTATATGTCTTATTTTTGATTTTAACTTTTGTTGGAGCATTTATGGTAATTACTCATAAGGTAAGTAATGCAGGTTATGCAGTAATACCAATGTTATTTGGTTTAATATTTGCTATGCTATATAGGAATAGTAAAAAAGCAATAAGAGAAAACAAAAAGTAATACAAATCATATTTATTGAGTAAAACGGTAAATGGGAGAGTAGAAATTTTTACTCTCTTATTTGCTTTATAAATTACAGAAAAACATTAAATTACTTATTTGAAACTCAAAGTTGACAATATGAAACTCTAAGTTGGTTGCGTTTGGTATCTAGCAAAAGTAAAATACATTCAGGAGGTAAAATAAATGACATTAGGTGAAAAATTAAAATTATTGCTAAAAGAAAAGAATATGTCACAAGAAGATTTAGCAGAAAAACTATATGTGTCAAGACAGGCTGTTGGAAAATGGGTAAATGATAAAGGTACACCAGACATTGAAAAAGTAGTTCAAATCAGTAATTTATTTGAAGTATCATTAGACTATTTATTAAAAGATAATATTGAAGAAAAAAATATTTCAAACAAAAAATATTATGTAAGTAAGGAAATGCTTGATAACTTCTATATTTATAATATAAAAAATATAATGCAAATTACTTTTGGTATTAGTCTAATTATATTATCAAACATTTTTTATAGT
Source organism: uncultured Clostridia bacterium (assembly GCA_948919095.1). Classification (GTDB taxonomy): domain Bacteria; phylum Bacillota; class Clostridia; order TANB77; family CAG-508; genus CAG-793. The sequence continues at coordinate 2,125 of CAQYCU010000045.1, read as the reverse complement.
TTTGAATATCAAAATTTAGTAATGAATATATCATATTGGTTTACATTTATTACTGGCTTAATTCTTATATTAACATATTTTTTTCAAACAAAACAATATCAAGAAATCAAATTAAATAATATTGTATTAGACAATAAGGTTTTTGAAGAATTTAAAAATAAAAGAGAAAGTAGAAGAAAAAAATATATTGCAATAATTATTGTAGGAATTATTATTCTTTTGCTAAGTAGTGAATTTGATTTACAACATTTTGGAAATACCTTTTATAATATTTTTGAGTGGGGGTGTGATGCAATAAGCATATCACTTTTGGTATGGGCTAGTATGTCTATGTATGCAGATACTATTGTTATTAAGAATTTTAAAAATAATCAAAATAGTAGGCAAAGAAAGTATTCTTGGGTATATGTAGCATTACCTTTTACTATTGTTGCAGTAGTTATTGGTATATTTTCAAATGCTTGGAGCCCTTATGCACCAATAATCATTTTATTTTGTGTTTTATTAGTAACAACTTGTAAACTTATTTTAGAAAGAGAGGACAAAAATGAATAAAAAAGTTTATATAATAATAAGTATAATATTTATAGCATTGTTAGGTATATGTACATATAGTAATATATTTCAAAAGGGAGAAAAAAACGCAAATAACAATTTAGCTAAAGTTGAAATATATTCTGCTAACGATAATGAACTTTTGAAAGTGATAAGTGATAAAAAAATACTCGAAAATTATAATAATAATTTTTCATTTTATGAAGATTATGAGGAAAATCAAGATAGTTTGAAAGATAGCGTACACAATTTAAAAGAACAGTATAAGTTTGTTTCATATAAAGCTCCTGTTGCAAAATATGGAAGTAAAGAACTGGAAGAAAATACAATAATTACTTTGTTCGAGAATTCTAATATTATAAAAATGACAGTATCAAATGATAGCATTAAAAGTTTTTCATTGCCAGAGGAATTTTTAACATTTTATTATAATATTTCAAATGAAGATTTGCAATTTTTTTATTCTTTGATAGAAGAATAAATCACAATTTATATGACAAAACATTATATATCATTTTTTAGCAATATTTAATTTTCACGGAAATTGCACGGAGTAATTCCTGAAAGTGTATTCAAATAAGCATTTATTTTTGAAATCACTTATAAGAGGAGCCAAAAAATGTTGAATTTTAACCAAATTCAGCATTTTTTATTTTTATCTAACATTATTCAAAAGTATTGATATAAAATACTATTTTTAACTTCTAAATTTGCATATAGTGCAAAGTTTATCTTTTTGCTTTGTTTATATAATTTTGTTGCATTAGTATTATAGTGACTAATGCTAATTGTTTTATTTCAAGAAAATTATTACTGCTATTTTATCTTTTACGAAAACTAGGTTTAAACCCAAAAACTCATGCATTAAACTATTAACTAGTGCTATTATAATTGCTATAAATTATTCTGGCGATTTCATTGTAATATCAAAAAATATATATAGCTTTCTATTCGATATAAAATAGTACCACATACTATTAAAACAACTATTACATATATTTTACACAATTTGATAGGAAACGATTATAAAGAGAATTTTCAAGAAATTTTTGGAATAAAATATTGTGAAGATTTATATACTAATCAAGCAATTATTGAAGAAGTAAGTAGAATTATAAAGAAATAAAAAATGATATAAGAAAGCGACCTTGAAATATAAGTTGCCGTTTGACTTTTCACCTCAAAAAAGTACCCCGATGATTGCCCACTGCTGGGATAAATCGTTGTACGCCGAGGCTCGACGGTGGCCACCGTAGAATTATCTACTGCCGCCGAAGCGGACACAGGCACAGACAGAACTCCGCACACACAGCAAAACGCCAAAAACATGGCCAACATCTTTTTGGTTACAGAAACATTCTTAAAAAGTTGCATATAAATACCTCCAAAATTGTCTTTGTAACCGCATTACCCATATTGATTGCCTTAATCAAATCTGTAATTGTATCAAGATAGAAATGATAAGACATGTACTCCAAAAAACAAGTACGCACTAAACTTTAATGAACTTAATACTTTTTTTTTCTTTGATGTGATATTATAAATAAAAGGAGGTTTATTATGAAAAAGA
>CAQYCU010000044.1 GCA_948919095.1 uncultured Clostridia bacterium | reverse complement strand
TAAATAATGGAAATGCAAATGGCATTGCTGAAATTAAACATATTGTTATTGAATACAGTATTCTTTTCATATCATGGTAGATACTATTGTAAAACTTTTCTTTATTTTTTTCTTTTATTATTTTTGATGCTGTTTCTTTCCACGCAGTATAAAAATATCCATACAATACATTTATAATATTAGGAAACCTGTTTGCCATTGCATATATACCATTTGCCCCAGCACTTACTAAATTAGTAAGTATTATTCTATCTGACATGTTTATTATTGACCATGAAATGCTGTTTGGTACAAGTGGCATGGAATACTTTACCATTTTTTTCATTACACGCTTGTTGTATTTTCCAATATATTTTGATAATTTTAACTTCTTAAAAATATAAAATGCAACAGCAAAGTTTGCAATTAAATTTGCAAATAATAACCCTACTGCATCAGGTTTTGTAAATATTACTATTAGTGTAAAAATTATTGTTAATGCACCTAGTATAAAATTAGATACTGAATACATTTTTATTTGACTAAGTCCCCTAGCTAATGAGTTACTCAAAGCTATCGCAATATTTGATACAACAAATGCTATAAAAGCAAAAATCAAAAGTGGTGAATATTCAGTACATATAGTTAATATTATAGCTGATATTGGTATAAATACCAGAGTTCCAATTATTGTGTAAATAATAGTTTGACTAATTATTTTTTTCTTTTGTACTTTTGTTTCTGCATCTATTAAAAATCTAAACATTGACTCTTCCATTAGAAGAGTTATTATAGGACAAAGAAATAATGAGACAGTACAAATAAAATCAAATATGCCAAATTCACTTGTGGATACATGTTTGGTATAAAATGGTAGCATTAAATATGATAATATTTGTGTGCTTAATTTTCCAATGGCAATGATTACGGTATTTTTTACTAGTTGGCTTTGATGGCTCATACTCTCCCTCTTTTTATTATTATTTTAATAACCTATTAATTTCATTGTCTAATTGATTTATGAAATTTTCATTATTACTTTCAAATTTTCTAGGTTCAAAATCAGTATTTAGTAACTCTTGTAATTTTGAAAAGTCCTCAAGTGGTATTATGTATTTGTCTTGTGCAAATGTTTCTAATATTTGAAGCTGATGGTCATTTACATGCTCGTCATACTTATTTAGACGTGCTGCAACAATCATTTTTTTGTTCATTCTTAATCCTGCAATTATTGTTCCAACTCCCGCATGAGTAATTATAACTCTAGCCTCTTTCATATACTTATTAAATTGTTCTAAATTTATGAAGTCATATATTTCAATATTTTTTTTATTAGTTTCAAATATCGTAGAACCCACTTGCATAATTATTTTTTCGTCTATGTTTATATTTTCCACAGCCTTAAGTAATCTTTTAAATTGTTTATCCTGAGTACCGTAAGGTTACAAAAATCATAATTATTTCCCTTCTCTATAATATCTTTAAGCGTTTCGTTGCTTTAATCTAAAACTAATAAATTGAGCCAAAGTAAATAGCTTTAGGATATAATTTCTTCATTTCTTCCCACTGTACTACAAATATATCTGCTATTTTGTATACCATTTTTCCAGCTAAAGTTTTTGAAGTTCTATTTGCATATGTTTCTATCCATATAATTTTAGTTCCAAATAATTTTCCTATGTAACACATTGGAACTGCTGTATGTGTTCCCGTAGTTACAATAACTTTAGGTCCAATTTTTATGAATAATATTAAACTAATAAAAAAGTTTATTAATAATATGAAAAAATATCTAATTGGTGTACGTCTAGTTCCATATAATAAATAATGTATTTTTTTTCCATAACTATCTTTCAGAAACTTTGTTGTTTTTGTTTTTTCTGTCACTATAGAATAATCATATTTATCAAATTCTAGTTGTCTAAGTTCGTCTAAGTGTCCTCCCTCACTAGATATAAACATTACTTTTGTTTTCATAAAACCTCTTCTATTTACTACATTTTTGATGGTACTTCAATTCCAAGTAACTTAAGCCCATTAGTTAAAGTAACTTTAACTGCATAAGTTAAATATAAACGTGCATCTTGTAGTTCTTTATCATCACAAATTACTTTGTTTTGATTATAAAAATTACTATATGCTTTTGCTAATGAAATTACATATCTTGATATAAAAGATGGTTCACTTTTCTTCATTGCTGAAACTATAACTTCTGGAAATCTTGATATTTCTTTTACTACATTAATTGAAGCTTCATCTGTTAATTTATCATAATTAATATTTGAATTAGGTGTATAGTTTGCTTTTTCCATTACACTATTACATCTTACAGTTGTGTATTGTACATAAGGTCCAGTTTCACCATTAAAGCTTGTTGCAACACTTATATCAAACACTTGTTCTTTTGACCTTGTATCTTTTAAATCGTCAAAAATTACAGCACCAATTCCAACTTTTTTTGCAACGTCTTCTTTATCATTTATGTCTTTGTCTTTTATTATTTCCAAAACTTTTTCTATAGCTTCATTAAGTATATCTTCAACCTTTATAAAGTTTCCTTTTCTTGTAGACATTTTTCCTTCTGGTAATTTTATAAGTCCATAACTTACATGCTCTAATCCATTTAGGTGTTTTTCACTTAGCCCCAGATATTTTGAAACTGCAAATACTTGTTTAAAGTGAAGACTTTGTTCTCCTCCTACTACATATAAACATTTGTCAAAATCATAGGTTCTAGCTCTATATAAAATAGCAGCTAAATCTCTTGTTGCATATATTGTTGAACCATTTGCTTTTTGTATAATACATGGTGTACTGATTCCTTGGTCTTCTAAGTCAATAATTTTTGCTCCTCTTGATTCTTGCAATTTTCCTGAAGCCTCAAGTATATCTATTACTTCTTGCATTTTATCTGAATAGAATGATTCTCCATTCATTGAATCAAATTCTACATTAATTAATTCATATATTTTATTAAATTCTTGCATACTTAGGTCTTTAAATTTCTGCCACAAATTTTGGCAATATTCATCACCATCTTCTAATTTCTTGAAAGTTGCTCTACATTCTTCTAAAATTTCTTCATCTTCTTCACACATTGCATTTATTCTTACATACATTTGAGTTAATTTATCAATAGGATTTTCAGTCAAATCATATTCATTTCCAAATCGTTTATATGCTTCAATAAGTTTTGCAAATTGTGTTCCATAGTCTCCTAAGTGATTTATTCTAGTTGTGTTGAAGCCTAAGTAATCATATATTTTGTATAATGAGTTTCCTATAATTGTTGTTTTTAAATGTCCTATATGAAATGGCTTTGCAATATTTGGAGATGAAAATTCTACTACTATATTCTTTCCGTTTCCCATATTTGATTTACCATAATCTTCTTTTTGTAAATCGAATTTCTCCATAGCTTCTTTTACAAGCTCTTTTTGTGATATGTAAAAATTAAAAAATCCATTTACAACTTCAACTTTTGATAATATTTGTTTTTCATCTTTAATATTGTCCTTTATTATATTTGCAATATCTATTGGTGATTTTTTTAATTCTTTTGCCAATCTAAAGCATGGAAAAGCAAAGTCTCCATTTTGCTTTTCCTTTGGTACTTCAATAAATTGCTTTATTGTTTCAATACTTATACTTTCATTATTTATTGCATTCCATATTAGTTTTGCTAATTCTTCTTTAAAATTCATAACTATCCTTTCTTTGGAGATTTTAATCGCCAAGACAAATTCCTATATCTCTAGCAGTCTTGACCAACTCATGGTCCATAGTTACTAATCTAACATTACTCTCTTTTGTTCCACCTTCAACTGCTCCTAATTCTTTGTTTTCTCCTACAACTTCCTCAAGTGGTACATATCCTAAATGTCCATTTTGAATGACTGTAAGTACTCCAAATTTTCCTTCCATAGCAAGTTCCATTGCTTTTGCACCATATTTTGTAGATAGTACCCTATCATAGGCTGTTGGAGTTCCTCCTCTTTGCATATATCCTAATGTTGTGCACCTTGATTCTAATCCAGTTAATTGTTGTAATTCTTTTGAAACTCTATCTCCTGCTCCTGCAAATTTTGTTGTTATCCCTGTTCCCGAACCAATATCAGCAGTAAATGTTGATGCTTCTCCATCTTTTGGAATTGCTCCTTCTGAAACAACAATAACACTAAATTCTTTTCCTATTTTACGTCTTCTTTCAATTACCTCAACAACTTTATTTATATCATAAGGTATTTCTGGGATTAAAGCCGCATCTGCGCCTCCTGAAATTGCTGATTCTAGTGCAATCCAGCCTGCAAATCTTCCCATTACTTCAAGTACCATAATCCTGTGGTGTGTTTCAGCTGTTGTATGAAGTCTATCTATAGCTTCTGTTGCAACTGATACTGCTGTATTATATCCAAATGTAATATCTGTACACGCAACATCATTATCTATAGTTTTTGGAACTCCTATTGTATTAATTCCTTTTATAAATAAATCTCTTGCTGATTTTTGCGTGCTATCCCCTCCTAATGTAAATACACAATCAAATCCATCATCTTTAACATTTTGTACACACACATCTGATAAATCTTTATATTCTACACTTCCATCAGGGTTTGTTACTTTATAATTAAATACTATTGTATTTGTTGAAGAACCTATAATTGAACCTCCTGTTTGTAATATTCCTGAAGAAATTGGACTTTTATCCAATCGTACATAATTGTTTTCAAGAAGACCTTTATATCCATCTATAAATCCGTAACATTCAATATTCTTGTTTTCGGCTGTTCTTACTATTGCTCTAATGACAGGGTTTAATCCTGATACGTCCCCTCCGTTTACTAATATGGCTACTTTTTTTATCATTTTAAAAATCCTCCCTTATTTATATAAGTTCTAAAAGAATTAAATTTTGATTTTGTAATGCGTGTAATTTATTACATGACGTCGAACAAAGCAGGAAAATCTGTAATTATTTTAGAACTATTTAGCTCTGTTTTTAATGTTCTCTTTACTCTTATTTATTTTTTTTCTTTTTACAATTCTAATAATAAAAATAATAATTAATATTACTAGAATTCCCATAACTCCACATAAAAATATTAAAGTATTTTTATCATTACTAAAAAAATCTGTTACTTTTGTGCTTATATCTCTAGCTAGATTTCCTATGAAATTATCATCTTTGACATATTCCACCACTTGAGTTTCTTTTAGCAATTTAATTTTAACATTCAATTGATATATTACTGTGTCTTGTCCATTTTTTAAAACTATTGTAATTGTATTGTCACCTTCAACTAAAGTTTCATCATTTCCTAATATTTCAACTGTTGCATTTTCATTATTTGCCTTTGCAATAATATTTAGTGGTGCGATTTCTTTTGTTTCAATTTCTACTTCATATTGAAACATATTCTCACTAATTTGCAAATCCATCTTTTGTTCTGGTATTGTTAAATTCTCAAGTGCAAGTCCTGTGTTTTTTCTCTTCTTTGCAATTATTGAATATGTTTTTTTACTTCCTGATTTTGAGGTTACTACTATGTTTATCGTATTTTCTTCTTTAGTTAATGATGAATTTCCTGTAATTTTAACAGTTGCATCTTCACTCTCAGAAGTGGCCTCTACTTCTAAACTTTTTATACTATTATCAATTATACAATAGTAATCTGTAATATTTTTATCAAACGTAGGATATAATTCATAATTACCTACTTTTAGTTCTTTTAAATCATTATTTTTAGTAACTGGGTCCACTACTGTATTAGTACTTCCTTTAGTAGCTAATTTTATATTATCTATGCTGGCATACGACTGTCCCACATCTATGGATATTAACATAGTTATTATTATAACAATTTTATATATATTTCTTCTCATATTATTTCCTTTTATCATATAATTTAAACACTATTATAATACCATTACTTTGACAAGTTTGCAAGTATAATTTAAAAATGTATGTCATTTTTTGCGTTATTGTAAAATTTTACTAAAATGTTTGACTTATTTTGTTAAATATGCTATACTTATAATAGTAAACCCTATATTAAAAAGGAAAGGTGATAACCATGAGTACACGCATCATTAGCATTTCTGCAGACGGTGAGGACATCGTTGTTCGGGACCCCATGACCGAGAAGAGCGGCAGGATTTCCTGGCCTGCGCTGTCCAACACCCCTCCTGGACTGAAGTATCGCAACGAGTGCATCAGCATTCTGCTGGAACTGGTCGGCGCCAACTCCGTTGAGCGTGGCTACAACGTCTCTTGCGACGCCGAGAAGCTTATCGAAAAGGCTACCGACTCCGCCCGCTTGCTGTACTAAGCACAGGATGCACCCTTTGACCTCCATCCCGAAAATTCGGGATGGAGGTTTTCTCTTTTTAAAATAATATATTCTTATAGTTTATACGCCCCCATACAGCTAATGCTATATGGGGGGCGTCTTTATATTATTAACTTACATATCAATAGGGTCATAATCATCCATTTTTGCCGGTTTTTCCCTTGTTGTTTCATTATTTAATTTAGTACTTTTCTCTTTTTTTTCATTTTTATGTTTCATCTTTGTAATAATTTTACTCTTTATCTTTTCCACAGCTTCATCTATTGTCATTTCTGTAGTGTCAACATACATAGCATCCTCTGTTCTTTTTAATGAACCTACTTCTTTATGTTTATCATTATTATCTCTCCATTGGAGGTCTTTAAGTACCTTCTCATAAGTAATATCAATTCCTTGAGATACGTATTCCTTATATCTTCTTTGTGCTCTAACTTCTTCACTAGCATCTATATACAGTTTTACATCGGCATTAGGAAATACTACTGTTCCCATATCCCTGCCTTCTGCAATAATATTTTTTCCTTCTGCCATTCTTCGTTGTAATAAAGTCATTTGCTCACGAACTTTTACAATGCTTGAAACCATAGAACCAACTTTTGCAACTGCTGGCTCTCTAATTTCATCACTTACATCTTTTCCGTCTAAAAAGACACATTCTTTTTCTCCATCATTTCTAAATTGAATATCTAATTGTCTTGCAAGCTCTGTTATTTCATAAATTTGGTCAATTCCATATCCATTTCTTAAAACTTCTAACGCTAAGCATCTGTATGTATCACCTGTTGGTAATACTGTTAATCCTAGCTCATCTGCTAATCTTCTTGTTATTGTGCCTTTTCCACTTGCAGCTGGGCCATCTATTGCAACTACAAAATTCATATCTCTTTCCTCATTTCTTTTTTTATATAGTTGTATCTTTAATTGTCATCTTAAAATTCAAAATTATATTCTAAAAAGTTTTCATAATTCTATGTCTTTTGCTAATCATTTTTTGATTTTAGATAATTCTAATATTTGTTTCATAATTTCTTCGGTAGCATGGTCAATCCAGTCAGGAGAATCTGTTTTATAATCATTAACATCTATTGGCGTTCCATAATTGAATACGACTTTTGAAAATAGCTTGAATGTTCCATTTATTCCAACTGGAACTATTTTGACTTTTGCTTTATAAGCTAAAAATGCTGCGCCATTCTTTACATCTGCATTTTTTTCAATTCCATTACGTGTTCCTTCTGGAAATATTCCTAAAGCTTCCTTATCTTTTAATGCCTTCAAACACATTTTTATTGATTTTAAATCACTAGTATTTCTCTTTACTGGAATTATGTTAAATAAATGTCCTAACCACCCAAGTGACTTAAATCTATATAAATCGTGCTTTGCAATGAAACGTATATATCTTTTATTTAATAATACTATTCCTGCAGCATCAATGCTATTAACATGTTTTGAGCATATAATTATACCTTCATCTGTGTTAATATTTTCTGAACCTATTTTCTCTACTCTATAAAAAATATGATATACTCCCGCAAGAATTCCCTTTACACATTTTCTTCTAAATTTCTTAAATGTAGTTTCTTCTGTCATTATGTAGCCTTTTTCCATTCGGTCATGTTTTGCTTTGTTTTTTTTTATTATTTTTGATATTTTATTTATTACCTGTTTTATTGTTAAATCACTAGAATCTATATATATAGCATCTTCTGCTTGTTTTAGAGGTGCTATTTCATTATTTTTGTCGTTAGTATCTCTAAAAATAATATTCTCTCTAACTTCTTCTTCAGTCATTTCAATGCCTTTTTCTTTATTTTGTTTAATTCTTCTTTTTACTCTTTCTTCAACTGAAGCGTCCAAATATATCTTTACATCTGCATTCGGAAATACATTGGTTCCAATATCTCTTCCTTCTAGGATTACATTTTTTCCTTCTGATAATTTGCGTTGCAAATCTACCATTGCAAGTCTAACTTCTAATAGATGCGATACTTGAGAAACATTTTCAGTAACTCTTTTACTTCTGATTTCTTTTGTTACGTCTTTTCCATCTAAAAAGAAATTGTTATTTTCGTCAAAATCAATTTTTATACTTTTTAAAATTTCTTTAATTTTTTCTGTTTCTTTAAAATCAACTTTTTCATTTAATAATCTAAGTGTAACACATCTATAAGTTGCTCCTGTGTCCATATACATTAAGTTGAATTTTTCTGCAAGTGCAGGTGTTACTGTTCCTTTTCCTGTTCCTGCTGGTCCATCAATCGCTACAATAAATGACATTTTTTTATTCTCCCTTTTACCACAAACACTTTTATAATATTGATATAAATAACTTATATTAGTTAACTAACTAATTATTATTTAGACAAAAATTAATCAAAGTCAATATAATTGTTATTTGTATTATCTTCTACTTCATTGGGTAATTGTATTTTTTTAGCAGATACTATCATATTTACTATATTCATAGATGTTTGACGTTCAAGCTCTTTTATGCATTTTGCTTTAAATTCAGATAGTTCTGTTACAATCTTTATCCCAAATTTAATTTCTACCTCAACATAAATTGTTGGTCCTTCTTCACTTTTATTTACTCTAACCTTTAATATTTTTGTTATAGATTCTGTTTTAGTTGCTAAATATTCTATAATTTGTCTAAATACTGCATCTGATATTGTAAAGTTTCCAATATAACTAAATGTTGGTCTTATTATTGATTTTTCAGATATATATGGTATATCATTTTCACGTGTTTTAAATATCTGAAGTGGGTCTAGTAAATATCCTGAAAAGCCCTTTTTTAATTCAAATGTTGGAACTGGTATAACATGCTTTCCTTCAACAGTTCGTATTCTTTTTGCATTTTCGATTTCTTGTTCACTTGCAACGTCTGTTATATAAATTATTTTTTCTATCTCAGGAAGAGCTAAGTTTTGCGCTATTTCTTTTACCATTTTTTCAGATGTTCCTAATATTAATATAGATTCTGGATTTATCAATCTTATTGCTCTTCTCATTTTTTTTCGTTGCTCTTCTTCAACAAATAATGCTCTTCTTACCGTTTCAATCTTTGTTGGTGCTTTTTTTGCTGATTCTCCCGCAACTACATCATTATCTTTTATTAATAACCCATCATCAATTATATAGTGTATATCTTGTTCTCCCGCAACCATCTGTGCTCTATAACTTTTTCCTGTTCCTGATGGTCCAACGAAAGCAAAAATCTTTATTTTTCTAAACATATATCTCACTCCATTTTATGTGTTTTATTTTACACTCTTTTCCTTCTGTTTAGTTTTGTTGTTTTTCATACTGTTCTCTTTTTTTATTTTATTAGATTTTGTTTTCACATCTTCAATATTTATATTCCTGTTATGTTCTATCTTTTCCCATTTTGTGTCTTGAACAAATAAACATTTAAAGTTTATAAGTAGCCATGATCCTAAAAAGCAAGGATACATCAATAAACCTTTCCACATTTTCTTTATTGGTCTTTTGTCAATCATCATTATTAATATCGCTGTTAATATTGGGAAAAATAGTGTCGGTAATACATATCTTAAAACATTTATTATAAATACAGATGTTGTCATTTCTTTTCTTAAATATACTACTGCATTTATTAATAATAATAAAATTGTAATAATAAACATTGGAATACTTCCAAACATGTACAATAGTCCATCAAAATTCATTAATGTTTTCTTATCATTTGCTGCTTTTGCTAAAGGCACTGAATATTCTGTTAAGCATTGAATATGTCCAATAGTCCATCTTGACCTTTGTGACCAAGATGGTTTAAAACTTATAGGTTGTTCATCATAGCATATTGCATCTTTTGCCCATCCTAATTTTTTTCCACTAATTATTGTTTTTAGTGAAAATTCTATATCCTCTGTTAGTGTTTTTGTTTGCCAGCCACTTTCTCTTATTGTATCCATTTTTACCATAAATCCTGTTCCATTTATTAATGGTGACAAACCTGCATTATATCTTGCTAAATGATAAAATCTGTTCATAGTCCAATAAAATATTGCATATCCTGCTGAAATCCAGCTATCTGTTGGATTTTTTATATCTCTGTATCCTTGAACTACTTCTTCACCTTGGCATAAGTGCTTGTTCATTGCTTTTAAAAAGTTTTTATCAACAATGTTATCTGCATCAAATACGCAAAATGCATCATAGTCCATTTTAGGTTCGCTTAATATCTTCTGCAAAAATACTTGTAAAGCCGCACCTTTTGTTTGTTTATCTGGATTTTCTTCTTTTCTTACAAATACTTTTGCTCCTGCTTCTTTTGAGACTTTTTCTGTTTGATCTGAACAATTATCCGCTATAACATGAATGTCATATAGCTCTTTTGGATAATCTTGTTCTTTTATACTATTTATTAAATTTACAATAACACTCTCCTCATTGTGTGCAGGTAGTATTATTAAAAATTTATGATTTTTATTTATTATATATGGCTTTTCTTTTATTTTTACAAATGAAAACAAGCTTATGATTAGTTGATATACATAATATATAGTTATTAGCCATATTATAGCTTGTTGCAAAAAGTATAGAAATTGCATTTATTCTTTTCCTTTCGCTTCACTTCGTTCCGCTCATCGACATTCAAGATTTTTCTAGGAAAAATCTTGTTTGTCAATTCTTATTTTATATTTTAGTGGTTTTCTAAATCTTTCATATTTAGGTCAATTTTTCCTTGATGGTCAATATTTGTTACTTTTACTTTTATTTCGTCGCCTACTGCTAAAACATCCTCTACTTTTTCAACTCTTTGGCTAGATATTTTTGATATGTGAAGAAGACCTTCTTTTCCTCCACCTATATCAACAAATGCGCCAAACGCTGCAATTCTTGTAACTACACCATCATATACAAGACCTACTTCTATATCTCTTGTAATTCCTTCTATTATCTTTAAAGCTTCTTTTGCATTTTCAATGTCTTGAGAATAGATAAATACTCTTCCATCTTCTTCAATATCAATTTTAACCCCAGTTTTTTCTATTATTTTGTTAATTGTTTTTCCGCCAGCACCTATTACATCTTTTATCTTGTCAACACTAATCTTTGTTGAAATTATTTTTGGTGCATATTTTGAAAGCTCTGTTCTTGGAGCTGGGATTGCTTTTAATAATACATTATCTATCATGTTATCACGAGCAATTTTTGTTCTTTCAAATGCTTGCTCTATAATATCATATGTTAATCCATCTACTTTTATATCAACTTGAATAGCTGTTATTCCATCCTTTGTTCCTCCAACTTTAAAGTCCATATCTCCAAAGAAGTCTTCAATATCTTGTATATCTGTTAATACAATATATTTGTTAGGGTCTTCTTGGTCAGTTATTAGTCCTGCTGATATACCTGCAACTGGCTTCTTTATAGGAACACCTGCATCCATTAATGCTAAAGTACTACCACAGATACTTGCTTGAGATGTTGAACCATTTGATTCTAATACCTCTGAAACTAAGCGCATTGTGTATGGGAATTCTTCTTCACTTGGAAGTACTGGGACTAATGCTCTTTCTGCTAATGCTCCATGTCCTATCTCTCTTCTTCCTGGTCCACGTGATGCTTTTGCTTCACCTACACTGTATCCTGGGAAGTTGTATTGGTGCATATATCTTTTTGAAGTTTCAGTATCAAGTCCATCTAATTCTTGTTCATCACCTTTTGTTCCTAA
>CAQYCU010000043.1:10707-12076 GCA_948919095.1 uncultured Clostridia bacterium | reverse complement strand
GAAAGCTTGTGATACTCATAATAAAATTGGAAAAATAGTTAGAAAAGCAATTAAACAAGCAGGACGGAACTATGCCAGAAGAATTGCCCACACCCAAAAAGAGCTTAAAACAATTGGAAAAAGAAAACAAGAAAAGCTTAAAGAAAACAGAGAAATAATTGATATACGATTATATTTAGAAAGGTAAAATGATTTTATGAATAATATAAAGTATGTAAAATTGATGGGATTTAGAAAATTTAAAGATACTACAATTACATTTAATGAACATTTAAATATCATAGTTGGAGAAAATGAAGCGGGAAAGAGTACAGTTGTGGAAGCAATAGAAATAGTGATTAATCAGTTATACAAAAATGCAGACAAATCTATTATTAAGGAATTAATAAATATTGAAGATTATAATGATTTTAAGAAACATCCATCAATAGAGAATTTGCCTAAAATATATATCGAAGTAGGATTAGAATTAGATACTAGTATTAACAGTAGTACATATAGTGGAATTGAATATTATGACACTGATAGAAAGACTAATAATACTGGAATTTCGTTTAAATGTGAAATTAATGATGAGTTAAAAGACATAGCAAGTAATATTATTAGTAATGGAAATATACCATATGAGTGTTATTCTTTTAAGTGGAAGACATTTGCTGGAACACCTTATAATTCTTTAATAAAACCTATAAAATATTTAGGAATAAATACATCTAATATTGAAACAAATAACACTTATAATAATTATAACAAATCGTTATTTAATAATAAGATACAAGAATTAGATAGAGTTAAAGCAAAAGGAAATTATAGTGAAAAAATTGATAAAATATTAGAAGATGAAATATTTACAATTGATGAAAATAGAAAATTTGGGATAAATAGGAAAAAAGTTATATTAGAAAATATAATAAATATAGTTGAAGGTGGAGTTCCAATTGAAAATAAAGGAAGTGGAATGGAAAACTTAATAAAAACTAAAATGGCATTAGAAAAGAAAAATAATAATGACATTATTTCTATAGAAGAACCAGAAAATCATTTGAGTTATAATAATTTAAGAAAGATGATAAAAGAAATAGAAGATAGGGAAAAATCAGCACAAATTATAATAACAACACATAGTAGTATGATAGTAAGTAGTTTGAACTTAAAGAATGTTATTTTACTTAATAATTCTATTCCAAAAAGATTTAATGAATTGGATGATACGGTTGCTGATTATTTTAATAAAAGTGATAACAATAAATTACTAGAATTTATACTATCTAAAAGGGTTATTCTAGTAGAAGGTAATACTGAATACATACTATTTCCTAACTTCTATGAAAAAATTAATAAGAGCTCGATAGATAAAGATAATATTAGT
>CAQYCU010000043.1:0-10697 GCA_948919095.1 uncultured Clostridia bacterium | reverse complement strand
TTGGAGGATTAGGGTATAAGAACTTTATTTATATTGCTGAAATATTAGATAAGGAAATGGTAGTTATTACTGATAATGACAAAAACGAAGAAAAAATTAAGGAAATAAATGATTATAATCAAAAAAGTACAAACATTAAAATATATACAGATCAAGATAAAAATAGATGGACTATAGAAGTTTGTATTTATGAAGATAATAAAGAGTTACTACATAGAATAATACAAGTTAAAGATAATGCAAAATATTACTTTAATGGTATTGATTATGGAAAAACTTTAGGTAAGATGCTTAATAATAAAACTGATACAGCTATAAAAATTTTAAATGAGAATATAGAAATACCAAATTATATAAAAGGAGCAATGCAATGGATAAAAAAATTATGTTAGCTGTAGCAGGTGCTGGAAAAACTTATGAATTGTGTCATAGTATTAATAAACAACAAAGAAATTTTTTACTAGCATATACAAATGAAAACATAAAGAATATAGAAAAAGAAGTTATAGACAAATTTGGAGAAATTCCAAAAGAAACAAAGATATTAACATTTGATAGCTTTTTATATAGATATTTCATTAGACCTTATGAATTACTAATTTTTGGAAATTTTAAAGTAGAAAGATTTGAAACTAAAGGAGTGGATATTCTACATACTCCAGAACCAGCTTATAAAAATGGAGGATATAATCCTAAATATAAGAAAAAAGATAATATTGAGCATTATATTATAAATAAAAGATATTATTGTTCAAGGATTCCAGAATTAATTTTAGATATCAAAGATTTATTTAATATTGCGATAAGTAATATAAATAATTACTGCGATTATATTTACATAGATGAAGTTCAAGATTTTAGAAAAGAACATTATAAAGTTTTAGAAAAAATAATAAAGAAATGTAATAATATTTTAATGGTTGGAGATTATTGGCAACATTCTGTAAGTGGGCAGAACAATAGTGGAATACCATTTAAAGATACAACATATCAAGACTACATTGATAAATTGAAAAAAATAGATTTAAAAGTTGATGATACTACTTTAAAAAAATCTAGACGTTGTTCAAGAAATGTTTGCAATTTTGTAAGAAAAAAGCTAAATATAGATATTGAAGCATCAGATATTTTGAAAGAAGGGAATATTAGTTTTGTTAGTAATGATAGTGAAATAAAAGAAATTCTTGAAAATGATGATATAGTAAAATTACTAAACAAAAATAGTAAAATCTATTCTTTTCACTCAATAAATTGGAGCTATTCAAAAGGTGATACATACAAAGATATATGTGTTATATTAACAGATGATTATCAAGAGTTAGAAAATGAAAATTTTATATTATCTAAAGATACCATTACAAATAATCAATTGTATGTTGCTCTAACAAGAGCAAGTAGGAATGTTTATATTTTAACAAAAGATAAATTTTATGAACATAGAAAGAAATATTTAAAAAAGTGTTGAAATATTTATGAATTTATGTTAAATTAAAAACATAGTGATAGACAAAAAAACACCAATATGGGTATACATATCTTTGAAACTATTGCTATAACTGATTTTGAAACGGATAATAGAGTACTTTTGTGCAAGACGTTTTTCGCATACGTCCTTTGCTAAGGCACCAAAGAATAAAATCGTTAAATGCTAGTATTACTGGTGTTTAACGGTTTTTATTTATAAAAAAATGGAGCCTAATGTTTGGGCAATGACTGGAGGTTCTGTTATTGTAGGAGAAAACTCTTTAGATATTATTGTTAAAGAAACAAAAGAAGAAATAGGAAAGTAAGATATGAGGCAGGATAACTGTCTCAATTTTTTACAAATCTTAGATTAGTAAGATTTAAGGACAAATTTATGAAAAAACTAGACATTAAAATATAAGGATGATATAATGACAAAAAACGATATAACGTAAAATTAGCAAAATAAAAAAGCACTATAAGTGCTTAATTCACCTAAGTGAAACTGGCATAAGCCAGCAATAAAGGTTAAACCTTATTTTAACTCGTTATGCTATTTTAGATAGTAATGAAACAAAGACAGAGCAAGATGCAATAAACAAAGAGTTTTAGAGTTATGCTATATTAATCAAAAGCGTATAAAACAAAAGGAACCCTACTGGGTTCCTAGATTTAATTATTTTTTATTAACAATATCTTTTAAAGCTTTTCCTGCTTTGAAAACTGGAGCTTTAGAAGCTGGTATTTTGATTTCTTCTTTAGTTTGTGGGTTTCTTCCTTTTCTAGCAGCTCTTTTTCTAACTTCGAAAGAACCAAATCCAACTAATTGAATTTTTTCACCTTTCTTTAAGCTAGCTGTTATAACTGATATAAGAGCTTCTAATTGTTCTTCCGCAACTTTCTTTGTAGAATTTGTTTTTGTAGCCATTGCTTCTACTAATTCTGCTTTATTCATTGTAAAATTCCTCCTAAATTTATTTTTATAAAATTAATTTAACAAAAAAAACTTAAAATGTCAAGGAATATCTACACTTTTTTTACAAATTTCAAAAAAAATGGACAAAACGAAAAATAAAACATAAAAACAATCTAAAAAACAGAAAAACGAAAAAATGATTTTTAAAAAAATGAAAAAAATGAAATAAAAAAATTAAGTTTACGATAACTATGAAAAATGTAAACACGCTGAAAATACAATGAAAAACATACTAAAAGTTCAAAAATGCATATTGAAGCAAAAACACAAAAACAATAAAATACAAAAAATGATTTTTTAAAAAATGTCATGAAATTGTAATGTATTTTTTGCTGCTGGCTTTTTGCAATGAATTTGAGTTACAATTTGTCTAATTGGCTAAAAACATTTTTTGGTAATCTTTTGAAACCGCTGGTGCTGAACGACTTAAAAATAAAGCAACATAATATATATTGTTTTGACATTATGAAAAAAAGTATATATATTATATATGCAAACAGGAAATCTTTTAGAACAAGTAAACGTAAATATAGTATAACTTGTGCTTTTAAGGGGAAGGAATTAAAGATGAAAGTAGTAAAAAGAGACGGAAAAATAGTTGATTTTGATCCAGAGAGAATAAGAGTTGCAATTCAAAAAGCAAACCAAGAGGTATCAAAAAAAGACCAAGCAACACAAGAAGAAATTGAACAAATTGCTGATTATGTAAAATCATTAAATAGAAAAAGAATATTAGTTGAAGATATTCAAGATGAAATTGAAGACCAATTAATGACATTTAAGAAATTTAATTTAGCTAGAGTATATATAACATACCGTTATACTAGAGCTTTAGTAAGAAAAGCCAATACAACAGACCAAACAATAAAAGAACTAATTGATGGAACAAGTGAATATTGGAATAATGAAAACTCTAATAAAAATGCAAGAATAGTTACAACTCAAAGAGATTACTTAGCAGGTATAACAAGCACAGATATAACAAGAAGATTTTTATTACCACAAGAAGTTGTAAAAGCACATGATGAGGGAATAATTCATTTCCATGATGCTGACTATTTTGCACAAAATGCACTAAATAACTGTTGTTTAATAAATTTAAATGATATGCTACAAAATGGAACAAATATAAATGGAGTGATGATTGAAAAACCACACAGATTTATAACTGCATGTACAATAGCAACACAAATCATATTAGGAGTATCTTCAAGCCAATATGGTGGTTGTACAGTAACATTAGCACATTTAGCACCATTTGTTAGAGATAGTTACAATAAATATTATAAAAAATATAAAGAAAGAAAGTTATCTGAAAAGCAATGTAAAGAATTTGCTATGCAAGATACTAAAAAAGAAGTAGAAGATGGTGTACAAACATTCAATTATCAAGTAAATTCAATGACAAATACAAATGGTCAAGCTCCATTCCTAAGTGTATGTATGTATTTAGGAGAAACAGAAGAATACAAAGACGAATTGGCAATGATAATAGAAGAATTTTTACATCAAAGAATGTTAGGCTTTAAAAATGACCAAGGAGTATACATAACACCAGCATTCCCAAAACTACTATATGTATTAGAAGAAGACAATATACATAATGACAGTAAATATTGGTATTTAACACAATTAGCAGCAAAATGTACAGCAAAGAGAATGGTACCAGATTATATATCAGAAAAAATGATGAAAAAACTAAAAATAAACAAAGACGGTAATGGTGATTGCTACCCATGTATGGGATGCCGTTCATTCCTAACACCAGACAGAGTAAAAGGAAATGTTGCAAAAGCCTTAGACTACGAAGAAGGAAAAGGCAAATACTACGGAAGATTTAACATGGGCGTCGTAACAATAAATCTACCAGACGTTGCATTATCTTCAAAGAAAAATGAAGAGGACTTTTGGAAAATATTTAATGAAAGACTTGAACTTTGTCACACAGCATTACGTATTAGATATGAAAGATTAAGTGTAATAACAAGTGATGCAGCACCACTATTATGGCAACATGGAGGATTTGCAAGACTTGGAAAAGGCGAATCTGTTTTACCATTATTACATGGTGGATATTCAACAATATCATTAGGATATGCAGGTCTTTATGAATGTGTAAAATATATGACAGGCCACAGTCATACAGATGGTGCAGAAGGCGAAGAATTTGGACTAAAAGTTATGCAACACTTAAATGATGCATGTGCTAAATGGAAAAAAGAAGAAGATATTGATTACAGTGTATATGGAACACCAATTGAATCAACTACATACAAATTTTCAAATTGCTTAAAAGCAAGATTTGGAACAATAGAAGGAATTACTGATAGAAAATATATAACAAATTCATATCATGTACCAGTGTTCGAAGAAATAGATGCATTTAGCAAATTGTCATTAGAAAGCAAATTCCAAAAATTATCTCCAGGAGGAGCTATAAGTTATATAGAAACACCAAATCTACAAAACAATCTAGAAGTTGTAGAGCAAATGATAGAATTTATATATAATAATATAATGTATGCTGAAATGAATACAAAATCAGATTATTGCCAAGAATGTGGATTTGATGGCGAAATGCAAATTGATGAAAACCTAGAATGGTATTGCCCAGAATGCGGAAACAGAGATCACAGAAAGCTTAACGTTGCACGTAGAACTTGTGGATATATTGGAACAAACTTCTGGAACAAAGGAAGAACAGAAGAAATAAAAGAAAGAGTATTACATATTGATAATAAAGATTTTGAAGAAGAACATAAATGTACTTGTAAAGAAGAACCAGCACAAGTTCAAATCGAAATTAAAAATGTAGCAGCTTCTACAAAAGTATAGTTTAAAATAAAAATATACTGTGGACCTTCTGATTAAGAGTTAGCTGCTATACCAAGCAATAAGATACATAAGAAAATAAAATATATTAATATTTACTATGTATTATTAATATATTTTATTTTTATATAATAGAAAGGAAGCAAAATGAGATATAATAAAATTAGAAAAATGGATATTTCAAATGGACCAGGAGTTAGAGTATCAATCTTTTTACAAGGGTGCAGTTTTAATTGCGAAAATTGTTTTAACCCCGAAACTCATGATTTTGAAGGTGGAGACGAATTAACACAAGAAAAAGTAGATGAAGTTATAAAACTATGTGCAAATGAGAATATAAAAGGCCTTTCAATATTAGGTGGAGAACCAATGCATCCTAAAAATGTAAAAGCAACAGAACTACTTGCAAAAAGTTTAAAAGAAAAATATCCAGAAAAAACAGTCTGGGTGTGGTCTGGATATACATTTGAAGATTATCTAAAAAAGCAAGATGCTATTAAATATATTGACATAATAGTTGATGGACAATATGTTGATAATTTACATGACCCAAGACTAAAATGGCGTGGCTCATCTAACCAAAGAGTAATAGACGTACAAAAAAGTTTAAAAAATGACAAAGTAGAACTATTTTGTGATTAAAAAAATGAAGCAATTTTGAGTAAATATCAAAAGAGCTTCATTTTTTAGTAGTACTATGATAATAATTCTTACGGACATAAGCTTTAGGCGATATAATAAACTATAAAATAACAAAACCACAAAAATAACCTCGAAAAAAGTCGTAAAAATTAAATAAAATTTCCTAAAAACCCTTTAAAAATAAAAAAAGTATGATACAATATACACAAATAAAACAAACTTAATTTTTTAATTTTATATATAATAAGAAAAAACTACGAAAACACTGAAACGGCTGTAGCCGTAAGTGAAAATAAAACAAAAATCAAAGTAACATAACTTATACACATAATATAATTAAAGAAATAGGCACCATAGAAAAATTTAAAATTTGAAAGGATGGACGCTTATGGGAGCAGAAGAAAAAAGTTTAAAAATTTATGACACAAGGACAACCTTTTTTGGAAAATTAGGCAACACAATTAGCAAACTATTAACACCAACACAAGCTGGAATAAACAACATACTTGTGAGTATTAAAAGAAGTGCTATGATAAAAGCATATAAAAATATGAAAAAGGCAGCAAAAGGAAAAGAAGAAATACTAGAAAAACGTTTTAAAGAATCATATTCACTATACTTAGACTCGATTGACCAACTAATAGTAGATACAATTTATAAGAAAGTTAGAACAAATAAAGCATCTGACTTTGAAAAAGATGCACTATCAAAATACTATAATGTAATACATTTAAAAGAAAATAATGAAGCAGAGTATAAACTAAAAAAACAAGAATATTTATTGAAGTTAGACTTCACTTCTCTTAGTGATGCCAACAAAACAAAACTATTTGAAGAATACAAAGAAATATATATATATGAAGCAGAGAAAATAAATAAAGCTTTACTAAAGCATTATTCAATGAAATTAACTGAAAAATTAACTCCAGCAGAAAAAGAAGAAGCATATGAAAAAATATTTGAAACACTTGAAAATTATGTAACCAATATAATTCCAATGAAAGAAATAAAAGACGAAGAATTAATAAAACAATGTAGTTTATTTGAAACATATGAAGTAGGAAAACTTGACCAAATTGATATATTAGACAAAAAGATGATATTATTAGGAATTAGCAGAAAATTATTTGTACATAGCTTGCCTCTAGTTGTAGCAGAAAGATGCTATATAAAATTATTAAAAGATACAAGAAATCTAATAGTTGATACAAAAATAGCGAGAAAGCGTGAAAATGCATACCAGTTACTACTTAGACTAACTGAGCAATATAATGATAAACTATTATCAGTAAAAATTTATTGGGATAAACCAGAGCAAAAAGGAGAGTATCAACAATTTAATGAGAAGAGAAAATCATTAAATGAAGTAAAGGAAAAACAAGGAAATCACGAATACGAAGTTAAAAAACAAATTTTATATATTAGAAGCGATATGAAATTACTTGAAAATCATGGAAACAAATACTTTAGAATTTTACAATTTTACAGAAGAAGACTAGTAAACCTTGGAGATATGAAACAACTTAAAGACAAGTGTAAGACAATAGAAAAAGCAATGAAAGGACAAGTTAAAAGAAAGGTTTTAGTAGATGAAAAAGCTAGCTGAAATAATATATAACAAAATAGATGAAAACAAAGGATATGAAGATATTATAAATAACGTTGTTGATAAATGTTTTGAAAATGAAAATTTAAGTAAGTTAAAGTTATACATAAGTATAACTTTAACTGTACCTGAGGAAATACAAAAAATAAACAAACAATATAGAAACATTGATAAAGCAACAGATGTACTATCATTTCCAATGTTTGAACAAGAAGAAATAAAAGAGCTATTAAAAAATGGATATGAGATTGAAGAAGCACTAGGAGATATTATAATATCAATTCCAAAAGTATATGAACAAGCAGAAGAATATGGACATAGCTTTGAAAGAGAGCTATCATATATGGTAGTTCATGGATTTTATCATTTAATGGGATATGACCATATGAAAGATGACGAAAAAAAAGTGATGAGAGCAAAAGAAGATGAGATACTTAATGTACTAGAAATAAGTAGATAGCAAATTATTAAGCAAGCTCAAGAATGTAAATATAAAATAAACAAAAAGGGGATACAAAATAATGAAAAATCCAAATACTAATAATAGCGACGAAAGATTATATAACAAAAATTTCCTAGAAGCTTGCAGAAATGCTGTAGATGGAATAGTATATTGTGCATCAACTCAAACTAACATACGAAAGCAATTATTATTAGGAACAATAGTAATGATATTAAGTTTATTCTACGATTTCACAACAGCAGAGTTTTTATGCTTAACATTTGCAGTATTCTTTGTAATATTTGCAGAAATGTGCAATACAGCAATAGAAACAATAGTTGACTTATTAGTTGATGTATATCATCCAAAAGCAAAAATAGCAAAAGACGTTGGAGCAGGAGCAGTAGTATTATCAGCAATAAACGCAATTATTGTAGCATACTTTTTATTCTTTAGAGAAACAGAAATAATAAATTTAGGACATAGCATATTTACAGAAATGATAGGCTCACCAAGTCATTTAGCCTTTGTAGGAATAATATTAACAATAATAGCTGTACTTGTAGCAAAATCAGGTACAAAAATAAAGGAGATTTCGAGTGGTGTAAAAAGCAAATTCATACCAAGTGGACAATCAGCCTTAGCATTTGCATTACTTACAGCCATAGGAATAAATGCACAAGACCCATTAATATTTGTATTAGCATTAACTCTTTCAATATTAGTTGCAGGAAACAGAATGCATGATACTAGAACACTTGCAGAAACCGTATTTGGAGCATTTATGGGAGTGTTAATTGTGCTATTAGTATATGGTCTTACATTATTTAAGATAGGATAAAGGGCATAGTATTATAATTTTAATTAAAAATAGATATCTGAAAAATAACAGGAGGAAAAGACATTTGAAAAAAGCAATAATATATACAATAATTATTCTAATTGTAGTTGGACTTGCAGTATTTGTAGGCTTTTTATATATGGGAAAGATAGGAACAACAGTAATAAACGAACAAGAGCCTAATACTATAACAACAAATGAAATTCAAGAAGTAGTTGAAAAACAAGTACAGATATTTAAAGGAACAGATAGACCAATAGCAATCATGATAGATAATCATAAATCAGCAATGCCACATGCAGGACTTAGTAAAGCATATATGGTATATGAAGTAATTGTTGAAGGTGGAGAAACTAGACTAATGGCACTATTTAAAGGTGTAGACATTGATAAAATAGGACCAGTAAGAAGCGCAAGACATTATTTTATAGACTTTGCTTTAGAAAATGATGCGATTTACACACATTATGGTTGGAGCCCACAAGCTGAAAGCGACATAAAAACAATGAAGATTAACAATATAAATGGAATAAGTGAGAAAACAAGTGATTTTTGGAGAGTAAAAGAAAAGGCAGCGCCACATAATGTACTAACTTCAACAAAAAAAATATATGAAATAGCAAAAAACAAGAAGTACAGAACAACCTCAGATGTAAATAGTATACTAAATTACATGGTTGACGAAGTTAATCTAGACGAACTATATACAGTATCTTCAGAAGAACAAAGCAATATAAAAACAGCCAATGAAATCAAAATTAAATATTCTCAATCAAATAATGTAAAATGGACATATGACGAAGAAAGCAAAAACTACATAAGATATTCAAAGAACATAAAAGAAACAGAATGGTTTGAAAAAACTGATGTAAGAGCAAAAAACATAATTATCGAATTTATAAAAAATCAATCAATAGATGAAAAAGATAGACAAACTATGAATACAACTGGAACAAAAAATGGATACTATATAACAAATGGAAAAGCTATTCCTATAATATGTTCGAAATCATCAAGAAGCTCAAAAACAGTATACAAGGATACACAAGGAAATGAAATAAAAGTAAATGATGGAAATACATTTGTACAGATTTGTAAGGAAGACGCCAATGTTGAAATAATTTAAAAAAGGAGCAGTTACAAGTGGAAGAATTCAAGTCAGGATTTGTTACAGTAGTAGGAAGAACTAATGTTGGAAAATCAAGCATAATTAATAAAATAGTTGGTGAAAAAGTATCAGCAGTTACTAGTAAAACACAAACTACTAGAAAGAATATAAAAGCAATTGTAAACAGGAAAAATTCACAAATTATTTTTACTGATACACCAGGAGTACATAAAGGTAAATCAAAATTAAGTGAAGTAATGAACGAATCTGCGATGAACTCAATTCCAGAAGTTGACGTAATCGTATATGTCATTGACGCAAGTTTAAGTAAAGTTGATGAGCCTACATTAAATAAAATCAAAGAAGCTAATAAAAGTACAATATTAGCTATTAATAAAATTGACTTAATAAATCCCAACAAATTAGCAGAAATTATAAATGAATATAAAGATTTATACGACTTTTCAGCAATTGTCCCAGTGTCAGCTAATAACAATAAAAATATTGAAGAGCTTGTAGTTGAAATAGAAAGGAACTTAAAAATTGGTCCTGCATATTATGATATAGATGAATACACAGACCAAACTTTAAGAGAGTTAGTAGAGGAAATTATTAGAGAAAAAGCACTAAAATTGTTACAAGATGAAGTACCACATGGGATATATGTTGAAGTAACAAAAATGAAAAAAAGGAAAACTCAAAAGGAAGAAAAAATTTTTGACATAGATTCTACAATTTATTGTTTAAAAGATTCACATAAGGGCATAATAATAGGGAAACAAGGTT
>CAQYCU010000042.1 GCA_948919095.1 uncultured Clostridia bacterium | reverse complement strand
AAACTAAGAAAGGAGTAACATAAATAGTGATGAAAGCTCTAGATATTATAGCCTTAGTTTTAGTAATTATAGGTGCAATAAACTGGGGATTAATTGGACTTTTTGGATTTGACTTAGTTGCTAAAATTTTTGGTGAAATGTCAATGTTGACAAGAATAATATATGTAATTGTTGCAATATCAGGACTATGGTCTATTAGATTTTTTGCAAAAGTTGATGCAGATTAATTGAATATATTAAGAATAAAAAGAGAAAGATATAACTCTGTCAGGCTTGCTTTTGAGCCCATTATCTTTGCTAAGGACTCAAATTTGCGCTTATGTTTGGTCGCTGCGTGCCATTCCTACGTTTATATATTTTTCTTTTTTTATTTATTATGTATATAAAAAAGTTCTTAAAAATCTCAATTAACTGTTGCATTATAGCCAAAAATGTAATAAAATAAGAGCAAATATTATGTTTATTTTATACGTGAAAAAATAAGCTATAAAAAAGAAGGGAAGGACTAATGAAAATACAAGAGATAAATAAACTAGGAAAAGAATTAGAACTATACACATTTATCGATTATATAGGAAAAGGCTTCCCAATAATACTTCCACGAGGAGCACGCATAATTAAATTACTACGTAACTATATAGAATATGAAGAAGAAAATGCAGGATATAAAGTAGTTAGGACACCAAGTATTTCAAATTCTGAAATATATAAAATAGAAGATAGATACGAAATACAAAAAGATGAACTATTTGTAATAAAAAATCAAAATGAAGACAATGCAAATGAAATAATATTAAAACCATATGTAAGCCCATTTCATTGTAGTATATATAATTTAGAAAAACACAGCTATAAGGAATTACCAATAAAATATTGCGAAACATCAACAGTATTTAGAAACGAAAGAGACATAAGAGGAATTTCAAAATCAAGACAATTCACATTATCAGATGCAAGTTTATTCTGCAATCCAGAAAAACTTCAAGAAAATATAAAAGAAGCAATAATGCTTCAACAAAAATTTATAAAAAGATTGGACTTAAATGTAACATTTGAAATTGCAACATGGGATGATGAAAAAAAGGAAGACTATATAGGGACAATACAAGAATGGAATTATGCAATAGACTGCATGAAAAAAGCGTTAAACGAACTAGAGATTACATATAAAATAACTCAAAAAGCCAAAATGTTTGGACCATCAATACAAATATTTTATAATGAAAATGAATTATCAAGTTTGCAAATTGACTTTGAAATAACACATAGATTTGATGTAAGATATGTAGACAAGAGCAATGAAGAAAAATTCCCAATTTATATACATAACACAATGTGTGGAAGTTATGAGAATTTGCTAAGCATATTAATTGAAAAATATGAAGGAGAATTTCCATTCTGGTTAGCACCAACACAAGCAATAATCATAGCAGAAGATAGTAAAAACGAAGAATATGCATTATATATAAAAGAAAAACTTACAGAAAATAAAACTAGGACACAAATAGACAACAGACTAAAAAGTTGGCAAACAAAAATTGAGGAAAACACAAATTTAAAAATTCCATATATAGTAAAAGTAGGGAAAAAAGAACAAGAGAATAACACTGTTACAATTTTTAACAAAGAAAAACAAAGGGTAATAAATATTGACGAATTAATTAAGGAGGTAGTAGTTTGGCAAACGAAGTGTTAGACTATATTGGTCTTAATTTAGATAACATACCTGATGAATTAAACTCTAATAAACCTACATATAGTATATCTAAAAAATCTGATAACACTGAATACAAAATTTATAAAAGGTTATCAGTGAAATCTATTGATATATTAATTAGTGGAGGGGACAGGTTAACAGACATAGAAGAAAGATATCAAAACTCAGTTCCACTTATGCAATACATAAATGAGAATAGAGAAGGTTTTATAGAACTAGCAAATTCAACAACCATAGAAAAAATACAAGCTTTAGAAAATTTGCAAAATTCATTTAATGATAAGATACCATATTTTATTAAATATAACTTAAACTACATTTGGCAAATATATTACTCAAGAGAACAGGACAAGTACTTCATGCTATTTCCAGTTAAAGAAAGTGAAAAAGAAGTATTGTTTTATATGATTAAGCAAAAATTACAGGAACAAGATACATTTATATATGTGCCAATTTGTAGAGAAGAAATTGATGAAAAATTAATGCCTAAAAAAGAGCTTGACGATATGGAAAATTACATTTGGATGTTTACTAGAGAATGGCCAAAAACATATGAAGTATATGAAAATGAAAATCCTAAGCTATATATTACAGGAGTATCAAAAGTACAAGAAGGATTAGAAAGCAAATATAGAATAGCAATAAATGATGAAAAAGATGCAGAAGAGCAATATAATTTATTAAAAGCCATATTTATACTAACAACAGAAACAAAATACTATTATAACTTTAATCCACAGATTAACAGAAATGGAAATCTAGTTCTTGCTTACGGAAATAAGGAAATCACACTTGAAAATATGCAAGATTTTGTATCAGAAGAAACCAAAAAACAACAAGATTTAGATGCAAAATTAAACATAGAGATTGTAAAAGAACAGAAAAAATTAGATAGACTTAAAGAACTTGTAAAACGTCAAAAAGAAATATATGCAAAGCAAGAAAAACAAATAGTAATGTTTATGGAATGTAAAAAAAGTTTCTTTAAGAAAATGAAATATTTTTTCAAAAACAACAAAAAATTTTCACTATACAGCAGAAATGCAGTAAAGATGGTAAATGATGAATTTAAAGAAGTTGAAAAAAGAGGGATTGAAGTTAACTCAGAATTAAACAGTAAAACAGCTATAGCATATGGATTTTCAACAATAGCAGACTTAGTAAAGATAACAGTAGAAGTTAAAGAATTAACTAGTATAAAAAAAGGTGTGCTAAGTGATATCAAAGCAGTACAGCTACAACAGACTAACATGAATCACAAAATTGAAAATGCACAAAAATATATAGACGAGATAGAAGAACATAAAAAAAGCTTGCTAGAATTCTGGAAATTTACTAACAAAGATAATGAAAAAGCACTAGCAGAAGGGGTTGAAGAAAACGTAGAAGTTAAGAACCAAAAAACATTTGATTTCAAAGAAGATATGGAAAACTTTGGCACAGATATAGATGAAATGCAACGTAAGAAACTTTCAATAGATGAATGTGATGCAGTATTCATAACAAAGGAATTATTAGGAGCAATAAATAGTGCTGTAACTAAAAGTGATACATATATTATAGAAGAGGCTTTTGAAAATTTAAAAGAAAACTATAAAGAAGAAGATAATAAATTTGAAAATATCTTTGGTAGAATAGCTGATGATTGCACAACTGTCAAGGTATTAGATAATAAAAAACACAGAGAAAATAAAAAAGATATTTATAAAGTACTAAAATATAATCCAACAACTACTATAGACTTTTTTAAAGACCAAATGAGAGAAATGGGAAGACTAGTAAATGAAGCATATCAGAAGATTACAGCAATTTACGACATGCCAATATACTACACAAGCAAAAACAAAGGTTATATTATAGGAAATATTAACCCATATGAATTATTAAAAGATTCAAGCATTGACAAAATATATAAAATGAATGCAAACAATGAGACACATGTAATTTATATGAGTAATATTATATTCTATGACAATACAAATCAAACTTTGCCTTTAGGTATGAATGAAAGCACAGAAGTAATTCTTAAAGTTGGAGAAAATAAAAAATCAGGCGAAACTAGTATTAATTTATTAGTAGAAGAAGATTTATTTAATGTAAAAATACGTAATATAAAAATGATAGAAGAAGAAAAAAGACAAGATAATAATGTACAACCAAAAGATACAATGATAAATATAGTATAATTAATGGAGGGAAAAGCAATGAAAAAACAAATACTTAGTGGAATACAACCATCTGGAATATTAACTTTAGGAAACTATTTAGGAGCTTTACGTAATTGGGTAAAGATACAGGACGAATATGACTGCAAATTTTTCATTGCAGATTTACACGCAATTACAGTAAGTCAAGACCCTGAAACACTTAGACAAAACACAAAAAATGTTATAATGCAATATATAGCAAGCGGACTAGACCCAGAAAAAAATACAATATTTGTACAATCACACGTACATGAACATGCAGAACTTGGCTGGATATTAAACTGTACTGCATATATGGGAGAGCTTAGTAGAATGACACAATACAAGGACAAATCTAAAAAGCAAGATAATATAAAAGTTGGACTTTTTGATTACCCTGTATTAATGGCAGCAGACATACTTTTATATGATGCAGATTTTGTTCCAGTTGGTGAAGACCAAAGGCAACATCTAGAATTAACTAGAGACGTAGCACAAAGATTTAACAATACTTACAATAAAGAAATATTCAAAATTCCAGAGCCATTTATTCAAAAAGAGACTGGAAGAATAATGAGCCTTCAAGACCCAACTAAAAAAATGTCAAAATCTGACAGTAACAAAGATGGCTTTATATCATTATTAGACCCTAGAGAAGAAATAGTTAGAAAAGTAAAAAAGGCAGTAACTGATTCAGAAAATGTTATAAGATATTCTGATGACAAACCAGGAATTAAGAATTTAATGAATATATATTCTGCCATTACCGATAAAAACTATGAAGAAATTGAAGCGGAATTTAAAGATGCTGGATATGGTGAGTTCAAACTTGCTGTTGCCAATACTATTGCTGATTCACTAGAGCCAATTCAAGCTAAATTTAATGAACTGAATGCACCAGAAAATAATAACTATCTTAACAGCATTTTAGCTAGAGGAGCTAAAGAAGCATCCTTGATTGCTAGCAAAAAAGTTGCTGAAGTTAAGGAAGCTGTTGGATTTTTAGGAAAATAAAAAGAATCTGCCATGAAAAATGGCAGATTTAGTTTTATAAAAAATTTCCAAAAATATACAAAAAAGACTTTTCAAAATTAATAATTTATGATATAAGAATAATAGAAACAAAAAAAGAAATAATAAACATAATGAAAAATTTGAAAACAGTTATTATCAAAAGATAAGTTCATAGATAACAACTTTTTCAAGTAAAATTATATCATTAGGAAAGGAAGGAAAATGAGCGAGATATTAAAACAAAACAAATCAGGTTGGGAAGGCGTAGAAGAGGAATTAAAAAATAAGATATTTGAATTCTCAAAACAATATATAGAATTCTTAAACAAATCAAAAACAGAAAGAGAGATAGTGGCAAACGCTGAAAATCTAGCAATAGCAAGTGGATTTAAACATTTAGACGAATATACAGAACTACATGCAGGAGACAAAGTATATTACAAAAATAGAGACAAGAATTTATATTTAGCAGTAATAGGTTCACAAGATATCGAAGCAGGAATAAATATAATAGGAGCACATGGAGATTCTCCAAGGCTTGATTTAAAACCGAATCCATTATATCAGACAGGGAATTTTTCATACTTTAATACACACTATTATGGCGGAATAAAAAAATATCAATGGACAGCAATTCCCCTAGCAATTCATGGAGTAATAGTAAAAGAAAATGGGGAAAAGATAACTGTATCAATAGGTGAAAATGAAGATGAACCAGTATTTGTAATAACTGACCTTTTACCACATTTAGCAAAAGCACAAAACCAAAAGAAACTAGGTGAAGCAATAGAAGCTGAAAAACTAGACGTAGTTGTAGGAAATATTCCAATAAAAGAAGATGAAAATAAAAATGAAGAAGACGAGAAAGCAAAAGCAGAGAAAAAGGCTGGAAAAGTAAAACAAAATATAATGAGAATATTAAATCAAAAATATGGAATTACAGAAGAAGACTTTTTCAGTAGCGAGCTTGAAGTAGTACCAGCATTTAAAGCACGTACTTTAGGATTTGACGAAAGCTTAGTTGCAGGATATGGGCAAGATGACAAAGTATGTGTATATACTTCATTACGTGCAATATTAAATGTAGAAAAGCCACAAAGAACAGCAGTATGTCTATTCTCAGATAAAGAAGAAATAGGAAGCATGGGAAATACAGGAATGGAATCTCATGTATTTGATACATTCATTTCAGAGATATTAAATAAACTAAGAGTAAATAGACCAAATCTTTTAGATAAAGTATTCTGTAATTCAAAAATGTTATCAGCTGACGTTGATGCAGGAGTTGACCCACTATATACAGACGTACAAGACCTAGAAAATGCAGGTTTTATGGGACATGGAATAGCCTTAACTAAATATACAGGCTCAGGCGGAAAATATAATGCATCAGATGCAAATGCAGAATATGTAGCACAAATTAGAAAAATATTTAATGATAATAATATCAAATATCAACTTACAGAGTTAGGAAAAGTTGATGTAGGAGGGGGAGGAACAATTGCATATATTCTTGCAAATAAAGGAATAGATGTAGTTGACTGTGGCATTCCAATATTATCAATGCACTCTCCATATGAAGTCGCTAGTAAGTTTGATATTTATCAGGCATTTTTAGCATATACTGCATTTTTTAATAACTAAAATATCAATTCTTTTTCAATTTATTAAAATAGA
This sequence comes from uncultured Clostridia bacterium, assembly GCA_948919095.1. GTDB lineage: Bacteria > Bacillota > Clostridia > TANB77 > CAG-508 > CAG-793. The sequence goes on along the minus strand of CAQYCU010000042.1, from coordinate 5,600 downwards.
GCTCCGTTAAAACGGAGCTCTAAAATTTTATTTTCTTCTCTTTCTAACAATAGAAATCAAAATACCTGCAATAATAATTAGAACAGGGAAACCAAATATTGTCCACTTAACAATAGTAGCTTGAGTTTTAGTAGCAGTATTAAAAGTAACAACTCCAGTATCTTTTCTAATTCTAATAGAATCCTCTCTGTCAGTCAAATAACTTACAGTATTTAAAATTAAATCTCTATTATTACGTGATTGAATAGGTATAATATAGTTTTGCATATCAATAGGTATACCTTCATCTGAAGCAAAAATCACACTTGAATATGCAACTAAAGTAGCAGTTTTATCATCACTAACTTTCTTCTCAAGAGTTTCACCAATAGTAAATGGTCCAGTTTCATCACTATCAGTTTGAGTGAAGAAAGTATTACTGTTTAAATTATCTTTATAAAAAGAAGAATTAGTAGATTGTACAAAAGCATTTGCAGTAACGCCTAAGCTTTCTAAAGTTTCACTGTCAGCAGTCTCAATTCTTCCACAGTAAGGCATAAGAACCTTTCCATCAGTGAAAATATCTTTAACAATACTATTATATGTAAGGTCAGGCATAATAATTGCAGGAGAACCAGCAAGAGCATGGTCACTATCATTTTCACATATGAATCCCTTAGAAAAGCTAATACCAAATTGTGATAATATCTTCTTCATATTAGGGAACATATCATCAGTGTAATTTCTAATATTTATATAAGGGTCCTGCATCCATACAATCTTACCACCATTATTTATGTAATTTTGAATTTTCTCAACCTCAATATCAGCAAAATCAGTAATAGGATTAGCAATAATTAAAACATCGCAAAGTTCTGGCATATCTTTAGTCAATAAATCAATAGTAGAAACATCCATAACTTCATTAATAATACCTTGATTTAAAGAACTAAGTTCATTAGTAATTCCATACTCATTATGTCCAGTTAAGAAGTAAATTTGAGGCTTACTAGTGATTGTAACATCAATAATTGCATTAGTTAATTTCTGCTCAGTTAGGTCAAGAGTAGTATTTGTAGTATAATCAGTACTGTACATATCATAAGCACTAATAGTTTTATATCTTTGATTAGAAGAAACTGCAACAAGTTGTTCGGAAGTAGTTATACCAAACTCAGAAACTAAATCAGGTCTTTCTGTTGGATTAATAACTTGAACAGTAATTTTGTCATTAATATCATGATACTGTTTGCCTAAGACAACTGCTGTAGCATCTTCAGTATAATTAAAGAAATACATATTAACATTTTGCTCAATATCTTTAACATCTTTTTTAGATTCATCTGATAAACTATAAATTTTCTCTTTAGTAAAATCAATAGGTTTAAAATCTAATCTTCTAAATATAAGGTTTACAGCAATAAATACAACCAATATTAAAGCCACAAGCAATATAGTTAAAGAAGTTTGTTTTAACCATTTATCCTTAATAAGCATTATAAATCTTTTCAATTTTATATCCTCCTACTTAACATTTTTTCTTCTTTGAATAACCATTATTGTGAAAATAATAAACATAGCAGTAAAAGACAATAATAGTACCAAATTAGATATTCCAATAGTTCCTGCATAGAAAGAATCATAAAATGCATACATTAAAGAGTAATCACTTAAAGAAGTAACGATATTAGGCAAGAACCATGATAGTAAGAAAAATCCTATTGAAATAATTGCTGCAATAACTTGATTTTCAGTTAGGCTTGAAGCAAACATTCCAAATGAAACATAAGCAAGAGCTAGAAGAGAAAATCCAATTATAGCGATTAAGCTACTTGCAAATTGTGGAGCACCAAAAAATTGTAATATAAAATAATAGATAAATGTTGCAAGGGTTGAAACTAGAACAACCAATGCTCCAGCAGTAAACTTTCCTAGGACTATTTGAGTAACACTTCTAGGGGAGGTAAGTAGTAAAACTTCAGTTCCATTTTTTCTTTCCTCAGCAAACATTCTCATTGTTAGAATAGGGATGATGAAAGTTAAAACAGTTGAAGCAGAGCCAAACATTCTCGCAAATTGTGTACTTTGATATGAAAAAATATCAAGGTAGAAAAACAAACTGCATGTTAATAAAAATATTCCAATATATACATAACCTATTGGAGATAAAAAGTATTGTTTAAATTCTTTTTTTGCTATTGCCCACATTATTTTTTGCCTCCTTTTCCTGATTTCTTAGAAAAATTATTTTTGCTAGAAGATGAACTTTTAGTTGAAGCCTTTTTAGAATTTTTAATTTCCCTCTTAGTTTCTTTTAATTGTTGTTTTTTTTCTTTTTCAAAACGTTCAATTTCTTGTTCTTCTTCCCACTTTTTCTCAATTTCTAATTTTTTCTCTTCTTTAGCTTTTTTCTTATCTTCCTTGATAGCAATCTTTCTTTCGTCTTTATCCATTTTATCAAGTTCTTTTTTTCTATCATCTTTGGCTTTTTTCTTAGCATTTTCAACACTTTTAAGAGAACTATCTTTATCATCAATGATTTTTAAGAAAGCATCTTCTAAAGTATTTTCACTTTTCTTAAGCTCAAGAACGGTAATATCTTCCTTAGCGAAAACATTGAAGATTTCTTTTCTAATATCAGTATCAGCTTTAGCAGAAATTAGATATTGAGAAGAACCATCTGAAAATTGTTTAATAAATTTAACAGATGTAGCATTTTTCAATTTTTTAGAAATAGTCTTCATCTTATCATTTTTATCCTCAACAGTAACCATAATAGTATTGTCATTCTGAGTTTTATTTTCAAGATTTTGAGGAGTATCAACAGCAACAATTTTGCCATGATTTATAATAATAACCTTCTCACAGATTTGACTAACCTCTGATAGGATATGAGAACTTAAAATAACTGTATGGTTTTTACCAAGTTTTTTAATTAAATCTCTAATTTCAGTAATTTGCTTTGGGTCTAAACCAACAGTAGGTTCGTCCAAAATTAAAATTTTTGGATTACCAACCAAAGCACCAGCTAACCCAACTCTTTGTTTATATCCACGGGAAATATTTTTAATCAACTTATTTTTAACATTAGTTAAATCAGTGTCAGCAAGTACTTTATCAACTTCTTGTTTAATACTTTTTCTTTTAACACCTTTCAAATTAGCCATATAACTAACAAAGTCATTAACTGTTAAATCATTGTATAATGGTACACTTTCAGGCATATAACCAATTTGACTTTTAGCCTTTAAAGGTGATTTTGAAATATCATAACCATTAACTATAATTTTGCCTTTGCTAGGCTCAATGTAGCCTGTAATCATGTTCATTGTAGTAGACTTTCCAGCACCATTAGGACCTAAAAATCCAACAATCTCATTATCATTAACTTCAAAGTTAATGTTATCAACTGCTACAAAGCTACCATACTTTTTTGTAATATTCTTTACTTCAATCAAAGCTAGTACCTCCATATTTTTATATTGAACTCATATTATCACTCAATATGAAATTTGGCAAGATATTAAAGATATTTTCACAGAAAATTCACAAAAATTATTACATAATAAATGTACGAATTTCAAATTTATATTGCAGATATGAAGTCTAATATGATATACTCTAGTTATGAAAATAAAAAGCCAAGAAATAAAAGAAAGGGCTAAATATGAATACTAAAACAAAAAAGATAATAGTAACAATATTATTATCAATTCTAGTAATAGCTGTAATTGTTATTTTAGGTTTATACATAGGAAATAGCACTGCAAGAAGCTGGATAGATAAAAATATATTAATGAAAAATGTAGAAGAAAGTAATTTGCCTAAGATTGCACTAGAAGGATATAAAACATCAAAGATATTTGCCTATAGTAATAATATTGCAATATTTAATGACAATACTTTGACAATATATAATCAAAATGGAAAAAGAGTAACAGATATAAATATACAAGCTGAAAAACCAATATTTGCAAGTAGTGGAGATTATTTGCTTATAGGAGATGAGGGAAACTCTGACTTATACTTAATTTATGGAGAAACTTTACAATGGCAAAAAGAAGTAGAAGGGCAAGTATCCCAGATATGTGTAAACAACAATGGAGCTGTTGGGGTTTCAATATCAGGAACAGTGTACAAATCAGTAATTTCGATGTATGACATAACTGGAAGAGAAAGTTTCAAGACATTTTTATCAACTACAACAGCAACTGACTTAGCACTATCAGAAGATGGAAAGTACTTAAGCTTTATTGAAATCAACACATCTGGTGCAACAATAGGTTCATCAGTAAAAACAATATCGGTAGAAAAAGCAAAAAACGACTCAGGAGAAGCCATAATACATACATATAAAGGGAATAGCGATACACTATTTTTAAAAATAAAATATAAGAAAAATAAAGTAGTATGTTTTGCAGATGATAGCATTCATGTATTTTCAGATGGAAATGACGAAAAAATATTAGATATAAACAAAAACATAAACTTAATTGACATAAATAATAGTGGATATGTTAGCTATGTAAGAGAAAATACAGTAGAAAATGTAGTAGAGCTTCATATATTAAATATTGAAAACAAAAAAGATAATATTTATAATCTTAAAAATACAGCTAAGAACATATACTGTAATGAGGGAACAACAGCAGTGGATTTAGGAAATGAAATGCATTTTATTGATACAAATGGTTGGCTAATAAAAAAGTATAGTACAATAAAAAATATTAAGGAAGTTGTTATTGGAAAAAAGGTTGTTGCTATTGTGTATAAGGATAGTATAGAAGTACTAAGTATATAATTGAATAATAATTGCGTTTTGGAGTTGTTGAATTTCAAAAGAAAATCCTCAACGCACAAAAAGTACGTTTCCGGTGTTTCTTTTTTATTCGCCTAGCCAAAAGCACAATTCTTATCCAATTTATGGATACTAATATATTAGAAAGAAAGGAAGTTTAGAATGATAGTTGATTTGATTATAATTGCGATAATAGCAATCGCAATATTTGTAGGAAAGGTAAGAGGGTTAACAGTAACATTAGTAAACGTATTTTCATTTATAATTGCATTAGTAGTAGCACTTATATTATGCAAACCTATTGGAAATGCATTAATAGAAAACACAAAAATTGATGACAACATAAAACAAACAATAAAAGAAAATATTCCGATGAATGATGCAAACTTTACTATTGATGATAATTCTAATTTACCAAAACAAATGAAAGAATACATTAATAATATTGGAAGTAGTGCAACACAATCAAAAGACGAGATGATTGAAAATGTATCTACAGAATTAACAAAAGAAATAATATATATTATATGCTTTATTGCAATTTATATTGCTGTTAAAATAGCACTAATAGTAGTAAAAATATTATCAAAATTCATATCAAAATTGCCAGTATTTAAAGAAATTGATAGCATAGGTGGAGCAGTATGTGGAGCAGTAGAAGGAGTGATAATAGTCTATTTTATATTTACAATTATATCAATATCAGCACCTATATTAAGCGATACACCAGTAGTAGGACAAATAAATAAATCATATATAGGAAAATTCATATATAACAACAATTTGATTGCAAATAAAGTAATAAAGAATAATGCAAAATAAT
>CAQYCU010000041.1:4125-12533 GCA_948919095.1 uncultured Clostridia bacterium | reverse complement strand
GATGTAACACCAATTCCACATAATGGATGTAGACCACCAAAAAGAAGAAGAGTTTAATTAATAATTATAAAAATAAATTGGAGGGAAATAACAATGTCAAGATACAAAGACGAAATGTGCCGTATTTGCCGTAGAGAAGGACAAAAGTTATTCTTAAAAGGCGAAAGATGCTATTCTGATAAATGTAGTGTAAGCAGAAGAAACTACGCACCAGGTCAAAATGGACAAAAGAAAGCAAAACTTTCTGAATACGGAACTCAATTAAGAGAAAAACAAAAAACAAAATCATTCTATGGAGTTGGAGAAAAACAATTCAGAAAATATTTTGAAATGGCAGCAAATTCTAGAGGAAAAACAGGTGAAGAATTATTAACAATACTTGAAAGCAGACTAGATAATGTTGTATACAGATTAGGATATGCTAGCTCAAGAACACAAGCTAGAATGCTTGTAACACATGGAGCATTCGATGTAAATGGAAGAAAAGTAAACATTCCATCATATTTAATTAAAGCAGGTGATGTAATATCTGTTAGAGAAATAAAAAAAGATAATGGAACAATAAAATCTGCAACAGAAGCAAATGAATCAAGACCAGTACCAACATGGTTAGAAAAAGATGTAGAAAAATTAAGTGGTAAAGTAGTTAGATTAGCTTCAAGAGAAGATATAGACTTACCAGTTGAAGAACATTTAATAGTAGAGTTATATTCTAAGTAATATTTATATATATTGGGAATTATACAATTTTCAATATTATCAAAGATTTATACTCAAATATTTATAGAGAGTAAAAAGAAAGGATTGATATAAAGAATGATAGAATTTGAAAAGCCAAATATTAAATGCCTAGAAATTGATGAAGTCACTAATTATGGAAAATTTGTATGTGAACCTTTAGAAAGAGGATATGGAATAACAATAGGAAACTCATTAAGAAGAATACTATTATCTTCATTACCAGGAAGTGCTATAAAGAATGTTAAAATTCAAGGAGCTGAACACGAATTTACAACAATTCCAAACGTTGTAGAGGATGTACCAGAAATTATACTAAATCTTAAAATGGTAAGACTAAAGTTAGACAAAAACGAAGAAAAAACATTAAGAATTGATTTCAAAGGAGAGGGCGAAGTTAAGGCTGGAGATATCATTACAGATGGAACAGTAGAAATATTAAATCCAGAATTACATATAGCTACGATTTCAAAAGGTGGAAACCTAAACATTGAAATGACTGCAGATATGGGAAGAGGATATAACACTGCTGAAAAGAATAAATCACCAAACCAACCAATAGGTGTAATTTCAATAGACTCAATTTACTCACCTGTAAAAAAAGTAAATTATTCTGTTGAAAATACTAGAGTTGGACAAATAGTTGATTATGATAAACTTACAATAGAATTGTGGACAGATGGAAGCTTAGAGCCTTATGAAGCATTGAGCTTAGCTGCAAAAGTATTATCAGAACACTTAAAACTATTTATTGATTTATCTGAAACTGCAATGAATATGCAGATTATGGTTGAAAAAGAAGAAAATAAAAAAGAGAAAATTCTTGAAAAACCTATTGAAGAACTTGAATTATCAGTTAGATCATTTAATTGCTTAAAGAGGTCAGGAATATCTACTGTTGAAGACTTAACAAATAAAACAGAAGCTGATATGATGAAAGTTAAAAATCTTGGAAAGAAATCATTGGATGAAGTAATTGCAAAATTACATGAACTAGGATTTGATTTAAGAAAAGAAGAAGAATAATATCAAAGGTTTTAATAAAAGCAAAAATAAAATTTTCTAGGTGGCAAAGACACGTAAGAAAATCTAAATTTTGCATAATTATCTTCTAAGGAAACTCACCACTATTGTGGATGACTTTCCTAAGAATATAAAAAACTTTAGAAAGGAATTAATTTAAAATGGCAAATAGAAAATTAGGAAGAACTACAGATGCTCGTATGTCAATACTAAAAAACTTAACAACAGACTTAATTTGGCATGAACAAATTGAAACAACAGAAGCTAGAGCTAAAGAAGTAAAATCAATAGTTGATAGCTTAATCGCATTAGCAATTAAAGAAAAAGATAATTTTGAAGAAGTTGATGCTACTGTTATAAAAGCTAAATTAGATGGAAAAGGCAACAAAGAAACAGAATTAGTAAAGAGCAAAAATGGTAAAGAGTTCTTAAAAGTAGTAAAAGAAACAAAAACAGAAAAAAGACAAAAAGATATGCCTTCAAGATTAGCTGCTAGAAGAAAAATGATGACAAAAATAAATAAAGTTAAAGATGAAGAAGGAAACAGCATCGATTTACCAAACAAATTATTTAACACTTTAGCTCCACGTTACAGCACACGCGTTGGCGGATATACACAAATCTACAAAAAAGGACAACGTAGAGGTGATGGTGCTGAAACAGTTATATTAAAATTAGTATAATAAATTTTATATAAAAATAAAAGGTCTTTAGAAATGAAGACTTTTTATTTTTGTTATAAAATATTACAAAAACTATGGACATTTACCAACATATGATATAAAATACAAATATAGGAAATAGAAAAAAGCAGATGTGAATTACTATCACATTTACTTTTAAGTAACAAAAGTCAATATTTAAAATATATAATAAACGGAGGATAATTATGTTTGCATTAGTAACAGGAGCATCATCAGGAATAGGAAGAGACATAGCAAAAGAACTAGCGAAAAGAGGATATGACATAATAGTAGTTGCTAGGAATAAGGAAAAATTAAATGACATAAAAAAACAAATAGAAAAAAGATACAAAGTAAAAGTATGTGTAGAAGTTTGTGACGTAAGCATAAAAGAAAACTGTAAAAACTTATATGAAAAAGTTGTAAAAAAATATGGAAGAGTGCAAGTATTAGTTAATAATGCAGGATTTGGAACTTGTGGAGAGTTTAATGAAACTGACCTAGACAAAGAGTTACAAATGATTGATACAAATATAACAGCATACCATATTCTAACAAAATTATTTTTGAAAGATATGGTTAAAAGAGATAAAGGTTATATACTAAATGTAGCATCGATATCAGGCTTTATGCCAGGACCTTTAATGGCAACATATTATTCATCAAAAGCATATATTGTAAGACTAACACAAGCTATAAGACAAGAATTGGTAATGCAAGGGTCAAATGTAACTATAAGTGCATTATGCCCAGGACCAGTAAAAACAAACTTTAATAAAGTTGCAGACGTAAAATTTTATATCCCAGGAAAGTCAAGCGAGTATGTAGCAAGATATGCAGTAAAGAAAATGTTTAGAAACAAGATACTAATATTTCCAGGACTTTCTATATGGATTTCAAGATTGCTTGCAAAAATTTTGCCAGACCAATTAATGGCATTTTTCTGTTACTTCCTACAAAAGAGAAAAATACAATAAGAACTTAATATATTAATTAAAATAAAAAATATTTGTAAAACAGTAAAAAGATAACAAATAAGAGGAGCAATAAAATGAACTTAAAAGAGCAGATTGAAAATTATAAACCATATAATGAACAAGAAGAGAAAGACAAAGAGATAATGTTAAAGTATATGAACACATTTGACGATGTTTTAACAAGAGATAATGAATTTGGTCACTTTACTGCATCATCATGGGCAGTAAATAAGGAAAGAACAAAAGTATTATTTGTATATCATAATATATATAAATCATGGACATGGTCTGGAGGACATGCTGATGGAGAAAGTGACTTATTACAGACAGCAATACGTGAACTTAAAGAAGAAACTGGGGTAAAACATATAAAACCAGTTACAGATGACATATTTTCACTAGAAATTGCTTGTGTTCATGGACATGTACGAAGAGAAAAATATGTAGCATCTCATGTACACTTAAATTTAACATATTTATTAGAAGTAGATGAAAATGATACTTTAACAATACAAGAAGATGAAAATAGTGGTGTTAAATGGGTTAAGTTAGAAGATATTGCAAAAGAATCAAGTGAACCTTGGATGATAGAAAAAGTATTTAATAAATTAAATGAGAAATTAAAAAATTACCAATAAAAAGTAAGCAATATAAATTATAAATAAGTTATGTAAATATGATGAGTATATAGAATTAGCTAAGTTAGCTATCTATATACTCAATGTAAATTTAACAATTTGTATGCGTTACATAATTCACAGCCAGTGCAGTATTCGACTTTATCTTCAAAAATAAGTTCAATAGTTTTTATGAATTGATCTTTGGGAGAAATTAGATGTATCATAATTTTACTAGGGATAAGACCAACTAATGTATTTAATATATAATCATTTTTGGAAAATGATATATCAGAAAAGTATGAAGAGCCAAAATCCTCAAGTTTTACAAACTCACCATCATCAGTAATTAATATTCCCTCTGAATTAACATAAATTAAATTCAAAACTAAATCTTCAGGAATTTTAGAATTAACATATCCCCTAAGTAAATCAACAAATTTTAGATATTCTTTATCAATAACATATTGATTAACAGCCTCTGCAACCAAATCCTCTAAAGATAGAATGTAATCTTTTAATCTGAAATTTACAAACCCAGTAAGTAATAAGACTTTATTAGACATGACATATTCTTTAACAGATGGGAAAACTAAGTTAAAAAATAAAGAATCTTCTTTATTATTAGATAATGTAGAGCTTTTCTTTAATCTATTACTTTTTAGTAATTTATACTCTTCAAAAATAACTTTTTTATCAGGAATACTAAAGTAAAAATAATTTAAATCTATTAAATCTCTTACCAATCTATCTTCAAAAAACAAAGTGATTGCATTAGTAATTGCTGTGGAAATATAATTAAAAAAACTTTCACAATCATCACCTTGATAATGAACAATAACATTTTCATATACTTTAAATTTATGTCTTTTACAAGTAATTTTTGAAATTGTAGTTTTATTAATTTCATTTACCAGATAATCCAAAACATCGTCATTATTAATTTTTATGCAAAGCGAAATCATAAAATCCTCCATTTTCAAAAAATAGTATTTACTAATTAAAATATAATATTCATAAAAATAATTTTTGTTATAAAAAAGGGAGAATTATATTTATAATTTTTGTAGTTTTAATATAGCAAACTATTGATTTTATAATTTTTTTAATATATAATCAAAAATGTATAAATATGTACAGAAAATTCTATTACTTTAGGAGGAGAAATGCCAAGAGGTAAGGGGAAAAAGAAAAAACAAGAAGAGACAAGAAAATTAAATATAACAGTAACAGTACTTCTAGTAATAGCAGTACTTTCAGCTGTATTAATATATACAAAACAAGGAAAATTAGGACAAACTCTAGCACCAGCTTTAGGTGGTATATTAGGGTATATTAAATATTTATTGCCAATTGGACTTGGTGCAATAGCTATATATATTGCACATGAAAAAGATACAAAATATTACTCAAAAAAACTAGTAATGTTTTTAGTAATATTAGTTTTAATAGATTGTGTGTTTTCATGTAGTCAAATATCGAAAGGAAATATTGAAATATCGTCAGATTGGAATACAATTTTATCAAAAGCTTATGATTTAGGTTCAAGAGATATTGGAGGAGGTGTGCTTGGAACAGCAGTAGCAACACCTTTAGTAAACATGCTTGGAACAACAGGAACAGTAATTGCAGTGCTTGGATTAATTACTGTCTTAGTAGTATTTATATTTAGTCTTCATCCAGCAGAAGCAATATCAAAATCAATAGATAAAATGGAACAAAGAAAGGCTGAGAGACAAAAATATAAAAAAGAGCGTGTAATTAGAGAAGATGCAATTGAAATTGAACCACAAGAAAAATGGAAAGATAAAAAGAACAAAAAAGTAGAAGACTTAGATGAACAAATCACGATTAATTTAAATGATATACAAAAGAATGCTAATGCAAAGTCAGGCTCTACAATAGATGTACCTAATTTTAATACATCAACGAAAAAAGGATTAGTTAGCAAATTTACAAAAGCAAAGAATTTTAAATTATCAGATATGGACGTAGATGGAGAAACAGTAAAATCTGAAAACACACAAAATTCAGAGCCTGATAGTTCAGGATTATTTGAACAAAAAGAAGTGGAAAAAGAAACAAAAACTAAAGAAGTATTACAACTTCAACATACATTAACAGAAGCTGAAATAAATTATGAATTTCCACCAATAGAACTAATGCAAAAAGGCACTGGAAATGATGCTGTTAGTAGTAGAAAAGCACTACTTGCAGTTGCTGAAAAACTTAGAAAAACATTATATAGTTTTGGAGTATCAGCAAAAGTTGAAAATGTATCAGTTGGCCCAGCCATTACGAGATATGAACTAGCGCCAGCAGAAGGCGTTAGAGTAAGCAAAATTGCAAACTTAGCAGACGATATAGCATTAAGTTTAGAAGCCGAAACAATAAGAATAGAGGCTCCAATACCAGGAAAACATACTGTAGGAATAGAAGTACCAAATAAAGCAAAATCAGTAGTTGCACTAAGAGAAATAATTGAGTCTGATAAATTTATTGAAAGTGAATCAAAGCTTGCATTTGCACTTGGAAAAGATGTTGCAGGAGAAGAGATAGTTACAGATATTGCTAAGATGCCTCATTTACTAATTGCAGGAAGTACAGGGGCTGGTAAATCTGTATGTATAAATACAATGATTACGAGCATAATTTACAAGGCTAAACCAAGTGATGTAAAATTATTAATGGTAGACCCAAAAGTAGTTGAGTTATCAGTATATAATGGAATACCACATTTATTAATACCTGTTGTAACAGACCCTAAGAAGGCAGCAGGAGCTTTAGAGTGGGCTGTACAAGAGATGGTAAAAAGATACAGTTTATTTGCAGAGAAAAAGGTTAGAGATATAAAAGGATACAATGAATATGCTGAAAAAGCAGGCGAAGACAAAATGCATCAGATAGTTATAATAATAGATGAGCTTGCTGACTTAATGATGGTAGCCGCAAAGGAAGTAGAAGATGCAATTTGTAGACTTGCTCAAATGGCAAGAGCAGCAGGTATGCACTTAGTAATAGCAACACAAAGGCCATCAGTAGACGTAATTACAGGTATAATTAAAGCAAATATCCCATCAAGAATAGCATTTGCGGTATCATCACAAGTCGACTCTAGAACAATACTTGATAGTGCTGGAGCTGAAAAATTACTTGGAAAAGGTGATATGTTATTTTATCCATCAGGTGCACCAAAACCAGTTAGAATACAAGGAGCTTTTGTATCTGACAAAGAAGTGGAAAATATTGTTAAGTTTATAAGAAATGAAGGCGAAGTTGTATATGATGAAAATATAATTGAGAAAATTGAAAGTGCAAATGAGCCCGAAAAACCAGCAAAAGGTGCAGATGATGACGATGATGGAACAGATGCATTACTTGATGATGCAATTGAAATATGCGTTGAAACTCAGCAAGCATCAACTTCATTTTTACAAAGAAGATTAAAAGTAGGATATGCAAGAGCTGGAAGAATTATTGACCAAATGGAAGAAAGAGGAATAATTTCAGGATATCAAGGAAGTAAGCCACGTGAAGTATTAATGTCAAGAGAGAGATGGCAAGAGCTGAAGATGGCACCTACAGAGGAGCCTGCTGAAAAATAATTACAATTTTGTCGGCGTTAAATTTTATTAAAAACGCATTTACATATTACATATATGCGCCTTTGCCTTTTTAATAAAATTTGCCTTGCCAAAATTTAATTCTTTTCCAACTAGACAAACGATTATATAATTAAGGAGGGAGCTGTGAGAAAAAAAATACTAGCTGTAGATTACAATGAAGAATTAGCTGATATTGCAGAAAAAAAAGGTTTTAAGCAAGATGCAGAAAACCTTCTACTTAGTATGCTTTATAAAATAGAAGATAGTTATAATAATTTTCAAACAGTAAAAAGAGAAGTACCTAATAAAGACGAATTCATAAAATCAATAGTTAATAGTGTACAATCAGAATGCCAAGATATAGTAATTGCTGAACCTAGAAGTCAGGAGGAACAAGAATTAAAAGAAAATAAATGCACAATAAAAACTGAAGAAGATATGAAAACAGAATTAAAAAAAGTAATATCATATCCAAACGAAAAAACACTTCTATATGGAATATCTAAAATTGCACTACCACCAATTATGAATGGCAGGAGCATGGAAGATAATGCAATTGTAACAACAATAAATATTGGAAAATGTATTTCTAATTCAGAAGTTATAAGAGATTTTAATGGATGGTCTTGGTATATACTTCCAAATGAAATAGAAAGTACAGAGTGTAATATTGTATATACATTTTTATTATTTTTACTAGGATATGAATTGCTAGAAAATGTAAATGTTGAAAGAATAAAAAGCTTTGTTAGTCCAGAATTTTTT
>CAQYCU010000041.1:0-4025 GCA_948919095.1 uncultured Clostridia bacterium | reverse complement strand
AGAGAAAGAATACAATATGAAATAAAAATGTATGAAGGGCAAACAGATATAACAAAATTACAAAAAGAATTTTTAAAACATTTTGAAATGATAATTGATAATACAACAGATAAAAGGAAAATTTTAGACTTAATATATGAAACAAGGTATTTGAAATTTTTACCAAACTGCCAAATGAACTTAAATGATATAGAAGAGAAACTAATTGCAAAAGCGATTAGAAATAGAATAATAGCACCAGTATCAAACAATGACTTATTAGATTACAGATTACTAAAAGGAATATTTAACTCACAAGTTATAAATCTTCAAAATTTATACATAAAACTTGGGGCTTTAGGAAATGTAATAAAAGTTGAATTATATGATGGAGATATGTTAGAAAACCAATATGACGTTGTTTTGCAAGAAGGTACAACAATAGAAATTAGAAAAAGCAAACGAAGAAAAATATTTATATAGATGGGAGAAAACGAATGAAAATAACTTTTTTAGGAGCAACAAAAGCTGTAACAGGCTCAAACTTTTTAGTAGAAGGAGCTGGAAAAAGATTTATAGTTGACTGTGGACTACATCAAGGAAATATGAAGGAAGAATTATTGAATGATAAACCATTTGACTATGATGTAAGAAGTATTGACTTTATGTTACTTACACATGCTCATATTGACCACTCTGGAAGAATACCAAAACTATATAAAGATGGTTTTAAGGGACCAGTATATGCAACAAAAGCAACTTGTGATTTATGTTCAATAATGCTACCAGACAGTGGACATATACAAGAAACTGAAATGGAAATAAAAAATAAGAAAAGAAGAAGAGCAGGAAAGAAAGAATTACTAGAACCTTTATATACTGCAAAAGACGCAATAGACTGTATGGAAATATTTGAGCCAGAAAAATACGATTCATTAATAGACGTAGCAGAAGGAATAACTATTAGATTTAATGATGCAGGACATATGTTAGGCTCAAGCATCATTGAGGTATGGATAACAGAAGGTGGAAAACAACAAAAAATAGTATTTACAGGAGATATTGGAAATAATGATATACCATTACTTGCAAGTCCTACAATGATAGATAGTGCTGATTATTTAGTTATGGAATCAACATATGGAGATAGACTACATCAAAGGAATGATGAGAAAGCTGAAATGTTTCTTGATATAGTATATGAAACAATATCAAGAGGTGGCACAGTCGTAATACCATCATTTGCAGTAGGAAGAACACAAGAAATACTATATGAATTAAATAAAATAAAAGACCAGCATACTGATGATAAAGAATTTCAAAAGAAATATGAAATGTTAATGAAAGTATCAGTATATGTTGACAGTCCTCTTGCTGTATCAGCAACAGAAATATTTAGAAAAAACATGAATTTATTTTCAGATGAAATAAAAGAATTTATTAAAAGAGGAGACAATCCACTAGAATTTCAAGGATTAAAGTTTACTCAAAGTGTAGAAGACTCAAAAGCCTTAAATGAATCAGAAGAACCTTGTATAATAATATCAGCAAGTGGAATGTGCGATGTAGGTAGAATAAAGCATCACTTAAAACATAATATATGGAATCCAATGAATACAATTCTATTTGTTGGATATCAAGCAAATGGAACACTTGGAAGAAGAATTGTAGATGGTGAAAAAACAGTAAAAGTTTTAGGAGAAGAATTCTCTGTTAATGCAAGAGTAGAATACATAGAGGGATTTTCAGGACATGCTGACCAAACTGGCTTACTAAGCTTTGTTGCATCATTTAATAGTAGAATGCCAAAACATATATTTTTAGTGCATGGTGACCCAGATGCACAGATTACATTAGAGGGAAAATTAAAAAAAGAAATTGATGGTGTAGAAATTCATATTCCAGAATATGGACAAGAATATACGCTAGATGAAGGACTAGAAGTTGAACAAAGATTTACAAATCCAGCACAAAAAGAATTAGATAAATTAGAATTAATTGAAAAAATGCAAAATCTTGAAACTGAGCTAGAACAAATGAAACATGCTTTAAAAGAAGATATTAGACTTTCAACAAGCTCAGATGAAGACATGGCAAAATTAAATAATAGAGTAAATGACTTACGAACACAAATTATACAAATAATGAACGGAAAATAAATGATTATGCTATCACCATGAGTGATTACAAATCATTATATGGTTTACTATAAAATATTTTGCTAATTACTAAAAATGTAATTAGCAAAATTTAAGTGAAAAAACAAGGAGAATTCGAATGAAGAAGAAATATTTTAATGATGCATTTATTGGAAATAAAAATATAACAGCAAGTTTTAGCAAATATGGAGAACTATTACGTCTATACTATCCATTACCAGATTTTAGGCAATATGTAGAATTTTTTCATGTGGGTTTGAAAATAAATGATTCAAATATAATATATTTACATAATGATGTAAATAACAGGTATAATCAATATTATACAGAGGATACAAATATATTAAATACAGAAATTGAAAATACATACTTTAATTTAAAAATAAAACAAACTGACTGTGCAATGATAAATAAAGATATACTAATAAAAAAATACACATTTGAAAATAATCATTCAATAGACTTAAAAATAAACTTTTTAATACACTCAAAATTAATGTCATCCTTTAATAATATGGCAGGAAGCTTATGTACTGATGATTCATTAATTCAATATGCACATAATTTTACATGTGTAATGGTATCAAAAAATAAATTATTAAGTCATCAATTAAATGACTGTGAAAGAAACATAAATTCAGGTGTTATAAATGATAAAGACTATATAGGTATGTCACCTGACGCAGCAATAAGTTATGATTTAGGAACATTAAAGCCAGGAGAAAAAACAGAAATTAGTATATTAACCTTTTTAACATATGATGCAACTAATGTTAACATGATAAAAGAAAAAATAGCAGAACTAAAAAAGATAAATGTAAACAAAGAAATTACTAAAATAGAAGAATATTGGAAAAAGTTTGTTGATAAACACGATACATTTAAGTTAAAGCCAGATGGTTCAGATTATATGAACAAATTAATTCAAACATACAAAAGAACAATTTTATATATGCCATTAATAACAAATGAAAAAACAGGAGCAATATCAGCATCAGTTGAAGTAGACGAAGAAAGAGATAATTGTGGAAGATATTCATATAGTTGGCCAAGAGATGTCATAATGGTATATGATGGAATTAATTACCTAAACTTTGATGAATATTGTAAAAAGTATTATGAAGTATTCTTGAAAAAAGCACAAGACGATACAGGAATGTGGGAGCAAAGATTTTATACAGATGGAACCCTTGCACCTTGTTGGGGATATCAAATTGATGAAACAGCAATAGTAGTATGGGGAGCATACCAATATTACAAACAATCGACCAGAAAACATGGAAAAAAAGACATAAACTTTTTAAAAGAAAATTTGAAAATGATTGAAAAAGCTACAGCATTTTTAGTTAAGTATATAAACTTTGTTTTAGAAAAAGAAGAAAAAGATGATTTAGTAAGAATAGAACTTGAGAAAGAATATAAATATAAAGAAAGGGACCAAATATATAAACATCCAAGTTATGACCTATGGGAAATGAATGAAGGAGTCCATTTATATTCAGTATCTGCAATATATGGTGCACTAAATTCAATGATAAAGATATATGAAGAATTAAAAGACAGTTATCAAAATAATAGATTAAAAAGAGATGATATGCTAAATAAGACGACAAAATATAAAGAACTAAAAAGAGAAATAAGAGCATATATAATGGATAAATTATATGATAAACAAAAGAAAGTACTAGTTAGAAATACAAAAGATTGTCTAACAGACATTAGTATAATGGGAGCAGTAGTACCATTTGAAGTATTTGACCCAGATGAAAAAGTAATACAAAATACAGTTGAACAAATTAATATGACATTAAGAACATATCTAGGAGGATATTTACGTTTTCAAAATGATACATATATGGGAGGAACAAATCCTTGGATAATTGCAAC
>CAQYCU010000040.1 GCA_948919095.1 uncultured Clostridia bacterium | reverse complement strand
GATGCAAGTGGAGAGTTTGGAGATGGAGCAGGAACAATATACTTGAAGAGAGACTGTGATAGTAGTAAAACAGTAAATCCATATAGTAGTTATAGAACAACAACACCACCAACAACAGCAGTAAATTATATGAAACAACTAAATCCAAAATGGGCAGCAGCAAGTAATGGAAGTGCAATAGATTTGGAAAATGAAAAAATGGCAGCAGGATTTTATGAACAAACAAACTTTGGAAGTTATAGAAACTCAACATATTCAAGTTATGCAATAGGGGGAGCACCAATAGGATGTGGAATACAGAATGCAAATGGATATGGGTATACGATAAACGGAGGAAGTTTAACAGCTACTCAAGGTACAATAGTAGTAAATACAAGCATTCCACAAAGTGCAGTAATAGCAACAGGTTCATATCAGTGGTTGGCTTTGCCTTCGTCTTATAGCAACAACTATGTGTGCTATGTGTATTCGAGCCGCGTGACCGCCGACAATAGCCTCACGTTTGGGGACTGCCCGGTAGTTCCTCTAGATCTATAATCATTATGTAAATTACGACAAAAAGAGCAGTAAGAAAAAGGAAATAACTTAGGTATGGGCATTTTTCTTAAAAACATTGACAATAAAGGGGTATAGGACGAAATCTTCCGCCCAACACTTAATAAAAATGAGCTAAATTCTAGGAAAATAAATCCAGAAATTGCTCATTTTTTGAGTCTTATGAAATTAATATTTTACAGCTTTTATTATTGCCAATTAACCCAAACTGTGGTAAAATAAGTGCAGTGTGTAAGGAGGAGAGATTATGAAGTATTCAAAAGAGATTGATAAAAAATGGCAAGATAAATGGAAAAAAGATGGATTATATAAATATAACCCAAACAGTGAAAAAGAAAAATTCTATACAATGGAAATGTTACCATATCCTTCTGGAGCAAAACTACACTTAGGACACTGGTTTAATTTTGCACCAGCAGACTCATTTGCACGTTTTAAAAAAATGCAAGGATACAATGTATTTCACCCAATGGGATTTGATGCATTTGGTCTACCAGCAGAAAACTATGCAATAAAAACAGGAATACATCCAGAAGACTCAACTTTAAAAAATATAGAAACAATGAAAAGACAATTAGACGAAATGGGAGTAAGCTATGATTGGAATTACTCTCTAGAAACATGTATGCCCGATTATTATAAATGGACACAATGGTTATTTGTACAATTATATAAAGCAGGACTAGCTTATAAAAAAGAAGCACCTGTAAACTGGTGTGATAGCTGTAAAACAGTTTTAGCAAACGAACAAGTAATAAATGGAGAATGTGAAAGGTGTGGAACAGCAGTCGTTAAGAAAAAACTAAGTCAATGGTTTTTCAAAATAACAGATTATGCAGAAGACCTATTAAAAGGACTTGAAAAAATAGATTGGCCAGAGTCAACAAAAAAAGTACAATATAACTGGATAGGAAAATCAGAAGGAGCTGAAATAATCTTCAAAACAGAAGATGGAAAACACAATATAAAAGTATTTACAACAAGACCGGATACTTTAAATGGTGTAACATATATGGTAATTGCACCAGAAAGTCAACTAGTACAAGAAATAACAACACCAGAATGTAAAGAAAAAGTAGAAGAATATATTTTACAAACATCAAAATTAAATGAAATAGAACGTATGTCAACAGAAAAAGAAAAAACAGGAACATTTACAGGAGCATATGCAATAAATCCAGTAAATGGCGACAAAGTTCCAATTTGGATAGCAGACTACGTATTAGAAGATTATGGAACGGGTGCAGTTATGGCAGTTCCAGCACATGACGAAAGAGATTATGAATTTGCAAGCAAATATAAGTTGCCAATAAAAGAAGTAATAAAGCCTAAAAATGAAACAGATGAATATACATTACCATATTGTGAATATGGAATTCTAAAAAATAGTAACCAATATGATGGATTAACTACTAAAGAAGCAAAAAATAAAATAGTCGAAGACTTAAATAAACAAGGACTTGGAGAAAAAACAATAAATTATAGACTTAAAGATTGGCTAGTATCAAGACAAAGATATTGGGGAGCTCCAATTCCAATAGTATATTGTGATAAATGTGGAACAGTTGTAGTTCCAGAAGAGGATTTACCAGTACTATTACCTTATAATGTAGAATTTAAACCAGATGGAGTATCACCACTTAAAAAGTCAGAAGAATTTATGCATTGTAAATGTCCAAAATGTGGAGGAGAAGCTACAAGAGAAGCAGACACACTTGACACATTTGTATGTTCATCATGGTATGAATTAAGATATCCATGTGCTAAAAATGACAAAGAAGCATTTAACAAAGATATAATAAATAAAGTAGCACCAATAGATGTATATGTTGGTGGAAAAGAACATGCAGCAATGCACTTAATATATGTAAGATTTATTACTAAAGCTTTAAAAGACTTAGGATATTTAGATTTTGATGAGCCATTTAAAAAACTAATTCACCAAGGAATGATATTAGGCCCTGATGGAAATAAGATGAGTAAGAGCAAAGGAAATACAGTTTCTCCTGATGAATATGTTGACAAATATGGAGCAGACGTATTTAGAATGTACTTAATGTTTGGATTTGATTATTGCAAAGGTGGACCTTGGGATGACAAAGGAATAGAAGCAATGACAAAATATTTCTCAAGAATTGAAAGCGCTACTGAAAAAATTAACAATCTAAAAGAAGGAACAACAAGTAAAGGAATGCCAGAGCAAGAATTACTTAGAGTTAAAAGCAATACTATAAAATCAATGACAAGAGATATTGAGATATTCCAATTTAATACTGCTATAGCAAGAAGTATGGAATTATTAAATGCAATAAATGAATATCTAGCAAATGATGAAATAAATACTGAAATAGTAAAAGATACATTTGAAACTTTGATAAAAGTAATATCACCTTTGGCACCTCATTTTGCACAAGAGCAATGGGAAACTTTAGGCCATACTGATGAACTATACAATTATTCATGGCCAGAAGTAAATGAACAAGAACTAAAAGGTGGAATGAAAAACATACCAATACAAGTAAATGGTAAATTAAAGGCATGTGTGTCAGTAAGCACGGCACTAACACCAGAAGAAATGTTAGAAGAAATTAAAAAAGATAAAAAAGTACAAAGCATATTAGAAGGAAAAGAAATAAAAAAAGAAATTTACATTCCAGGAAAGATTTATAACGTAGTAATATAAAATAAAGCAGACCTATGTGTATGTCAAATTATTGATTTTGCTTATAGGTCTGTATATGCTGTATATATAAAATAGGTACTTAAAAAGAAAGAGAGAATTAATAATGAAAGTTTTAGCAATAGGAGATTTGGTAGGAGAAAATGGCTTTGAAAAGTTGAAGACAGATTTACCTAATATACAAGAAGCGGAAAATATAGATTTTACAATTGTAAATGCTGAAAATGTTGCAGGAGGAATGGGAATATCAACAAAAATATTTAATGGATTATGTAAATTGCAAATTGATGTTTTAACAATGGGAAATCATACTTGGGGCAAAAAAGATATATTTTCATTTATAACAAATCAAAAATTGATTAGACCTGCAAATTACTCTAAAGGAGTTCCTCGGACATGGGTATACAATAATTGAAAAAAATAATAAAAAAATTGCAGTTATAAATTTAATAGGAAGAACTGACATGCCAGTATTATCAAATAATCCATTTACAGTTGCTGAAGAAATTATAAAGCATATTAATGTTGACATAATTGTAGTTGATTTCCACGCAGAAGCAACTGCTGAAAAAATAGCAATGGGATATTTTTTAGATGGAAAAATAAGCGCATTATATGGTACACACACACATGTACAAACAGCAGATGAAAGAATACTTGAAAAAGGTACAGGATACATAACTGATATTGGAATGACAGGACCAATTGAATCGGTAATAGGAATGGATAAAGAGGTGTCAATAAAAAGGTTTGTAACATCAATTCCAGAGAGATATAAATTAGCAGAGGGCGACTGCAAATTAAATGGCGTAGTTTTTGAAATAGATGATATAACTAACAAAACTAATAGGATATACCGAATAAATACTTAAAATGTCAAAATATGTCGATGAAAAATTACATAAATTTACCAAAAATACTAGACAAATTTTTCCAAATGTATTATAAATATATATGTAATTACAAACCAAACAAAAATAATATAGGAGGAAATAATGGAAGTTTTAAAAATCTCATCAAAATCAAATCCAAACTCAGTAGCAGGAGCTATTGCAGGAATGGTAAAGGAAGCAAATAAGGCAGAAATGCAAGCGATTGGAGCAGGCGCACTAAATCAAGCGGTAAAGGCAGTAGCAATAGCAAGAGGATTTGTAGCACCAGCTGGAGTAGATTTAGTATGCATACCAGCATTTGCAGAAGTACAAGTAGAGGGGGAAGACAGAACAGGAATAAAGTTAATTGTAGAATCAAGATAAAAGTATTCTGTAAATTATAATTAAATGAGGGGCATAAAAATATTACAGTATTTTTGTGCCTTTTTTTATATAAAAATACTTGAAAAAGTCAAATTCTTAGTATATTATGTAACAAGCAAGTTAGGAATAATAGCGTAATTTATATAAAAGTAATAATTTAAAATATATGAAGGGGAAAATATGAAATCAAGCAACAATAATATATTTAAATACATATTTACTATCGTAGTTATTGGATTAGCTATTGGAGCAGTATATATATTATATTATAGTAAAAATAACAACACTGAAGAAATAATAGAAGAAGAAAATCAGAATAAAATTGAAAGCGAAATAAGTGTTGTAGAAAACATAAAAATGGGAATATCAAATTTCGACACAATGAATCCACTTTTAACAAGGAATAAAGAAATAATAAATATAAGCAAACTTATTTTTGAGCCATTAGTAGAAATTACAGAAGACTATCATGTGCGAGCATGTCTAGCAAAAACTTTTGAAAAGATAGACGATACAACATATAAAATTACAATTGATAATTCAATTAAATGGCAAGATGGGACAAGCTTTATTGCAAAAGATATACAATTTACAATTGAAAAAATAAAAGAGGGAGGTTCAATATATTCATCAAATGTTGAATGTATTGAAAGCGTTGAAACTCCTGACTCAGAAACTGCAATAATAAAATTAAATCGCAATGTAGATTTTATAGAGTTTTACTTGGACTTTCCAATATTATCAAGCACATATTATTTCAATGAAGATTTCAAAAATTCTAGTAAAATACCAATGGGGACTGGCATGTACAAAATAGCAAGTATTGATGATGATAATATTCTGTTAATTAGAAACGACAGATGGAGAAATATAAATACTAAAATGCCAAAAACATCATCAATAACAATTCACAAGTATAATGCAGTAGGAGAGATGTTTAATACTTTTAAATTAGGCAATATTGACATAATAAATACTTATATGGCAAATTACAATGATTATGTTGGAACTATAGGATATAATAAAAAAGAATATAGAGGAAGAAGCTATGATTTTTTAAGTTTTAATTGTGATGACACAATTCTTACAAATAAAGCTGTAAGAAAAGCGATTAATTATTCAATAAACAAAAATGACATAGTATCATCTGTTTTAGGAAACTCAAAATTTGTAACTAATGGACCACTAGATTATGGAAGTTATCTTTATAATGGAGAAGGCGTAATAAGCCAAAATCAAGATGAAGCCAAAAAAATACTTCAAGATGATGGATGGACATATGTAAATAATAGATGGCAAAAAAGTATAAATGGATATGTGAGAAAATTAGTTTTAAATTTAATAGTAAATGAAGGAAATCAAGAAAGGATAAATGTTGCTAACAATATAAAAAAGCAACTTGCTGATGTAGGGATAGTTATAAATGTAATTAATGTAAATAATGATAAATATTATGATTATTTACAAAATAAAAATTATCAAATGATTTTAACTGGAATAAATAATTCTATAACTCCTGACTTATCCTATTTCTATGGTGATAATAATATTGCAAATTACAATAACGAAGATATAAAAGCAAAACTTCATTCAGTTGATAATTTTACAGAAATACAAAAAATTGCAAATGAAGATGTACCATATATTGGATTATACAGGAACAAAGGAATATTAATCTTAAATGCTAATATGGGGGGGGAATTTAGTCCAAATTCATACTTTACATATTATGACTTCTTTGAATGGTACAGACAAGTATAAAAGTATACATAATAACATAAGTTTAGTATATTGAAGTATACATAAAACATAGAAAAATACTAGAGATAGGTATACATAAAAGGATTTCTTTAAAAAATACTATACTTGAAAATAGCTGAATATACAAGAAAAGAAATAAAAGCAAAAAAATGTTCGCTGAAACTATTGACAAAAAAATAAAATATTGTATAATAATATCGAACACACGTTTAGAGAAGCTATTAAAACTGATTTTTAACTTATACATAATAAATAAGTAGAACATATAAAGATTAGTAAATGATATTTATAAAATCACATTTAGTAAGTGAGAGAAAAGGAGAAATAAAATGAGTAAAAAAGAAACAGAAAACGAAAAAATGAATTTAGAGAAACAAAAGGCACTTGAAGCTGCAATGGGACAAATTGAAAAACAATTTGGAAAAGGCTCAATAATGAAATTAGGAGATTATTCATCAATGAATATTGAGGCAATACCAACAGGAGCATTAAGCCTCGATATTGCATTAGGAATAGGTGGAATTCCTAAAGGAAGAATAATAGAAATATTTGGACCTGAATCTTCAGGAAAAACTACACTTGCATTACACATGATTGCTGAAGCTCAAAAAATGGGAGGAGAGGCTGCCTTTATTGATGCAGAGCATGCTTTAGACCCTGTATATGCAAAGCATTTAGGCGTTGATATAGATAATTTAATAGTATCGCAACCTGATACTGGAGAGCAAGGATTAGAGATAGCAGAGGCTTTAGTTCGCTCAGGAGCTATTGACATAATTATAGTAGACTCTGTTGCAGCACTTGTTCCAAAAGCAGAAATTGATGGAGATATGGGAGATGCACATGTTGGACTTCAAGCAAGATTAATGTCACAAGCATTACGTAAACTAGCTGGTGTTATCAATAAATCAAACAGTGTAATTGTATTTATAAATCAATTAAGAGAAAAAGTAGGTATAATGTTTGGAAACCCTGAAACTACTCCAGGTGGACGTGCACTAAAATTCTATTCATCAGTTAGATTAGATATCAGAAAAATTGAAAACATAAAGCAAGATGGAGAAGTACTTGGAAACAGAGCAAGAGTTAAAGTTGTAAAGAATAAAGTTGCACCACCATTTAGAGAGGCTGAATTTGATATAATTTATGGAAAAGGAATTTCTAAATCAGGAAATATACTTGATTTAGCAGTAAATTTAGATATAATTGAAAAGAGCGGTTCATGGTTTGGATATGATGGAAATAGAATTGGACAAGGGCGCGAAAATGCAAAGAAATATTTAGAAGACAATCCAAAAGTGATGCAAGAAATTGAAAAGAAAGTTAGAGATAATTTTAATACAGCATTCGAGCAAAGCCTTGCTGAAGATGCACCTGCTAAAGAAGAAAACGAAGAAGAGGAATTTAACGAGGAGGAGCTAGAAGATTAATACATATAATAGTTTAGAAGAAATAAATGCACAACTAAGTAAAAAGAAGCTAAAGAATAATAAGAGCAGTTCTTTTAAAGAAAAAAACTCATTACATAGGTGTAACAAAGAAGAATTGATTAAGGAAATCAATAGCAAATCTACACTAAATAAAAAGTCATTTGAGGAAGTTGAACAATTTGACAAAGTAAAAACTAGAGTTTTAAAATATATATTTTATAAAAAAAGAACTGCAGAAGAAGTTAAAAAAAAGTTTGAGAATTTATTTGACAAAGAGATATTGAATGAAGTAATAGAAAATTTAATTGAATTAGGATATATAAACGATAACTCATATATTGAGAGAACTATAAATGAATATATGGCAATAAAAGATATGTCACTTAAAGAGATTAAATACAAACTATTATCAAAGGGATTAAAAAGTAATATTATAGATGAATATTTTCAAAAACAATATGACATATTAAAAGAGTACGAAGTAAAATCAGCAAAGAACATTGTAAGTAAAAAATTAAAAACAATGGATAAAAGTGAAATTAAAGGATTTTTAATGAGGAAAGGCTACAACAGTGAAAACATAAAAGAAGCATTGAAAGGGGAAGCTTTATAATGCAGAGTATATTAACATTAGAGACTAATAAATATAGAATAAAGATTGAAAATTTTGAAGGGCCATTAGATTTATTATGTCATTTAATTGACGAAAATAAAATGGATATATATGAAGTTAACATAAATGAAATAACAGACCAATATATTGAATACATAAAAGAAATGGAACAACTAGATTTAGAGCTTACTAGTGAATTTCTGCTAATGGCATCAAATCTATTATATATAAAATCTAAAAAGCTTCTACCACGTCAAGAAAGTAATGATGAAATGCTTTCAGAGGAAGAACTTATACAACGAATAATTGAGTATAAAAAATATAAGGACAGTACATCTAAATTTAAGTCAATGTATGAAAAAAACAATAAAAGAATATTTAGAAATATAAAGGAAAAAATACAATTACCAGAATTAAATTTAGAAGTAAATGAAGATTATCATAATTTAGCTGAAATATATGAAACAATAATACATAAAATAACAACAAAAATGAACAAGAATGCAAAAAACGTAGAAAAGATTGCTATAATTGAAAACTATGCTGTTGGAGATACAATAAAAACAATGTATAAAGAATTAATTAAGAAGTCACATTTTGTATTTAATAGATTATTTTCGTTAGACAAATGTAAACCACAAGAAGTAGTAACTGCGTTTTCAGGACTACTTGAAA
Organism: uncultured Clostridia bacterium; assembly: GCA_948919095.1. Classification (GTDB taxonomy): domain Bacteria; phylum Bacillota; class Clostridia; order TANB77; family CAG-508; genus CAG-793. Next base: position 3,768 of record CAQYCU010000040.1, on the reverse strand, counting down.
TGTCAAGAAGAAGCAAAGTCGTAACAACACAAGAACGTCTTTTCGGAAATATTGAAGTTCAAAAAAAGAAAAGAGAACACTATAAAAACATTATTAATGATAAATTGTAATATTCAAAAGTATAAGAAGCGAAAATATGGAAAAACTATCACTAGGAGAAAATAAAGTGATAGTTTTTTATTATTGTATTTATTTTATATTAATAGCTATTTTGCTATTAGTAGTAATATTTGCATTTTCATCAGTTACAGTACAAGTCAAAAAATTCAAGATGGACAATGCTAATACAATTACTACTATTGTTAATCATGTTGTAGAAAAACAATATAAAAAAATACCAAATTATATTGAAATAAAAGTAATAATCCAATTAAAAGTTTTTAACATTTTGCCAATTACTATACTTGTTATTAATAACAAAAAACTAAAAAATATGATTGAAAAAAAGCGTAGAAAATTTAAAATAGAAGGAAAAGATAAAGAGTTAATAAAAGCAATAATTACTGATATATCAAATAATCATTTACTAATAGACAATATAAATATTGATATGAAGTTGGGATTAAATAATGCATATTGTACAGCATTAGCCTCAACAGTAGTTATGATTATAATTGCAATTGGATTAAATGTTATAACAGAAGATAGAATTAAAATATACAAGAATGAAGAAAAACAAGAAAAATATATAAACAAAAATTTTAAATATAAGGTTGAACCTGTTTATAGCGAAGAAATTGTATTTAGTTTAGCCATAGGGATTAAAATAACAATTAGAATACTATCAGTAATTAAGAAACTTTTAATGTATAAATCTAATTTATTTGTAAATAATACCAGTAAATATAAAGTAAAGGAGAGTTAATATGAGTGTATATCCAATTGAAGGATTAATGAATACAGCAATGAACTCAATCAAAGAAATGGTTGATGTTAATACAATTATAGGAGAACCAATTCAAACTAATAATAATGTTGTAATCATTCCAATTTCTAAAGTGAATTTTGGATTTGCAGCAGGAGGCAGTGAATTTAAAGGCAAAATGCAAGGAAATCCTAAAGAAATGAATAATATACAAAATGATACAAGGATGCCATTTGGAGGAGGTTCAGGCGCAGGAGTAAGTATTAGCCCAATAGCATTTATTGTAGTACAACAAACAGGAGTAAAACTACTTCCAATAGAGCACAGTTCTTCACTTGACAAATTACTTGATTTAGTACCTGACCTAATTGATAAATTAAATGCAATGATTGATAGCCAAATAAAGAAAATTCAAAAACCTTCAAATAATGAAAACTATTCAAATAATAATCAAACAAGTAGACAAGTAGCTACACCAGAAAGTACCACTACCAATATAAATATTAATACTGAACCAAAAAAATATGATGTTGAGTATGATGAAACTCTAGATATGTAATTGCATATTAATAATAAAAATAGTTCCATAATTGGAACTGTTTTTATTATAATAGGAAAGTTCTTCTTTCATATTATATAAAAAGTAATAAACCAAGTTGAAATATTTTTTTGATATATGTTATATAATTAAAAGAGTGAAAGTAAATAATGTTATAAGAATATTTACTTATACGAAAGGAGTAATTATGAAAGAAATAATATTTGAAGGTTGCGGTACAGCAATAGCTACACCATTTACTAAAGATGGGATTAATTTTACAGAATTTGAAAGATTATTAGAAGACCAAATAAAAAATAAAATAGATGCAATAATTATATGTGGTACAACTGGAGAATCATCAACCATGAGTAAAGATGAAAAAAAGGAATTAATAAAATTTGCTATTGAAAAGATAAACAAAAGAACGAAAGCAATCATAGGCACAGGAAGCAACAACACAAAAGAAGCAGTTGAAATGTCTAAATATGCAGAACAAGTTGGAGCAGACGGACTTTTAGTAGTTACACCATATTATAATAAGACTACACAAAAAGGATTAATAGAACATTATAAAACAATAGCTAGTTCAGTTAAAATACCAATTATAATGTATAGTGTACCATCAAGAACAGGTGTAAATATAGAACCTAATACATGTCTAGAACTTTCTAAAATTGAAAACATAGTAGCAATAAAAGAAGCTAGTGGTGATTTATCACAAGTTGCTAAAATAGCAAGTTTATGCAAAGGAAACCTATGTATATATTCTGGAAATGATGACCAAATACTACCAGTACTATCACTAGGAGGGAAAGGGGTAATATCAGTATTGTCAAATATTATGCCTGAGTACACTCATGATATTGTAAAAAAATATTTAGAGGGAGAAACAGCAAAAGCAACAAAAATGCAACTAGAAGTTATAGAATTAATTAATAGCTTATTTTCTGAAGTAAATCCAATTCCAGTAAAATATGCTTTAAACTTAATGGGATATGATTTTGGAACACCAAGACTTCCACTGGTTGAACTAAGTGATATAAATAAAGAAAAAATTAAAGAATTAATGAAAAAACAAGGGCTTATATAAGCCCTTGCTTTAGAGATAATAATATTTTACTTAACTAATTTACTAATTAAACCTTCTACAATTTGGACAGCGTTAGTAGCAGCACCCTTTCTAATATTATCAGCAACGACCCAAAGATTTACGCCAGATTTAACACTTTCATCACGACGAACTCTACCAACAAAAACTTCATCATGTCCTGTTGCATTTATTGCTAAAGGATATATATTTTCCTTTGGGTTATCAAGTAACACAATATTAGGGAATAACTTAAGAGTATTAAATAAGTCATCAATTTCAAAAGATTTCTCAAACTCAACGTTAATAGATTCCGAATGAGAATTAGTAACAGGAACTCTAACAGTAGTAGCAGTAACATTAAGATTAGGTTTGTGAAGAATTTTTCTTGTTTCATTTATCATTTTCATTTCCTCCTTTGTATATCCGTTATTCATAAAAACATCTATGTGAGGTAAGCAATTATTATATATTGGATGTGGAAATTTTTTCAAAGGCTTTGAATTATCAGTATTCTCCAAATCTTCTAAACCATATCTTCCAGCTCCAGAAACAGCTTGATAAGTAGAATATATAACTCTTTTAATTACATATTTATCATCCAAAGCTTTTAAGGGAAGCATAGCTTGAATTGTAGAACAATTAGGATTTGCGATAATACCACTATGATTTAACGCATCTTCAAAGTTAACTTCAGGAACAACTAATGGAACATCTTTTTCCATTCTAAAAGCACTACTATTATCAACAACAATGCAATTATTTTTAGCAGCAATTGGTGCGTATTTTTTTGCTGTATCTCCACCAGCCGAAAAAAGAGCAAAATCAAAGCCTTCATTAAATGAATTTTCAGTTAATTCATTAACCACATAATCTTTCCCTAAGATATTTATTATTTTTCCAGCAGATTTTTTACTGGCAAATAAACCATATTCTTTTATAGGTAATTTGCGTTCTTCTAAAACTTTAATAAAGGACCTTCCAACAAGTCCAGTTGCACCAACAATGGCAAGCTTATATTCTTTCATCTTAAATTAATTCCTTTCTTACTAAATTAAAGAGAATATACAGTTTAGAAAATAAATTTCTTTCAGTATACTCATTTTTGAATTTCATATAAAATAATATTAAAAACATTATCAAAATAGAACAGTAAAGTCGATATAAATAGCAAAAAGCAAAACAAAAAAAGTGAATATATAGGGAAAAACAAAAAAAATAAAAAATTTTAAATTATTTCAAACTTTTGTTTGACAAACAGTTTTTTTTATGATA
>CAQYCU010000039.1 GCA_948919095.1 uncultured Clostridia bacterium | reverse complement strand
GGAAAGTACAAACACTCATTTTTAGGAGTGTTATGGTCATTTATAAATCCACTATTACAAATAGCTGTATATGCAATTATATTTCCACTAATTATGAAAAATGATATACCAAATTATACAGTATTTATGGTGTGTGGACTTATACCTTGGAACTTCTTTGCAACTGTAATAAATAGAACATCATTTACAATGGTTGAAAACCGGAAACATAATTAAAAAAGTATATTTTCCAAGAGAGATATTACCTTTATCAGTAGTAACAAGTGAAACAGTAAACTTTTTAATATCAACAATAATAATAATATGTTTTACACTAGCATATGGAATGGGACTAACACCATATATATTATTATATCCATTGGTACTTGCTGTTCAATATGTACTACTTATAGGAATATCATTAATTGTATCAAGTGTTACAGTATATTTTAGAGATTTACAACATTTCATAGGAGTATTTTTACAACTACTTTTCTATGCAACCCCAATAGTATATGCATTAGAAACAATACCTGAAAACTTTAGATGGATATTAAAAATAAACCCAATGACATATGTAATTGAAGGCTATAGAAACATATTTTATTATCAACAAATGCCAGACTTAAAAATGATAGGAATAATTTTTGTAATTGGAATTGCACTTTGCATTATTGGATATTTGATATTTAATAAACTACAAAAGAAATTTGCAGAGGAATTATAAAATTAATACTAATTTTTGTACAATGGAAAGGAACATAATATATGAAATTTAATTTTGAAAAAGAACCAGGAAAAATACTAAAAAAAGTAGATTATAAATATGATGAAAAATTAATATCAATTATAATGCCATTTTATAATGATACAAAACATATAGAACAATCTATAAAATCTATATTAAATCAAACATATCCATGTTTCGAAGTATTAATTATAGATGATGGCTCAACAGACAAAAAGAGTTTGAAAAAATTAGAAGAAATTGTAAAATTAGATAATAGAATAAAAATATACCATAAGGAAAATGAGGGTGTTGCAGCAACTAGAGATTATGGTGTAGAAAGAGCAAGTAAAGATACAAAATATTTATTTTTTATGGATAGCGATGATTTAATAGAGCCAACTTGTTTAGAATGTGGACTATGGACATTAGAAACTAATAAAAAAGCATCATGGACTTATACTGATTCTGTAGGATTTGACGCAGATGAGTATACTTGGAATAAATGGTTTAGTTCAGGAAAGTTAAAGCAAGAAAATGATTTAGTAGCTACTGCAATGATAAGAAAAGAGGACTTCTTAGAAGTAGGAGGATATGGACTTAAAGAAAAGGCGGTATATGAAGATTGGAATTTATGGTTAAAACTAATTGCAAAAGGCAAATTTCCAGTTCGTATGAATTTTTATGGATTCTGGTATAGAAGAAAAGGCAAAGATGGAGAGCTTGCAAAATCAAGAGAAAATAAAGATGCTGCAATGGAAATAGTAAAAAATACAGCAAAAACAATAAAAAAAGACGTAGAAGCTATACAATATCCTAGGTTTGAATATAACTGGGATGAATTGATAGATGAATTTGACCAAATACCAAAAGTTAAGAAAAACGAAGATGGTAAAACTAATCTATTATTAATAATTCCATGGATGATAATGGGGGGAGCTGATAAATTTAATTTAAGTTTAATAGAAAAACTAGATAAGAAAAAATTTGACGTTACTATTATAAGTACTGAACCAGCAATAAACATATATAGACAACAATTTGAAGAATATGCTACAGTATATGATTTAACAACATTTTTAGATATTAAATATTGGCTAGCATTTATTAACTATACAATTAATAAAAACAATATAAATATAATATTGAATACTAACAGTGAGGCTGGATATTCATGTATTCCTTATATAAAGTCAAAACACCCAGAAATACCAATAATAGATTATGTTCATATGGAAGAATGGTATTATAGAAATGGTGGATATTCAAGAGATTCAAGTAGTGTTGCCTCGATGATTGATAAAACACTAACTTGTAATGCAAATAGTGAAAGAATATTAGTTGAGCATTTTAAAAGAAACAAAGATGAAGTGCAAACGGTTTATATTGGAGTTGATGAAAAACAATTTGACCCTGAAAATTATGATAGAAAAGCTTTAAGAGAAGAATATGGAATAGAAAAGAAATATGTAATTGGATACATATGTAGAATAACTGAACAAAAAAGACCATACTTATTTTTAAGAATTATTGAAGAATTATACAAACAAAGAGATGACTTTGAAGTTGTTGTTGCTGGAAATGGTAATATGTTATCTGAAATAAAAAATAAAGTAAATAATTTAGGACTAAAAAGCATAATTAAATTTGAAGAAAATGTTGAAGAAGTACAAGAAATATATTCAATATGTGATTTAACTTTAAATTGTTCAATTAAAGAAGGACTTGCTTTAACTTCATATGAATCACTTTCAATGGGAGTTCCTGTTATTTCATGTGATGTTGGAGGACAAAAAGAATTAATAAATGAAGACGTAGGAGTAATAGTACCTTGCATGCAAGATGAAGAAGACATATTAGAATTTGATTATTCTGAAGAAGAAGTTAATAATTATGTAGAAGCTATAAATAAGGTAATTAAAAATTTAAAAACATTAAAAGGTAATTGTAGAAAAAGAATTTTAAAAGGATTTACAATTAGTCAAATGCAAAAAAATATGGCTAAATTACTTGAAGATACAGCGAAAAATCCAAACAAAGAAAAAATCGAAAATGGAAAACACCTTAGTAAAACAATAGATATTACAAAAGAACTTATAACAAAATATTTTGAGATGGCAGAAATAAAATATGAATGGGAAATAACTGTATATAAAAAAGAATTTGGTTTTACAAAAAATAATTACAAGATAAAATTATTAAAAGAAAAAATGTGGAAACATGGATGGTATAGAGCATTAATTAAATTCCTACAAAAGATAGGAATTATAAAATTAATAAAGAAAAATGAGAAGATAAGTAATATAATGAGCGACTAGGAGAAAAGTAAATGAAAAAAGTAACAATAATTATTCCTACATATAATGAAGAAGAAGCATTACCGTTTTTATATGAAAGAGTTGAAAAGGTTATTAATAGTATTGAAAACTATGAATTTGAAATTCTATTTGTAAATGATGGCTCAAAAGATAAAACTATTAAATTAATAAAAGAATATAGAGAAAAAGATAAACGTATTAACTATGTAGATTTTGCACGTAACTTTGGTAAAGAAACTGCTATGATAGCAGGAGTTGACTATGCAACAGGAGATTGTGCTATATTTATGGACGCAGACCTTCAAGACCCACCAGAATTAATACCTGAAATGATAAAGTATTGGGAAGAAGGATATGATGATGTATATGCACAAAGACGTTCAAGAAAAGGCGAAACTTGGCTTAAGAAATTAACCTCTAAAATGTATTATAGAGTACTTCAAGCATTAACTAGAGTTGAAATTCAAAAAGATACAGGCGACTATCGACTACTTGATAGAAGATGTGTAAATGCTTTAAAGAAAATGAGGGAAATAAGTCGTAATTCAAAAAGCATGTTTAGCTGGATTGGTTATAAAAAGAAAGCTATTATGTATGATAGGGACCCACGTATTGCAGGACAAACAAAATGGAACTATGCAAAATTAATTAACTTAGCAATAGATGGTATAACATCATTTACAACATCACCATTACGTATATCAACATTTTTAGCAATACCAACATTTTTAGCATTATTTATATATTTTATATATGTTATTATAAAGTGTATACGCTTTAATGTAGCTATCGAGGCATTTCAAGCAATTATATTATTGGTATTATTTTTCTCAGGAGTACAAATATTATTATTTGGAATTGTTGGGGAATATTTAGGTAGAATATTCAATGAATCTAAGAATAGACCATTATATCTAGTAAATGAGTATAATGGAAGAAGGGAAACAAATGATTAATATATATATTTATCAACTAAATTAAAACATTGATTTGAAAGGAATTTAAAATGAAAAAATTATTAAGCAATAGTTATAAAGTGATTGCATACTTTGCAATAATAGTAGTTTTGTTGCTTATTAACTACACTCATATATTTAATGCTAGCATAATAAAAAATATAGTTTTCATAATAGTAGGTTTAGTTATAGCCACTGTAATAAATATATTTGTGATAGACAAATTAAAAGATAAAACAATTAATATAATTATAGTTTCTTTAATTGGTTTATTAATGGTTTTAGGAATAGCATCAGTATTTTACTTTAGGGTAGAATATAATTGGGATTTTGGATGGGTTATGAAAAGTGCAAAAGAAATTGCAACGACAGGAACAACTCAGAACCAATACTACTTTAAAATGTTTCCGAATAATTGGGGAGTATTGATAATTACAACATTATCGATGATAATGACTAATGGACATGAATTAGGAGCATATATAATAAACATAATATTCATATTATTGGCAGGAATATTTGCTACATTATTAGCAAAAAAAATTGGTGGCAATAAGCTAGCATTAAATACAATATTACTTATTATAGGTTGCGCACCTTTGTATTTATATGCTCCAATAGTATATACAGATACTATGGCAGTAACCTTTCCTGTGATGACATTATACTTTTGGCTAAATTCAAATGAATATAAAGAGAAATCAAAAAAAAGATATTATGCAAATATATGTATGATGATTGTATCTGGAATAATAGGATATTGTATAAAACCAGTAGCAGGCATAGTATTAGTAGCAATTATAATAGACGAAATATTTACAAATTTAAATAAAGAAACATTAAAAAAGCTATGTATAACTGTTTTATTGTCAATGTTGTTAATAGGTTCATTTAATATGATTGGGGAAAAAGTAATAATTAAGGATAAGAAGAAAAATGATTTAGAAATGCCAATGACACATTGGATTATGATGGGATTATCTTTGCCAGAAAGTGAAGGTGGAACTTCAATTGGATATGGTGGATATAGTCAAAAAGATGCAGATTATACTTCAGAAAGTGGTAATTACAAAGAAAAGAAAAAAGCTAATATATTAAAAATAAAAGAAAGACTTAAGGAATTTAAAGTTAATGGATATATAAAGTTTTTATTTAACAAATTTAATTATGTTTGGAATGATGGAAGTTATTATGTGTTAAATGTAATTGGATGGGATACAATAAATAAAACAAGTTTACCATATAAAATAATAATTGACTATGAACATAATGAGAAATTTGTACATTACATGAATTATTTTAATAATTATTTATTCGTAGCAATTTTAATTGGAATTATAATAGAGTTAACTAAAAAAGAAAAAGAACAAGGAATTAGAATTTTAGGAATTTCAATAGTTGGAATTGCAATGTTTTTATTAATATGGGAAGCACGTTCTAGATATATCTATTTTTTGATACCAGTATTTTGTATTTTATCAGCATATGGTATATTACAAATGTCAAAATATATAAAAAACAAATTAAAAAAATATTTAACATAGAAAGGAATAAAGTAAATGAAAAAAGTATCAGTAGTTATACCAATGTATTATGAAGAACAAGTTGCAGATGAATGTACAGCAAGAGTAACAAAAGTTTTAAAAGGATTAAAAAATGAATATGATTATGAAATTATTTATGTAAATGATGGTTCAAAAGATAAAACTTTAGAGATTTTAGAAAAGCAAGCAAAAAAAGACAAGCATATAAAAGTAATATCATTTTCACGTAACTTTGGACATCAAGCAGCCGTAACTGCTGGACTTCAATATGTAACAGGAGATGCCATTGTAATAATGGACGCAGACTTGCAAGACCCACCAGAGCTTATTCCTGATATGTTAAAAGAATGGGAAAATGGGTATGAAGTAATCTATGGAAAAAGAAAGAAACGTGATGGAGAATCTGCATTTAAATTGTTAACAGCTAAAGCATTTTACACAACAATAAATAAATTATCAGACATAGATATTCCAAAAAATACAGGAGATTTTAGATTAGTTGATAGAAAAGTTGTAGATGTTGTAAATTCTCTTCCTGAACATAATAAATTTTTAAGAGGACTATTTAGTTGGGTAGGATTTAATCAATATGCGTATGAATATGAAAGAAAAGAACGTTTTGCAGGAGAAACTAAATATCCATTAAAGAAAATGCTAAAACTTGCGAGTGATGGAATTATAAGCTTTTCAACAAAGCCATTAAAAATTGTTGGGGGATTTGGAATATTTTCAGTGATAGTTTCAATAGCAATTTTATTATATTCAATTTTATCATATACATTTAAATGGAACAACCTAACAGCTGGATGGACATCAATGATGTGTACAATGACATTTTTAGGAGGAATGATTTTAATATCATTATGGATGATAGGCGAATATATAGCTAGAATTTATGATGAAGCAAAAGATAGACCACAGTATATTGTAAAAAAGACTATTAATATAGATTAATAAAAAAGGGATTAACAATGAAAAAAGTAGAAAAAGTAACTGGTGATTTTGGAGAATTCGTTGAAAAAAATTATAAAGTATTTTTTGCCATCATATTAGCATTAGCAGTTTTACTAAACACCTATAAACTAGGTGAAGTACCTAGTGGAATTGATTGTGATGAAGCAGGAATGAATATGGATGCATATTATATTGCAAATTATGGGGTAGACAGATTTTGTAAGAAAAATCCAGTATACTTTATAAACTTTGGAGATGGACAAAATGCACTATATACATATTTAAATGCATTTATATTAAAACTGTTTAAAGTAAATAATTATTTTACAATGAGACTTCCAGCACTAATACTAAGTATTATAGAAATAGTTGTGTGCTATTTATTAGTAAAAGAATTTAGAAGTAAAAAAGAAGCATTACTATTTATGCTCTTAGTAACTATATCACCCTGGCATATAATGAAATCAAGATGGGCACTAGAATCTTATCTTTTATCACCATTGTTATTGTTCTCAATATATTCATTAGTAAAGGCAATAAAAGCAAACAAACATAAATTGTTAAAGTTTGCAATATCAGGGCTAATATTTGGAATTACGTTATACACATATGCAATTAGTTATATTATAATACCAATATTTCTATTATTAATGTTATTATATCTAATAAGAAAAAAACAAATAAAAATATCACAAATAATAGTTTTTATAGTTCCATTATTTATTTTAGCATTACCATTAATATTAATGCTGATGGTACAACATGGATGGATAGAAGAGATAAATTCATTTATAACAATTCCAAAACTATTATTTTATAGAGGTAGTGATTTAGATATTGCAGATATTTTTACAAACTTAGGCTCTTTAAAAGAAGTATTATGGTGTGACATACTAAACTATAATTCGTTAGAAGAATTTGGAACATTATATTATTTTGGAACAGTTGCAATGATTATTGGACTTGGAATAACTATCACGAGTATGATAAAAAAAAGCAATAATAAAAAAGAAGAGATAAAAACTAAAGAATGGACGTTAAAGAAAAAAGAGAGTATTAACATAGACCTTGACATAATTATGCTATTAATATTTGCATCAAACCTAATACTTGCACTATTTACAAAACTTAATGCAAACAGATTAAATGGAATATACATATCAGCAACATATTTTGAATTAGTGACATTAAGATATTTATATAAAAATATAAAAATTGTATTTTATGGATTATTGATAGCATATTTAACAGCATTTATGCTATTTATCAAATCGTATTTTATTGACCACGTAAATGATTATAAACCGTTTTGGGATAATAGTGCAGTAGAATTAATGACATATTTAAATAAATTCGAAGGAAGAATGATACATGCTGATAACATTTTATATATCTACAATTTATATGCAAATAAAATACCTCCAGAAGAATTTAATGAAAACAAAGTAATTACTGGAGTTAAAGTAACAGGATATAATAATTATGATGGAAGACCAATAGATATAAATAATTGTAATACTAAAGATATATATGTTACAACAAACTATGAAAAGGCAAGAGTAATGGTAAAAACATATAAATTTGAAATGGAAATATTTAACAATATGTACTATATATTATATTAACATTAAATACTAGATTTTTAGCTATAATTATGATATTATATAACAAAATTATTAGGAGGAACTATGTGGGGAGATATTGCAATAGCATTTTTACTAGCATTTGTTACAGCATTTATAGGAACACCATATACAATAAAATTGGCTAGAAAAGTTGGAGCTTTAACTGTTCCAAACAACAGAAACATTAACAATAAACCTGTACCAAGAATAGGCGGAATTGCTGTAATTGCAGGGTTTATTGTATCAGCTTTATATTTAACAATAACAATGTGTATTGAAAATAAATTAGAACTAAATGATATGGATAATTATAAAGTAAAATTACTTGGATTTTTGCTAGGGATAATCATTATTGGAATATTTGCTTATTTGGATGATATAAAAAATTTAAAACCATATATAAAATTAAGTGTACAAGTTATAGCGGCAATTATTATATATGTGGCAGGAATTAGAATTGATGTAATAAATGGAATGCAAATACCTGATATATTAAGTTTTATATTAACTGTTGGTTGGATAGTTGGGATAACAAATGCAATAAATTTAATAGATGGACTAGATGGATTATCTTCAGGGATAACATTGATATCATGCTTATTTTTATTAATAATATTTACAGCAAATTATTCACCACTAATTTCAATAATATTAGTTACAGCGTTAGCAGGTTCAATAGTAGGTTTTATGCCATATAATATGCATCCTGCTAAAACTTTTATAGGTGATGTCGGAGCTCAATTCTTAGGTTTCGCACTAGCAGTAATTTCAATACTTGGTGTTGCAAAAACAGTAACTTTATTTGTATTAATTGCGCCAATACTTGTTTTAGGGCTTCCTATATTTGATACGTTATTTGCAATAATTAGAAGGATAGTGAGAGGAAAGTCACTAAAAGCTGTATTTAGTGCTGATAAAGGTCATCTTCATCACAGATTAATGAAAAAAGGATACACTCAAAAACAAGCTGTTGCAATTTTATATGCAGCAAGTACAACATTAGGACTTTTATCAATTATATTGATAGATGAGGGAATATGGAAATCACTTTCATTTATGCTTATTATAGCAGCTATAATGGCATTTGGATATAAAGAAATTAAGAAGTATAAACGTGCAGTTATTAGAGAGAATATACGTCTTAAGCGTGTTAAGAAGGAAGATTTAAAATAATTATTGATTTTGAAGATAATTGTATTTTACGTCGTTAAATTTTATTAAAAACGCAGTTACATATAAAAAATATGCGCCTTTGCCTTTTTAATAAAATTTGCCTAGTAAAATAGCAATTCTTTTCAAAATTAGGAGAGGGAAGATTTTGAGTAGTGAACTAACAAAGCCAGAAATAAGAAATGAAAACGAAGAGAAGCAGGAGAATATTTTAAGACCTCAGTTTTTAAAAGAATATATAGGGCAAAGTAAAGTAAAAGAAAACATGAAAGTATATATTGAATCTGCTAAAAAAAGAGAAGAAGCTTTAGACCATGTTTTACTTTACGGGCCTCCAGGATTAGGAAAAACAACACTTGCAAATATAATCGCAAATGAAATGGGCTCTAATATAAAAATTACTTCAGGTCCAGCAATAGAAAAGCCAGGAGATTTAGCAGCTCTTCTAACAGGACTTATGGAATATGATATTTTATTTATAGATGAAATCCATAGAATAAATAAAAATATAGAAGAAATATTATATCCAGCTTTAGAAGATTATATATTAGATATAATAATTGGAAAAGGACCAACAGCAAAATCAATTAGAGTAAATTTACCACCATTTACTTTAATAGGTGCTACAACAAAAGCAGGCTCATTAACAACACCTCTACGTGATAGATTTGGAATAGTCGAGAGATTAGAATTATATAATGAAGATGATTTGACAGCCATTATAAAAAGGTCAGCAAATATCTTAAATATACAAATAGATGAGAAAGCTTCAAGAGAGATTGCAAAAAGGTCAAGAAAAACACCTAGAATTGCAAATAGGTTATTAAAAAGAGTTAGAGATTATGCGCTTGTATTAGGCAATGGAGACATAACAACTGAAATTGCCAAAATTGCATTAAATAAACTTGACATTGATGACCTAGGATTAGATGAACTTGATAAAAGATTACTTACAGCGTTAATTGTACAATACCAAGGAAGACCTGTTGGAGCTGAGACTTTAGCAATAACATTAGGAGAAGAAGTATCAACTATTGAAGATGTATATGAACCATACTTGATGCAGATAGGTTTTATATCAAGAACAGCAAGAGGAAGAATTGCTACACCTAAAGCATATGAACATTTAGGGTATACGTATAATGGAGAATAAAGAAAGACTACAATATAAATTTGACCTAAAGAAGGATAAATGGATGAAGAAAAACAAAATTCTGGAGTATTTATTATATGCTATAATATTAGCTTTTGTATTTACACTAATATTTAGTCGAATATTAGCAAAACCAGTAAGTAATTTAGATGAATTATGGAATTATAATACAGCAAGGCAAATAGCAAATGGACTAATTCCGTATAAAGATATAAGTATGATAACAACACCTATGCTTCCAACGATAGTTGCAATCATACTAAAATTAACGACTGATGAACTAATTGTTTTTAGAATTATAACAGCATTAATTTCAACAGCTATAATATTTATGACATATATAATATTGAAGCAATTACTAAAAAATAAAACAATAAGTTTTATTTTATCAGGATTTATTTTATACATATACTATAAAAACTTTATGTTAGATTATAATTTTGTAGTACTTTTAATAACATTAGTAATTGAATATTTAGAATTAAGAAAATTAGAAACAACACCAATAGTTGATAATAAAAATGAAGTAATTCAAAATATAAATGAAAAAGAAAATATAAATTTTGCAATTATAAAAGATAATAGATACAATTTAATAATAGGTATTCTTGCTGGAATTGCTATATGTACAAAACAAACAGTAGGAGCATTTGTACTATTAGGGTCACTTCTTGCGCCATTATTATTTGTAATTAATAAAGAAGATTTTAAGCAATACATAAAAAACGCCTTTGTTAGAATAATAGGAATGTTAATTCCAGTAATGGATTTCATAGGCTTTTTAATTGTATCAGGAAGTATAAAATATTTTATAGAATATGCGATATTGGGAATAAAAACATTTTCAAATTCAATTTCATATAAAAGTTTATTTAAGAGTGAAGATATAATGTTAAAAACTTTTGCAATAATATTACCAATTTTCCTAATGTTAATTTTGGTTGCGTTTATTATAAACTCAATTCAAAAGAAAAAGAAAATTCCAATACACATAGTTGGAAGACTTGAAATAATGACAGCATATTCGGTAATAATGCTGATAGTATTATATCCAATAGCGGATAAAACACATTTTTATATTGCGATGCTTCCTTTAATAATTCAATGTGTATATGTAGTAGCCCAGATATTAAAATTTATATTTTTAAAAGTAAGTAATAAGATTAAAAATAAAAAAGGCATAGTAAGTAAAATATATAAAACATTAGCAACTGCAGTAAAAGCTACAATTATTATTGCAATTTTGTATGTTGGCATAAATTATATAGATATTGAATTAAATGAATACATTTTTAATAATAACACAGATAAAAATATTAATCACTATAAAAACATAATAGTTTCAGACTATATTGAGAATAGAATAAATGATGTTAGGAATTTAATAAATACTGCAGAAAAAAGAAAAATAAATGTAATAATACTTGATGCTGAGGCTTCAGTGATAGATATACCACTGGATAGATATCATAAAAACTATGATATGTTTTTAAAAGGTAATATTGGAAAAGATGGTGAAGAAGGTATAATAAATGATATAAAAAATTCAAGTAAAACTATATACCTTACCAAAAAGGATAAGAAAAAACTAAATTGGCAGTCTCCCAAAGAAGTAATAAATTATGTTGAAGGAAATTTGGAAAAATTTGGAGAAATAAATTTATATAATGTGTATTATAAGGAATAAGGAATACATGTATAGTGTATTAATTATGACAGTTTTTATAAGGTAGAAAGGACTAATAAAATGAAATTATTATTACATACTTGTTGTGCACCTTGTAGTGTGTATTGTATTGATACTTTAAGAAAAGAGGGAATAGAACCTGTACTTTATTGGTACAATCCTAATATACACCCATATATAGAATACAAAGCAAGACGTGATTGTTTAAAAGAATATGCAAAAAGGATAAATGTACAAGCTATATTTGAAGAAGAATATGGTTTAGATGAATTTTGCAAAAATGTATGCAATGATTTAAAATCTAGATGCGTAAATTATTGTTATCCTGTGAGACTTAGAAAAACTTTTGAATATGCAAAGAAAAATGGATATGATGCTGTATCAACTACTCTTCTTTATAGTATTTATCAAAACCATGAATTCATTAAGTCATATATGGAAAAGCTTAGCAAAGAGTTTGGCATTTCATTTTTATATAGAGATTTTAGAGAAGGGTTTTGGGAAGGACACAAAAAAGCAAAAGAGTTAGAATTATATATGCAGAAGTATTGTGGTTGTGTATTTTCAGAGGAAGAGAGATATCAAAAAAGGATTGATAAGGATATGAATATAAGTAGACATTCAATTATAATAATACAAAATGAAAAAAATGAATATTTACAATATTTTGATAAAGAATGGCAAAGTTA
>CAQYCU010000038.1 GCA_948919095.1 uncultured Clostridia bacterium | reverse complement strand
AAAGGATTTACCTCATTTCTCGTATTTTATCATACGTTAAGTTATAGGAAATAAAATATCTCCTATAACTTAATTTTTTAATAATTTGTTCTCATTTTATTTAATGTATTATTCATATCATTTGAAAAGGCTGCCTCTTCTTTTTTATTAATTCCGAAAAATCCTTTTCTTTTTTTAGTTTCTGTATTATTGTAGTTATTTGGTGTATTTCCTCCATTATTTCCTGCAATTAGTGGGTATACCATATTCTTTAATTCATCTAAGCTTTGTATTAGATTTTTTGTATATCCATTTAGTGATAAATGGCACATCGCAATGTCTTCAATATATTTTACATAGTTTTGTTCTTCAAATGCCACTACTACTGACTTAATATTATCTGGATTAAATATATCTCTTTGTAATGTCATTGATGGTTCATTATATTTTGACATTCCTCCAATTATCATCTTTGTATCAAGTTTGCTTGTTTTAATATGTTTGTTAATTATTATCCTTAATTTGCTTTCGTCTAACATATTGTTATTCTTTAAATCACTTAGTAATTTTGTTAATGGTTGAATTGTAAAAGCATCCATTGATTGAACTAGATATATTTCATTTGCAAGTTTATAATATTCTTCATTTGTATCAAAGTCACAGTCAAGTAATATTACATCATATTTGCTTGAAACATTTTCTATTATTTGATTTGGATTTATTGCTTCTGTATTGTCATCAGGAAGTCCTGTAAATACAGTTAAATTTTTGTTTACTTCTATTCCTTTTGGTTCTCCATTTTGTAAACTCTTTAAACTATTTGCTGCAACTTGCATCAAATCGGCTTTATTGTCAGTGAACATATAATATGCATTTCTATTTTTTGTTAAATCAATTATTGCTGTTTTTATTCCACTGTTAGAAAGTATTGATGATAAATTGTTTACAATAAATGATGTTCCATTTTTTGTTGTTCCTACGAATAATGCAACTTTTCCATTTTTAACAACTAATCCAGCTGGAGCTTCAACTGTTGATTCAATATTTTCAATTAAATCATTTGTTGGATTTATATTATTATCAAATATATTTTGTGTATCCACTCCTGGTTGCTCTTTAACATTATTTACTTGTTCATTTCCAAATGGATTTGTAGGTTCTGTTCCATAAGGATTTTGTGGATTGTTATTCATTCCATTATCATATGGGTTCTGTGGATTATATCCATTATTTACATTTCCATATGGGTTTTGTGGATTATATCCCATTCCATTTCCATATGGGTTTTGTGGGTTATATCCCATTCCATTTCCATATGGGTTCTGTGGATTATATCCATTATTTACATTTCCATATGGATTTTGTGGGTTATATCCATTTACGTTTCCATATGGGTTTTGTGGATTATATCCATTTCCATATGGGTTTTGTGGATTGTTCCCATAAGGATTGTTTGGATTAAAATTATTATTCATCTTATAGAATGGTTGATTGTTATTCATTCCATTTCCATATGGATTTTGTGGGTTGTTTCCTCCATAAGGATTCTGGTTAAAATTATTCATATCACTTTCTCCATTTTCACTTTCAGAATTATTATTAGCTTCTTCAGTGTTTTCGTTTATTTCTTCTACTTTTCGTAGCGTATTATCAGTAGTATTATTTTCTTCTATTCCAGGTAATATAGTTTCAACATCACTTGTTTCATCTAGTCCTGGTAATACATTTTCAACATTATTTGTTGTTTCTACTCCTGGTAGCATGTCTTCAGTAGCACTTGTTGATTCTACTCCTGGTAACATATCTTCAGTAGCACTTGTTGGTTCTACTCCTGGTAACATATCTTCAGTAGCACTTGTTGGTTCTACTCCTGGTAATATATTCTCAGTAGTACTTGTTTCCTCTATTCCTGGTAGTATCGTTTCAGTAGTATTTTCAACTTCTGGCATAATTTCTTCTACTTGTGGTATTGTTATCTCATTTTCACTATTAATACCTGATAATATATCTGAACTATTGTCAGTAAATGTACCTATCGCTTCAGAAGTTGCATTTATATTTTCTTCTGAAGTTAATGGCGTTTTACGTGGTCTTCCTCTTCCTCTTTTTACTTTTGGAACTTCATCTTCTGATACTAGTGGCGTTTTACGTGGTCTTCCTCTTCCTCTTTTTACTGGTTCAACTGCTACAGGTTGAACGGCCATTATTGAATTGTTTTCACTTACTGTTGTAGGTGGTGTTACTGTGCTTTCTACAAGTACATTATTATTGTTGTTAGCATTTGGCATTCTTGATGCTACTGGTTCAATACTACTTTGTGTAGTATTTATAATATCATTTATGTTATTGTTTTGTGGTTCTGCAATATTATTGTTTTCATTTCTCATTGAATTTGTTGTTTGTACATTTTCCTGTGGTTTATATTGATTGTAATTTGAACTGTATGTTGGTTTTGGTTGTTGGTTGTATTGAGAATTATATTGTGTATTTGTTTGTTGTATTGAATTTTGATTTTTTTGTTGGTTATATAAATTATAATATCCTTTATTATTGTACAAATTGTTGTTATTATTCATATAATTATTATAATTTCCATAAACTTGATTATTTGTTTGTTGATTTATGTTTGATGTCATATTATTTCTTTGTACATTCATGTTTTGTACTTGATTTGCTGTATTATAGTTTTGATTATTATAATTATTTGTTGAAATTGATGCACTTGATAAGTTCATTGTTTCTGGAATTACAACTGGCTCAGAAAGCTTTGTTTTTTCTAAATCTTTCTCTAAAAATTCTAGTTTTCCTTGATTTTTAGCTGGTTCTGGTTTGTATTTATTGTATTTTCCATTTGATAATACTGTGCCACCAGTCATAAGTTGTTGATATGTTTGAGAATTAATTTCTAATATAGCTTTTACTGACATTGGTAAAAATTTTACAATTATTCTAAGTTGTGTGTCATCATATTGTTTTGCAATACTATCAAAAGCTTCAACACATTTCTTCTCGTTTAAACCTATTTTTTTATAATAATTTAATATGCTTTGAATTTGGTCTTCACTAACTAGTTCTTCAGTTTCAGTTGCATATTCAGCTTGGTCAGTTTCAATCTGATAATATCTTTTTGCTTCTTTTTTACTGCGTGGTTTATTTATCAAAGCACACACTTTATTAACGCTTCTGTCGTTTCCAATTAAAGCATTATATATACTCATACTAAATAGTCTAAGTAATAATTGACTTGATTTTGTTCTTCTCTCAGCACAAATGAATATTATTGGAATATCTTCACCTGTTGGTTTAGATGCTTCATCACTTATTCTATCTAATTTTTCAATTAAAAATTTATCAATTGCTTCATAATTATTGTTTGCAACTGGCTCCAAATCTTCACCTATAACTATTGCGTCATAAGTTTTGTCATTCTGTAATTCTTTTATTATTGCATTAAAATAATATACATTCTTGCTTGTTATTATTTCTTTATAAGTTTGTTGATACTTACTTACTACTGATGTTGTGATATTATCGTTACTTACTGCAAATAAAACTTTCATTTGTTAACCCCTCCAACCTTTTACTACTATGGCAAATATTAATGGTAATACTTGACATATAACGAATACTGTAATTATTGCTATCATTCCATTGAAACCTTTATCTCTTTTTTCAAGATTTCTCATACCTGTTATATATTGATATATTCCGCTAATTGCTAGTCCTAAAAATGTAAATGGAATAATATATACTCTTATTTTATCTAATATGTATGCAACTACCCCATATGTATCACTTCCATATGCTTCCTGGTAGTCCTTTATTGATTGTAATTCTTTATTAGTTAATGAAACTAATTGTCCTTTTGTTTCATTTGATATTATTTCGCCAGATTTAGCATTATTACTATTAGCATATACAGGGTTGCATAAAAATATACATAATGCAATTGCGAATATTGTTATAAATACTAGTGTTCTCTTCATCGTATTTCCTCCCTTTTATATAATACACTAACTTTTGTAAAATAGCAAGTAATAATTTGTAAAAAATTATAATTTATTGTATAAATACACAATCCATTTATATACGCCATTTGCCCAGTTTTTATCAGTTGCATAGGATACATTTACTGCACTTACTGTTGAACCTTTATAATATGTTCCTACAGCTTTTTCTCCATTGTATATTGCTGTTCCTGGTGGGTTTATATAATATTTTACAAATACTCTTGATACCAGGTCTATTCCTTCTGCATAAGTTGAAAATCCTTGTGCATTGTCATATGGGTCCTTATCATATGCTTGATATCCAAATAAGTTCTTTTTTGATTGTGCTATGTTTGAGCATCCCCACGCACTTTCATGGATTGCAACTGCTGCAACAAATAGTCCATTTATGTTGTATTGTTGTTCTACATAATAAAAATATTCTGCATTTTCTTTAAATACATTTTTCTTATCATTACTGTCATTTTCAAATATTTTCTTAAATTGGTCAACTGATAGTCCACTTTTTCTATTTAGTAACATACTAAATCCTAAGTTTTGTGTTAATTGTTCTTTTGAGTATTGAACAGTATTTCCATCTCCGCTTCCCCCTTGATTTGGGTCATACTGTGTTAAACTGTTTTTTTCAACCCAACCATATGAAGTTTCATATTGTACATAATACCAATCATCCTTTTGTGACACTAAAGTTACTACATTTCCTTTATTTATTGTTACTACTTTATCTGCTTCTGCCGATGGTTCTACTCTAATTGCTAATATTACTGGAGTAGCTTGGAGTTTATCTCCTACAATTGGTACATAGTTGTCTCCATATGATGCAATTCCAACTTCAACTATTTTATCTATTGACGCTTTTGTAACTTCTGATGATAATTGTTCATTTTTTATTAATTCTCCTTCTTTATAGATGCTTTTCATTATTGCATTTTGCTTACCATCCTGCCCTTCTTGTAAAGTTTGAATTTTTCCTTTTGCCAATGAATTGTTTTCTCTATAATGTGTGCTAAATTCAACATCTATTTCATTCTTTTCTATTCTTTCTGTTATGACTTCTTTTTCATTTTTTTCAATTATCTCATTCAAATCTATTTCTTTTTTTTGCTTTACTATTGGTATCTCAAGTTTCATTGATGAACTTGTTTGTATCATTGTTGAAGAGTTTATTTCATCTGTGCTATTCGTTGAACTTGCAAACACATTGTTATTCAAAATTGCCATCATAGCTAACATAACTATAGTTATTATTATCTTATTTCTTAATCTCACTACTTATTTTTCTCCTGTTTCATTCTTATAATAATATTGGGTCAAATTTTAAATAGTCTGAACTTACTAATCGTAAGTTTACATTATCTATAATTCCTTCTATTGCTTCATTATGTGATTTTCCATGTAAATGTCCATATATACAGGTTTGTATATTATATTTTTTCATAATATTAATATATTTACTTTGTATATTTTTTTCAAGCATTTGCTTTGTAGTTGGTGGATAGTGCATTGCACAAATTATTCTATAGTCTTCGATATTTTTGTCTTTTGCTAATTCCAGTGCACATTGTATCGAATTTTCAAGCCTCACCGTTTCTCTATTGTGCATCTTTTGGCTATTTTCACTTTCAGTAAAAGCCCAACCACGTGTTCCAACAATTATATTGTTTTCATATATAAATGCGTTGTTACTCAAAAACTCAATATTTGTGAAATTACATTCTTCGACAAATTGCTTCATGCTTTTTATTGTTTTCCACCAATAATCATGATTTCCTTTTGATAATATTTTTTTTCCTGGTAAATTATTTAGGTATTCAAAATCTTTTTTAGTATCTTCTAATTTCATTGCCCACGAAAAGTCTCCAGGCAATATTACTAAGTCATCTTCCTTTACTTTTTTTATCCAGTTTTGTTTCATTTTTTCTTCATAATTTTTCCAAGAGTTTCCAAATATATCCATTGGCTTATTTTCACTAAATGATAAATGCAAGTCTCCTATTGCGTATATTGACATATATTTTTTCCTTTTCTTTTCATTTTTTAGATTTTTTATTTCTTATAGTTTTAGGTCTGGTATTGCATTTAAACTTAAATCGCTAATTTTACCATTTATATAATTGTAATATCCTGCACATGCTATCATTGCAGCATTATCTGTACATAATGCCATTTCTGGCATATATACGTTTATCCCTTTATTTTGTAATTGTAGAAATTCATTTCTTATATAACTATTTGCTGATACTCCACCTGCTAATACTACTGTTTTAATATTGGTAATGTCAATTGCTTTCTTTATATTTTCTATTAAAACTTCTGTAACACTTTTTTCAAAACTTTTACAAAGGTCAGCTTTATTTATATCTGGATTTTTATGATGCAAATTTATTACTGCTGTTTTTATTCCACTAAAACTAAAGTCTAAGTTATCAAAATGTGTTTTTGGAAGCTCTATTGTTGGTTTTCCCTCTTGTGCTAATTTATCAACTTTAGGTCCACCTGGATATCCTAATTCAATTACTCTCGCAACCTTATCAAATGCTTCTCCAATTGCATCATCTCTTGTTTTTCCAAGTAATTCAAATTGTGTATAATCTTTTACTTGTACAATTTGAGTGTTCCCGCCTGACATCATCATACATAAAAATTCTGGCTCAAGTTCTTTATACGTAATGTAATTGGCTGCTATATGTCCTTCTATATGGTTCACTCCAACTAATGGTTTTTGTAGTGCATAACTTAAAGCTTTTGCATATGATAATCCTACTAGTAATGCTCCTACAAGTCCTGGTCCATATGTAACTGCAACTACATCTATATCGTCAAATTTAATATTTGCTTGCTTAATTGCTTCTTTTGTTACAGCTGATATATTTTGTATGTGATTTCGTGATGCAATTTCCGGAACAACTCCACCATATAATGTATGTATTGGTATTTGTGTATTTATCACATTTGATAATACTTCTCGTCCATTTTTTACTACTGATACAGCTGTTTCATCACAACTTGATTCTATTCCTAAAGTTATTATGTCTTTCATTATCTTTTAACTTCTTTCTATGTGTATATTTATAATCCCATCTTTGCAATTGACACAATCAAATACAATAATTTCTCATTGATAAATCCAATTATTGGACTTATTATCATTGATGATATTGGTGTTAACCATACAACTAAAAATATAATATATAATATTTGTTGATGATTAGTAAACCATGTTCTTGCATTTGTTGGTAATAGTGCAGTTAATATTTTTGAACCATCTAATGGTGGAAGTGGTATTAGATTAAATACACCAAGTCCAACATTCATAGTTATTATTGAGCTTATTATTATACTTATTATATCCCCTGCTTGTGTTAAAAAGATATCTGTAAAAGCTATTAATAGTCCATATATTATTGAAAAGATTATTGCTAATATAAAATTCATCATTGGACCAGCAAGAGATACTAATGCATTTCCTTTTCTAATTGTTACTTTTCTATTAAAATTGTTTGGATTTATTTGTACTGGCTTTCCCCAACCAAAACCTGCAAATAACATAAGTAATGTTCCAAATGGGTCAAAATGTGCTAGTGGGTTTAGTGTTAATCTTCCTTGTCTACGTGGTGTGTCATCTCCTAATTTGTCAGCTACAAATGCGTGTGCAAATTCATGAAATGTTATTGCTATCAATATTCCTGGTATTGATAGTAATAATCCTAATAGAGCATTTGGATTATTTATGTATCCTTGTAAGTTTTCAAATACTAATATTATTAATAGTCCTATCATCCAAGGATTAGAAAAGTTAAATAACATTTATATATTCTCCCTTCAATTTTTTCTATCTAATATTGAAATTTAAAGCCTTTTTTCAAGCTTTAAATTTGTGTATTAATTATATACTAAATCTGCCAATTTGTAAACATTTATTCTAATTTTTTACATTATTCTTTTCTTTCTTTTTCGACAAAATTCTTAATTATTATTTTGTCATTTTAAATTGTTAATTCTTCTTTATATGTAAATCTTTTATCTACAAGTTTTTTTAATTTCTCATTTTCTTTTTCTTCAAGTAATGGGTCTTTTCCTATAATCTGAATTGCAACTGCTTGGATTTCTTTTAAAACTTCTAAATCACTAAATAAATTTGCAATCTTAAATTCAGGAAGTCCATGTTGTGCTGTACCAAAAAAGTCGCCTGAGCCTCTAAGTTCTAGGTCTTTTTCAGCAACTAACATACCATTGTCAGTTTTACACATTGTTTCCATTCTTTCACGTGTTGTTTCACTATTTCCAGTATATTTTAAAACGCAATATGATTTAAATTCTCCTCTTCCAACTCTTCCACGTAATTGATGAAGTTGTGCTAATCCAAATCTTTCAGCATTTTCAACTACCATAATATTAGCATTAGGTACATCAACTCCAACTTCAATAACTGTTGTTGAAACTAATATATCAATTTCTCCTGATTTAAATTTTTGCATAATTTCATCTTTTTCTTTTGCTTTCATTTTTCCATGTAAACATTCAACTCTGTAATTTTTAAAAAAGTCTTTTTGGTATTTTTCTGCAAGTTCTTTTGCTGATATTAAATTTACACTATCCTCATTGTCGGTTTCCTCAACTAATGGACACACAATATATGCTTGCCTGCCTTCTTCAACTTGCTTTTTTATAAAATTGTTAACACGTTCTTCTAACTTTTGTGATACTGCTACTGTTTCAATTTTCTTTCTATTTGGTGGAAGTTCATCAATTATCGAAATGTCCAAATCTCCATATAGAATTAATGCAAGTGTTCTTGGAATTGGCGTCGCTGACATTACCAATACATCTGGATTGTTTCCCTTTGATATAATTGCACTTCTTTGCTTTACACCAAATCTGTGTTGTTCATCAGTAACTACAAGACCTAAGTTATTAAATTCGACATTTTCCTCAAGCAATGCATGTGTTCCAATAATTACTTGTGCTTCTCCATTTTTTATTTTTTCTAATGCTAATTTTTTTTGTTTTGCAGTCATTCCACCAACTACACATTCACATTTTATATCATATTTTTCTAATGTATTTTTTGCGTTTTCAAAATGTTGGTTTGCTAAAATCATTGTCGGTGCAAGTATTACTGCCTGATATCCACTTTTCACTGCTTTATATGCTGAGATTATTGCAACTATTGTTTTTCCTGAACCTACATCTCCTTGAAGTAGTCTATTCATTGACTTATCATTTTCCATGTCTTTGTTAATATCCTCTAATACTCTTAGTTGTGCATTTGTCAGTTTAAAAGGTAAATCATCTATTACTGTAGACATTTCAACCTTTTTGTCGTATTTTATACCTTTTTGTTCTTGTTTATTCTCTCCTTTTAATTTTAATAAACCTAATTGCATTGATAATAATTCGTCAAATACTAATCTTTTTCGAGCTTGTTTAAATTTGTCGAAATTGCTTGGAAAATGTATCTGCCTTGTTGCTTCATCATATGACATAAAATTGTATTTTTCGACTAAATAATCTGGCATAGTTTCTTCTAAATTTTTAACCAGACCTAATCCATTTTGTATTATTTTCCTAATAGTCGTTGCTTTAATCTCAGCTATTAGTGGGTATACTGGTATTATTTTTCCTGTATTGTCATTTTTATCTATTATATCAAAAACAGGTGAAGTCATTTCTTTTCTCCCCATTTTGACAGTCATCTTGCCAAAAAATCGGTAAACTTCACCTCGTTTTATTTTACTTGAAATATATGGCTGATTAAACCATGTTATTGTACAGGTGTCAGTCAAATCTTTAACAACTACTTTCTGTATACTTCTTCCTCTCCCTAACATTCTGTTTGTTATAGAAGTTATCGCCGTTGCTTCAATCGCATACTTTTCTCCATCGACAGTTTGTGACAAATCAGTTATTTTACTTCTGTCTTCATAATTTCGTGGATAATAAGTAATTAAGTCTTCTAGTGTATATATTCCCATTTTATTAAGAACTTTAGCTCTAGCTTCTCCAACACCTTTTACATATTTTACATTATCTTTTAATTCAGGCATTCCAACCATACTCCTATTAGTTTATTTCTTGTCTACAATTTCATTGCAATTCTTATAAATACTTTTTTGTGGAATTACTCCTCTTACTGATGATAATGGATATATATTGCTTCCTTTTCCTATTACAGTACCTGGATTTAGTACACATCCACACCCAACTTCTACATTATCGCCAATCATTGAGCCAACCTTTTTTATGTTAGTTTCAATTTTCTCATTTTTGCCTTTTATAACTACAAGTTTTTTATCAGATTTTACATTTGAAGTAATAGAACCTGCTCCCATGTGTGCCTTATATCCTAATATAGAATCTCCTACATAATTGTAATGAGGAACTTGAACATTATTAAATAATATTACATTCTTTAATTCTGTTGAATTTCCAACTACTGCATTTTCTCCAACAATTGCTTTTCCTCTAATAAATGCACAGTGCCTAATTTCAGCGTTTTCACATATTATGCAAGGACCTTTGATGTATGCACTTTCATACACATTGGCAGTTTTATGTATCCACACATTCTCCGCTGTTTGCTCATATTCTTCCCTATTTAAAGTACTTCCTAACTCAATAATAAATTCTTCTATATGTGCTAATACTTCCCAAGGATATTCATATCTTTCAAGTAAACTCTTTGCAATAGTTTCATCTAAATTATATAAATTTTTTATTTTACATTCTTCCATATAATTATTCTCCCTTATGAAAATCATTGTATAATTTAATTGCGGTTTCTGGGCAATCCACTTCTGTTGCATTTTTTATAGGTGCAAAATCCTCTTCACGCCTTCCTCTTAATATTGAAATATTATCAAAGTAATTAAATCCGTCAAATATAAATGCTTCATATTTGTATGCATTTGGGATTTCTGCCTTAAATATTGTTCCATCTTCTTTCATATAACTTGCTTTTTTGTTTGCACTATGATATGGAAGTTCTTGCTCTGATATTTTTTCTAAAGCACCTATACTATATAAATTGCACATTATATGAGACTCTCCAAATAATAATTCCCCTTCTTCATCAGTTTCTTCAGCCATTCCTAGTGGAAGTTCTGTGTATTCAATAACTGCTGGTGCACTATTTTTTTTGCAAAATACTCCAACTTTTTCTTGTGGATTTATTTTAACTACTGATTTTGATGCTATCTCATTATTTTCACTTATTGCTAATCCTAATAAACAAGTATCACTCATATTTAATAATGCATTGTCTACTGCTCCAATAAATACCCACTTTATTCCCTTTTTCTTCATATCGTCAAGAATGCCTTCATTTTTCATTGATTTATAAATACAACCATTTCCATCTGCGGCAAACTTTATATTAAATTCTTCATCAACAAATAATTTGCCTTCTTCTGATAGTAATGGCAGGCTTCCTTGCTTAAAAAACATTATATTTTCTTTAGGATAACCAAAAAAATTATGTTCTTCGAAAAAATTTACTGTGCTTTCATTATTTTCAACACTTGTCATTATATACCAATTTAATACTGTATTATACTTTTTATTTGCTTTATTTAATCCATCTGCTATTATTTCAAATAAATATTTTGGCTTTGGAGATACATTTAATAAAAATGTTCCTTTAGGCCCATTATGTCCAAGTCTTGTTCCTTGCCCTCCAGCCATTGTAACAACTGCATATTGTCCTTTTCTTATAATTTCTTCTCCTAAAGAATTTAGCTCTTCGAACTTATCTTCAGGCATTTTATATTTATCTGTAAATTTTGTATGTTCTATTATGTAGCTTTTCATTATCTTTTTATTGTCTTTTTTGCTAATTTCATATAATTCATTTATTTGTTCAAAGTCTATTTTTTCAACTTGTCCAATTAATTTCTTTTTGTCACTTTCACTTGCCATTTCAATGTATTTTAGTAAATGGCTCTGGTTGTTCTTTTTTAGTAATTCAACATAGTTTTCCATATATAATATATGTCCTTCCTTTTTGTGGTTTTAATCATTTTACCACAATTATATTATTTTTACAATATTTTTATTCATAATAAAATATGTGGATTTTACAAAGATTTTGTATTGCAAATACGTCACATTTTATTTTTTAAATAGTTGTCATATTTATGGACGCACTAAATATAATTAAATAAAAGTTTTAGAAAGGATTGACGTTAAATATGGAGGATAATTTAAAAATATATGAAAATATTGCTAAAAGAACTAACGGTGATATATATATTGGTGTAGTTGGACCTGTTAGAACAGGAAAGTCTACTTTTATTAAAAATTTTATGGACTTACTAGTTATTCCTAATATTGATAATACTTATCAAAGAGAGAGAACTTTAGATGAACTACCTCAAAGTGGTTCTGGACGTACTATTATGACTACTGAGCCAAAGTTTATCCCTAATGAAGCTACTGAAATAACTATTAATAATAATGTTAAGTTTAAAGCTCGTTTTGTTGATTGTGTTGGATATTTGGTAAATAATGCTATCGGATATATGGAAGATGATATTCCTAGAATGGTTAAAACGCCTTGGTCTCAAGAGGAAATTCCTTTTGAAAAGGCTGCTGAAATTGGTACTCAAAAAGTTATTCAAGAACATTCTACTATTGGAATTCTTGTTACTACCGATGGTAGTTTTTCTGGAATTAATCGTGATGATTATATTTTAGCTGAAGAGCGAGTCGCTAAGGAACTTTCTACTTTAAATAAACCATTTGTTATTGTTTTAAATTCAGCTGATCCAAATTCTAGTGGCTGTTTATCTTTAGCTTCTTCTTTGGAGGAAAAATATCAAGTTGGTGTAATTCCTGTTGATTGTTCTAATTTAACAATTGATAATGTGAATTCAATATTTGAAAAAATGTTATATGAGTTTCCTACTCAACAAATTAACATTCAATATCCTATGTGGATTGATGCTTTAAGTAATGACCACTGGCTAAGAAAGGAAATTAATACTGAGATTCAGTCTAATTTTACTGATGTTTCTATTATAAAACAGGTTAATTATGCTGTATCTAACATGCCTTCTAGTGATATTATTACTGCTAGCACTGTTGATGAGATTAATCTCGGAAATGGATCTGTTAATGTTTCTTTAAATATTAATCCTGATTTATTTTACAAAGTATTAACTGATTTGTCTGGAAACAGTGTTTCTAATGAATACGAGCTTTTCTCTGCATTTTCTCATTTTTCTAAAATGAAGAATGAATATGAAAAGATTGCTCCTGCTCTTGAAGAGGTTAAGTCTAAAGGCTACAGTATTATTAATCCTACTATGAATGATTTAATTTTAGATGAGCCTGAAATGTGTAAGCAAGGTTCTAAGTTTGGTGTTAAGCTTAAAGCCAAAGCTCCATCTATTCATTTAATTAAAACTGATGTTGAAACTGAAATTTCGCCTATTGTTGGCTCTGAAAAGCAGTCTGAGGATTTAGTTAAATATCTACTTTCTCAGTTTGAAAATGAACCTCATAAAATCTGGGAATCTAACATTTTTGGTCGCTCTTTACATGAACTTGTTAATGAAGGCC
>CAQYCU010000037.1 GCA_948919095.1 uncultured Clostridia bacterium | reverse complement strand
ACACAAGTCATACACCAGCAGACGGAGGAGCATTAATGAGACAATTAAATCCAAAATGGGCAGCATCAGCAAACGGAAGTTCAATAGATTTAGCAAACGAACATTGTGCATCATGGTTGTGTGATTCAAGCCAATGGACAACATACAAGACAAGTGAAGCAAAGTATGCAATAGGGGGAGCACCAATAGAAATGTGGTGTAAAGCGCAGAATGTATACAAGAATAAATATGACAGTAGTGCAAGCACAATAGGATGTGGAATACAGAATGCAAATGGATATGGGTATACGATAAACGGGGGAAGTTTAACAACTGCTCAAAATACAACAGTAGTAAATACAAGCATTCCACAAAGTGCAGTAATAGCAACAGGTTCATATCAGTGGTTGGCTTCGCCTTCGTCTGCTAGCGGCAACCGTGTGTGCATTGTGGGTTCGAGCTACGTGGGCACCCGCAACTACTATAACAGCGACCTTGGGGTCTGCCCGGTAGTTTCTCTAAATCATTAGAAATGGCGTAAACCACGATATAGAGAAGCAGTAAGAAAAAGGAAATAACTTAGGTATGGACATTTTGCTTAAAACCATTGACAATAAAGGGGTATAGAACGCAATCTTCCGCCCAACACATAATAAAAATGAGCTAAATTCTAGGAAAACAAATCCAGAAATTGCTCATTTTTTGAGTTTTATGAAATTTTAAAAAAGTAAAAAACGGCGTAGAAAAAGTGTCCATAGTTAAATTGCAATACTTTAAAAACTTTAAATTTTTTCAAAAAAACTTTTCACCATACATTGCAATATTTTATCAAGTGTGATATAGTGTAAACACGGAAAAATCAACAAAAAAGGTCTTAGAAAGGAAAGCATAAAATAATGCAAATTGACGAAAAAGAAAACGCACGAAAGCTAGCAAAAGAAAGAGTAGAAAACATAGAAATGTATTCACCAATGATGCAGCAATACATAACAACAAAGTCAAAATACTTAGACTGTATACTATGTTATAGACTAGGTGACTTTTTTGAAATGTTTTTTGAAGATGCATTGATAGCATCAAGAGAACTAGAACTTACATTAACAGGAAGAGATTGCGGGCTAGACGAGAGAGCACCAATGTGTGGAATTCCGCATCATGCAGTTGATACATATATAGCAAGACTAGTAGAAAAAGGCTATAAAGTTGCAATTTGTGAACAATTAGAAGACCCAAAAGCTACAAAAGGAATAGTAAAAAGGGATGTAATAAAAGTAGTAACACCAGGAACTTCAGTAGATACCAACTTTTTAGAAGAAAAAAGAAACAATTATATAATGTCAATTTATAAAGAAAGCCTATTCTTTGGAATAGCAATTTGTGATATATCAACTGGAGATTTTTATGCTTGCGAAATAAAAGAAGACAGTAATTTTAATAAATTACTTGACGAAATATCAAGATATAATCCATCAGAACTTGTAATAAATAAAATGATGGAAGACAGTATTGAAGAGCTAAAAATAATAACTTCACGTTTTAGTAGTTATATTTCTAAAGAAAGCGACGAGCAAGAAGCAAAACCACTTTCAGATACAGATAATACAGAAAATTCGACAATTTTTTCATCAATAAATAACAACTCACCATTTTCGAATGATAATAAAAAATTACAAGAGAAATTTGAAATAATAGATAGCGAAAATAATGCAGTGGATATAACTAAGAAAATGTTTGCAGTAAGTGCTATAAATGGACTAATAGATTATATTGAAAATACACAAAAACATATTCCTCAAAACTTAAATAGAATAACATTTTATGAGCCTGTAAAATATATGATGCTAGATATTAATGCAAGACGTAATTTAGAAATAACAGAAAAAATGAGGGATAAGTCAAAAAAAGGAACACTACTTTGGGTGCTAGATAAAACCAATACTTCAATGGGGGGACGATTAATTAGAAGATGGATAAGTGACCCACTTATTGACGTAAATGATATAAACGCTAGACTAAATGCAGTAAAAGAATTAAAAGAAAAAAATATATTAAGAGATGATGTAATAATTTCACTAAAAAATGTTTATGATATAGAAAGACTAGCAGGGAAAATATCATATGGAACAGCAAATGCACGTGATTTAATATCACTTAAAAATTCTGTATCACAACTACCAGAACTAAAAATAGCACTATCAAAAGCAGAAAGTCCATTATTAAAAGAGCTATACAATTCACTTGATACTTTAGATGATATTTACATATTAATAAATAACTCAATAGCAGATGACCCACCAATAACAATAAAAGATGGTGGAATAATAAAAAAAGGTTATGATGAGAATATCGATAAATTAGTAGATATTGCGACAAATGGACAAAAATGGCTTGTAAATGTAGAAGCAAAAGAACGTGAGGCAACTGGAATAAAAAATCTTAAAATAGGATATAACAAAGTATTTGGATATTATATAGAAGTATCAAAATCATTTGTAAAAAATGTCCCACAAGATAGATATATTAGAAAGCAAACTCTTACAACAGGAGAAAGATACATAACAGAAGAACTAAAAAACATGGAAAATGAAATATTAGGCTCTCGTGAAAAAGTTGTAAATCTTGAATATGAATTATTTGTAAAAATTAGAGATGAAATTGAAAGAAACAGTAAGCGTATACAATTATCAGCAAACATAGTTGCAAAAGTTGATGTACTATGCTCATTTGCAGAGGTTGCTATTGACATGAATTATTGTATGCCATTAGTTAATAATTCTGACATAATTGATATAAAAGAAGGAAGACACCCTGTAATTGAAAAAATACTTGAAAGAGGAAGCTTTGTACAAAATGATGCATATTTAGATGAAGAAAATAATAGACTAAATATTATAACTGGTCCAAATATGGCAGGAAAATCAACATATATGAGACAAGTTGCACTAATAACTTTAATGGCACAAATTGGAAGCTTTGTGCCAGCAACTGAAGCTAACATTGGAGTAGTTGATAAAATATTTACACGTGTTGGAGCATCTGATGATTTAAGCATGGGCGAAAGTACATTTATGGTCGAAATGACAGAAGTAGCAACTATACTTAAAAATGCAACTGAAAAAAGTTTAGTAATACTTGATGAAATAGGAAGAGGAACATCTACTTATGATGGACTTTCAATAGCTTGGGCAGTATCAGAAAAAATAAACAAAATGAAAGTAAAGACTTTATTTGCAACACACTATCATGAATTAACTGATTTAGAAAACAAATTAGAAGGCACTAAAAACTACCATATAGCAGTTAAAGAAAGAGGAGAGGACATTATATTTTTAAGAAAAATAGTTGAAGGAGGAACAGATGAAAGCTATGGTGTACATGTTGCAAAATTAGCAGGAGTTCCAAATGACGTAACCAAAAGAGCAAATGATATATTAAAAACATTAGAACGAAAGAGCATATTAAGAAATGACAAACAAACTAAATCAGAAAAAGCAGAAGAACAAGGGCAACTAAATATGTATAATTATAAATTAGCTGAGATTGCACACCAACTAGACCTGGTAAAATTAGACAGCGTAACACCAATAGAAGCCCTAAATATTTTGTCGAAAATTAAGGAAAACATGGCTTAATAATTATCTAAAACATAATTTATAGACAAGGCAAATTGTAAATTTATACAAAAGTTACAAACAAATATTAAAAAAGTGAGGAGAACAATATGAAAATTTATTATCAAGGAAAAGAAGTAGGATTATCACATAATGTGAAAAAGGTTTATGATATATTTGGAGACAACATACGAATATCTCCTAAAAATGTTATAGCATGTAAATGTAATAATGAAATAAAATCATTAGATTATGAATTAAGCGAAGGTGACACTGTTGAACTAATAGACGTAACTGACAAAGACGGAATGAAAGTATACATTAGAGGCACTTTATTCATAATGAGCATGGCAATTGAAAAGCTATATCCTAAGGCAAAATTAGTAATTAATTATCAATTATCAAATTCAATGTTTTGCGAAATCCAAAATCAAGAGATAGACGATGAATTTATTGAAAATGTAAAAAATGAAATGCAAAAAATAGTTGATAGTGATTATCCAATAGAAAAAAGAATAATGAATAAAGAAGAAGCGGAAAAATTCTTTACAAAACAAAAAGATGATAGAGGAATTTTACAAATTGAAAACAAGGACAAAGATGAAGTTTCACTATATTTTTGCAATGACTATTATAACTATTTTTATGGAGTTATGCCATTAAGCACAAGCTATATAAATATATTTGATGTAAACAAATATAAAGATGGATTTATAGTTAGATATCCAAACAGAAAAGACCCTACAAGATTAGGAGAATTCAAAGATAATAAGAAGTTTGCAGCAACACTACAAGAATATGTTGAAATAAATAAATTACTTGAAATCAATACAGTAAAAGAGCTAAATGATGCTATAAGAGAAGGTAGAGGAAAAGACATAATTCTTACATCAGAAGCATTACAAGAAAAGAAGATAGCAGAATTAGCTGATAAAATTACAAAGCATAAAGAATTAAAAATGGTATTAATTGCAGGTCCATCATCTTCAAGCAAAACAACTTTTGCAAAAAGACTAGGAATGCAACTTAGCGTTAATGGACTAAAACCAGTAACTATAGGAACAGACAATTATTTTGTTGAAAGAAAAGACACACCAAGAGATGAAAAAGGCGAGTATGATTTTGAAGCTATTGAAGCACTAGACCTAAAATTATTCAATGACCATCTTACAAAATTAATAAATGGTGAGACTATACAATATCCAGCATTTGACTTCAAGGCTGGAACAAAGCAATTTTTTGAAGACAGAACACTTCATTTAGCAGATGATGAAATACTTATAATAGAAGGAATTCACTCATTAAATGACAGATTAACAGCAACAATTCCGCATGAAAACAAATTCAAGATATATATAAGTGACTTAACAGTTTTAAATATTGATTACTATAACAGAATATCAACTACTGATACACGTTTAGTAAGAAGAATAGTTAGAGATTATAATTATAGAGGATATTCAGCTGAAAATACAATTAAAATGTGGGAATCAGTTAATGCAGGAGAAAATAAAAACATATTCCCATTCCAAGAAGAAGCTGATGCAATGTTTAATAGTTCACTAGTGTATGAACTTGCAGTACTTGGAAAATATGCGAAACCTTTACTTAGAGAAATTGACCAATCTAAAAAAGAATATTCAGAAGCAAAAAGAATACTATCATTCCTAGAATATTTTAATGAATTAGATGATACACCAATTCCAAACATATCGCTACTTAGAGAATTTATTGGTGGAAGTGTATTTGATTATTAATAAGCGGAGAATAAAATGAAGCAATTTACAAAAAGAGATGAAGAATTTATATGTGAAAACTGTGGTAGTCAAGTTACTAAACTTGGCTACACTTCACGTGACCATTGTCCTGAATGCCTATGTTCAAAACATGTTGATAAGCTTCCACGGTGATAGAGAAGAAACTTGTCATGGCATACTAAGACCTATGCAAGTAGAGTTAAGCAATAAAAAAGGTTATGTGATTGTGTATAAATGTGACAGATGCGGTGCTATTAGAAGAAATAAATCGGCAGAAGATGACAATAATGATTTATTGATAAAGCTAACTGTTGCTAAATAAAAGATAATAAATGAATTATAAATACTAGAATTGGAAAGAAAAAACGAAAAATCCAAACTCGCTTATTGACAAATAATAACAATTATGATATTATAATTTTAGCTCAAGATAAAATAGATTGAGTAACGATGAAATCCAAAAAAGACTAGGTGCTTGAGACCTAGTCTTTTTCTGCTATTTGCTTAATTGTTTAAATATGTAGTAAATTATTATCAGCTCTAGCAGTTCTAGTAGATTTTTCACGATGTTATCCTCCTTTCTGCCTATATAGCATTAAGGCAGACATATTTTACCATAAAATGGCAAAATATGTCAATTAATAATTAACAAAAATTAAAAATATCGAAAAAAATCTAAAAAAATTATACTCCAAAACACTTGATTTTTTTATAAATATGTGGTAAACTCTAATAGTTACAAAAAATATGAAGAAAAATATAATAAAATTAATTAAATTCATATTTGTAAGAGAGAGAGGAAAACAAAATGGAAACAGTAAAAAATATATTATTAGTTGTATATGTAATCGTATGTATAGCATTAATTTTTATAACAACAACACAAAGTAAAGATAACACAAAATCAGTAGAAGATACTTATGAAAATCCAAATGCAAATAAATATTTTGAAAAAAATAAAAGTAGAACAAAAGCAGGTAAAACACAAAAAAGAACAATAGTAATATCAGTTGTGTTTGCCATATTAACAGTAGTAACAACAATAGTATACTTTTTATAAGGTTTGCCATAAGGGTAAACCTTTTTTTATATAATTATGAAAGTTTGAAAACTTGTTCTATGTAATATAAGAATATAAAATAAAAAGACGGGAGAAAATAAAGAAAGAGAGGTGATAAAATGTCAGTTTTTGAAGGAAAATTCATTGGAAATAAACGTGGTTTTGGTTTTGTTGAAGTAGAAGAATTAGGGGAAGATATATTTATTCCAATACACAGTAAAAACGGAGCAATGAATAATGACACAGTTTCAGTTAAAGTACAGAAAGGTCAGCAGGGCAAAAGAAAGGAAGGACAAGTCTTAAAAGTATTAAAAAGAAATACAAGTGAAATAGTGGGACTGTTTCAAAAAAGCAAAAACTTTGGATTTGTAATTCCAGATGATGAAAAATACAATGATATATTTATATCAAAATCAAATTGGAGAAAAGCAAAAAATAATCAAAAAGTAGTAGTCAAAATTACAAAATATCCTAACAGCAAAAGTAAGGCAGAGGGTCAAATTACAGAAATACTAGGAAATGTGAATTCAGCAAAAGCTGATATGTTATCACTTATAAGAGAATTTAATTTATCTAGTGAATTTCCAACCAAAGTAATAAAAGAAGCAAAAGAATGTACAAAAGAAAAGATATCAGTAGAAGGCAGACTTGACTTGCGTTCAAAAGAAATGTTTACAATAGATGGAGAAGATGCTAAAGACTTAGATGACGCAGTATTTGTAGAAAAGGACGAAGACGGAATTTATACTTTAGGGGTTAATATTGCTGATGTTAGTCATTATGTAAAAGATGGCTCAGAATTGAACAGAGAAGCAATAGTTCGCGGAACCAGTGTATATATGCTAAATAGTGTAATTCCAATGCTTCCAACAGAATTGTCAAACGGTATATGTAGTCTAAATCAAAAAGAAGATAGATATGCACTTTCTGCTATAATGAAAATAAATCAAAAAGGCGATGTTATTGATAGTGAAATAAGAAAATCTGTAATAAGAGTAACAAAGAGAATGAACTATCACCAAGTAGCAGCTATAATTGATAGAGATAATTTACTTAAGTCAGTTGATAAAATACGAGATTTACCAAATAATAAAAAAGGCAAAACAAAAAAAGATAATGAAAAACAAGAAAAAAAAGGAAGTGAATTTACAACAAAATCATATGTTCAAAATGCTATAAATGAAAATAAAGAATATATTGAACATTTTGACAGAATGAAAGAACTTGCAATAATTCTAAAAGAAAGAAGAAAGAAAAATGGATATATATCACTTGATATTCCAGAAACGTATATAACTTATAATGAAAAAGGAGAACCCATTGATATAAAACCATATGAAACAAATTTTGCAAATGAAATAATAGAGCAATTTATGCTAACGGCAAACGAAACAGTTGCTGAAACATTTTTCTTTTTAGAAGCACCATTTATTTATAGAGTACATGAAAAGCCAGAAGAAGAAAAAATAGTTGAACTTAACAAGTATTTATTTAATTTTGGATATAGAATAAAAGGCAAAAAAGATGATGTGAAACCAAAAGCATTTGCACAAATACTTGATGATATAAAAGGAAAAGAAGAGGAAAAAGTAATATCAAATTTATTATTAAGAACTTTGAAAATTGCAAAATATGAAGCGGAAAATAAAGGGCATTTCGGTATAGCAAGCAAATATTATTGCCATTTCACATCTCCAATAAGAAGATACCCAGACCTTTTTATTCATAAAATAATAAGCAAATATATTGAAAAAGATTATAATGTGTCACAATCATTTATAGAAAAAGCTCAAGCAAAAGCAATTAAATATGCTGAAACTTCATCTGACTGTGAGCAAAATGCTACAAAAGCTGAAAGAGAAAGCGAAAAAATAAAAAAAGCAGAATATATGGAAAACAAGATAGGCGAAGAGTATGAAGGTATTGTATCAAGCATAACAAGTTTTGGTATGTATGTTGAACTTTCTAATACTATTGAGGGGCTTGTTAAATTTGAAAATATGTATGATGATTATTATATGTATAATGAGATAAATAAAACTTTAATAGGAAAAGAGAGCAAGAGAACATACAAACTTGGAGACAAAGTAAAAATTAAAGTAATAGAAGCTAGTAAGATTACAAGAAGAATAAATTTTGAACTACTAAATTGTGACTAAATTGTTACAAAAATGTATTACAAATTTAAAAATTATTACTTTACTTTTAAACTAAAATAATATAGAATTACTATAGATAAAGATGGACAAGCAAGGCAAAAAGAATTGTCATCCATTATTTTCGAAGAAAATGATGGATGATGACGATGAGCGAACGAAGTGAGCGAAAGGGTAAGAAAAATGAGATTATTAAATTATACAAAAGCGAAAAATAATCAATCAGGATTAACATTAATTGCATTAACAGTAGCCGTTATTATGCTAGGATTATTAGCGGGAATAACACTGTCTATTGTTGCAGGAGATGAAAGTTTACTTAAAAAAACAGACCATGATGCTGAAGAATATAATAGGCAAATAGAAAACTATAAATCAGAATATGAAAATATAACTCAAAAAGTAGATAGTAGAGAAAATCAAGTAGATACATTGCCAGAGGAATTTTAATTATTTAATTAAAGTAGTATGAGCGAAATGGAGGAAAAACATATGAATTCACAGAATGGTAATAATAGTAAGACAATATCAATAAACATGATTTTAATAATTATTGTTATAATATTAATATTAATTTTAATTTTTGTTTCAGTATCAAATATTGGAAAGAAAGAGCCAACAAACGCAAATAATACCAATAATGAAATAACAAACGGAATACTTAACGAGGTAGAAGAGCCACATAATTCAACTAATGAAACAAATACAATAGCAAATATAACTACAGACCCAAATGCCAATAACCCTGAGGTTGCAAAGATAGGAGAGGAAACTTATAACTCTCTTCAAGAAGCAATAAATGCAGTCGAAGATATTAAGCCTACTCCAACTGCTACTGTTAGTCCAACTCCTACACCTACACCAGTAGAACCTACAAAAATAACATTGTTAAAAAATATAAGTGGGACATTTATAATTGGAGTTAATAAACATATTATAATAGATATGGGGGAATATTCTATATCAGGTGTTGGAGATAAAGAAGTATTTACTGTAAATGGAAATTTAGAGTTACAAAATGGAAAGATAATTGGAAAATACAATAAACAAAATTTATGTGCTGTAAAGGTAAATAAATCAGGAACATTAATTTGTGACAAAATGAACCTTGACCTAACAGCAGGAGAATTTGGATGGATTATATCAAATGATGGAGCATTAAGTATAAAATCATCAAGACTTGATTACCCTAAAGGAACAGCTATTAGTAATAATGGAGTCATAGAAGAAATAGGTGGAGAATCATATATAAGTAGCAATGACAATTATATTGCATTATATAATTTAGGTACTATAAACAAAATGAGTGGCGGAGAGATTGCTTCAAACAGTTATGCAGTGTTCAACTCTGGAAAGATAGAAGAAATTAGTGGAAATATAAAAATTAATTCATTAAATAGTTATGGAATATATAATTCTGGAACTATTGGAAGTATAATAGATAGTGTTGAAGTAAATAGTAGTTCAGTAGATACTGCAACAATATATAATAATAGTGGAAAGATAGACAAGATATCAGGAAACGTTAAGATAAATGCAGAGCATAATAGAGCAATCTATAATTTAGGGACAATAACCGAAATAAGTGGAAATGTTATAATTAACACTAATGGAGAATATGCTGTATCAACAATTTACAATTCTAACCCCGGAGAGTTAACTATATTGGGAGGAACAATATCACATAAAAACGGCGGAATTTCAGTATTCCGTGAAGGTGGAGAAGTTAACATTACAGGAGGGAACATATCTTCGAAATACAACTGTTAAAATAAAAACTAGAATACTTAGTATTCTAGTTTTTAATTAATTCCAACTACTAAATAGCTAGATTTTAAATGAGTATCAACATTAACTTTGAAAGTAGAATTCGTGTATTTATTTAGCCAATCATACTCTTTCCATTTATCCCAAGTTAGAAAATTACGTACTCCATACTTACCAAACTTTGCAATATCTGACTTCAATACAAGAGAAGTTTTATATAGATAATTTTCAATATTTACTTTAAAAAATGAATTTGCATAATCTTCTATTTTTTCAAGATTATTTTCATCAAGATAATCAGAATTTATAGAAGAAGAAAGAATTCTAGTATTAAATTTAATGTCACAAGTTATATAAGGAAAACCATTAACTATTTTTGCATTGCTTTTAGTATGAGCACTATCAATAGAAAGACCAATGTATTCAGAATCATTAAAAGGATTGGGAATACTTAAAACAGTATTTTGAAGTTTATTGGTAATGATTAAATGATATATTGTTTCATCACCAGTTAATTCACCAGTTAGCATACCATTATGAAAAGAGGCAATTCCAAAATTTTCAATATGACTTTTTTCACTTTCTTCAGAAGTAATATCACCAAGAACAGCACAGGGGTCACCAAAGGTATCATAATAATCATTATAAAAATCAACTAGATTTATATGTTCAGTTAAACCAGTAGTTTGTTCAGGAGATGGATTACTGTTATAATATTTTGACGAAAGTTTTTCTAGTAAAGGTTCAGAATTTTCTAAAAAATAGGAAGCTTCACATTTAGAAAGAAGTACACTACAATAAGGTCTAACCTCAACATCATTCAATAGTGTTGCTGTATAATTTATGATTTTTTTACTAGGTATATCTTTAGAAAAAACAATAACTTTACAATATGAAAGACTTAACTTTTTTCCAATATAACTGTTTATTAAA
This sequence comes from uncultured Clostridia bacterium, assembly GCA_948919095.1. Taxonomy (GTDB): domain Bacteria; phylum Bacillota; class Clostridia; order TANB77; family CAG-508; genus CAG-793. The sequence continues at coordinate 3,000 of CAQYCU010000037.1, read as the reverse complement.
TTAATTCCATCACTAATAGTATTACATTCTACAGTTTTTACAATAGAAGATTCAGATTGACTAGAACTACCGCCACCCGAATTATCACCTTGTGAATTAGGAATAGCAACTTGCAAACTTAATTTTATTATGCCATTATTATCAGCAGTGTCAAATCCAATCCCAATAACATAAGCTAAATCATCAATTGTATATATAGTTGAATAATTTGAAATATAAAATACTGTTAGAATTATAATAAAAAAGCAAACTAATATTTTTTTTGACCTCATTGTATTACCCTCATTTTATCTAATTTTTTCTTTTTAATATATCCAATTAGTAATATAATAAAACTTAAAACAAATACCACTGTAATTGATAAATACTTATATACTGCATTTTCAAAAAAATGCACTTGTGTTGAATTCTGAGGAAGCAAAGCTACTATGAATATAGCAAGTGCAGATATATAAGTTACTAATGATGGTGATTTAGGACTAATACTTTCTTTAGAAAATTTAACTATATATGAAATTATTATAGATAAATATGAAATAAAAGTGAAAATCCATATAAACATAAATAAAGCATCAGTTCTTGGCATGAATTTACCAAAACGAATAGTACATGCACTTAAATATACAGATAAGACTTCAGCATTTGCAGTTAAAAATGGGAATAGTAACAATGATGATGCTACACTTAAAATCAAATATGAAGCAGAAAGTAAAATTGATACAATCCCAACTTTTTTATAATCTTTAACATTTTTTAAATTTGGACTAACAAAGAAGAGTATTATAAAACCACTAAAAGAGCACATATTTAAAGCACCATCAATAAAAGTTGACTTAACTCCATTTCCTAAAAGAGGAAAAATTCTGCTTATTTCAAAGTTATTTAATAATGCTATAAATATAACAAAAACACTTAATAAAATAATAGGCATTAGTATAGTATTTATTTTTATAATATTCCTCTCACCAAACTTATTAGCAAGTATCGCCAATACCAGAAATATTGATAAAATAATCCATAAACCAGCTTTAGGAAAATATATTATTTTTAAAGTTTCACAAAATCCACGCAGTATTACAGCTGATATACAAATTAAATATAAAGAATAAATAATTCCTAGAATAACCTTTAAAGTTTTTCCACCAGTAAACTCTGCAATACTTAAAATATTTTTACCATCAAAAGGTTTAAATAATTTATTAATAATAAGAAAATAAATTAGAACAAGAACTGTTATATATAAAACATTTAATACTGCAGATGAGTTTTGTGACTTAATTATCATATTAGGTAAATCCATAATAATATGTGAAATTAATATAGTTAATACCAAAAATGAGGCTTCTATAAAATTTAATTTTTCTTCTTCCATTAAATTTAAGTCCTCCATTTCATACTTGTTTTTCCTTGAACTCTTTTCTTTTTAGGGTCTAATGCACTATTACGAAATTCTCTTTTCCATGCAGGTTTTACAAAATAGCCACTATTATTTTTTAGGATTAAAGGTGCATATGGTGTCATATAGGGAACCCCAAAAGAACGTAAAGAGCACATATTTAGTAAATACATGAACAATCCAGCAACAATTCCTAAAAAGCCACCTAGAAATCCTAATAAAATAAATACAAATCGGTGTATTCGCAAGTGAAATCCTAAATTGTAGTCAGGTATAGAGAAAGATGTTATACCAGTAATTGCAATTATAATAATTAATATAGGTGATACTATATCAGCTTCAACAGCAGCTTGTCCTAAAACCAAAGCACCAACAATACCAACAGTTGAACCTAAGGGAGTAGGAACACGGAGTCCAGCTTCACGTATAACCTCAAACGAAACTTCCATTAGAAGTATTTCTACAATTACCATAAAAGGAACATTTGAACGAGAAGCTACAATTGAAAATAATAATTCAGTAGGTATGACTTCTTCATGATAAGTTACTATTGCAACATACATACCAGGTAAAAGTAAAGTTATACAAAAGGAAATAATTCGTATTACCTTAAACAAATTAGCAAAAACATGATTTACATTTACATCTTCAGGAGAAGACAAAAAGTCTAATATTGTAGCAGGCATTATAAGAACATAAGGACAACCATTATAAATTACCACGACTCTTCCTTGGAGTAGATAAGAAACTGAATTATCAACTCTCTCGGTTGAAAGTGTTTCAGGAAGAGAAGTATCCATATCATCTTTAATTAATTGTGAAAGTTCACCAACTGAAATTAAATAATCCACATCTAAGTTATTTAATCTGTATTTAACTTCAGCAACTAAATCAGAATTTGCAATGTTTTTAATATAACATACCGCAACTTGATTTTTATCACTTTTTCCAACAGATAAACTTTCAATTATTAAATTCTCATTACAAAGATTACGCCTAAGCATTGAAGTATTAGTTCTTAAATTCTCAACAAAGGCTTCTTGAGAGCCCATAATAACAGGTTCGTTTTTAGGCTCAGCAATACTTCTTTTATCAAATTTTTTTGCATCTATGTCAAAAGCAAAATTAACAGTATCAATAAAAAGCATACAATTTCCAGAAACAACATCTTGAGCAATTTTATCAAAATCATTTACTTTTTCAACATCATTTTGAGGAAGCAGATTATCAAGGATATAATCTACAATGTTAAATTTTTTTATTCTCCTAACTAAAATGTTACTAGCAACTGCCTCTGATACAACTTGTGGACCATCATATTGATTAGAGTAATTTTTTAACATTAATGGCTTTAAAACAAAGTTATTGATAGAGTCAGTATTAACCATACCATCAATATATAGTAAAAAAGCTTTAAATTGCTTGCTTTTAACATTTATTAAAAATTCTCTAATAACAACATCAGAGTTAATCAAAGAATTAAATCTAGAATGTACATATTCTAAATTAACATCAAGGCTATCATAAACCTTTTGATTTTTTTGCAATTCATTAGGTAGTTCTGGATTTGTTTTAGAATTATTTTCACCTAGTATAAATTGATA
>CAQYCU010000036.1 GCA_948919095.1 uncultured Clostridia bacterium | reverse complement strand
GCCAAAATGGATGGATGCAATTTGTAAACTGGCTGAGCACAATCCACTTCTAAGTGGAAAACAAAAAATGTAAAAAGGAGAGATGTGAAGAACAAGAGTGCATTGGTATTACCAATGCACTCAAACATTGTAGATGAAAAAGTATCAAAAGCATTTGAAAAACTAATGAATTTTAGCAAATTTGTTGAATGCGATGAATATAAAGAAGATAAATTTTGTGTCAATAGGAATGTAAAAAGAAGATATATAAATCCATTAACAAGAGAAGGAAGAATATATGACATATCAAAAACAACAAAAGAATATATTGATGAATATTTGAATACGAAAAAAACTAAATATGTATATATTGAAAAATTGTATTAAAAATGTCATCAAAATGTAACAAAAAAGGCTCGAAAATCCTTGATTTTGTTTACTTTTTGTAGTATAATAAAAAAGTATATGAAAAAAAGCATAAATTAACTATAATTTGAAAAAATAATAACAAAGTAATACATAAAAAATTAATGTGAAATTTGTGCAAAATAATATAAATTAACAAGAATTTTACTAATAAAAAAGAATAAAGGAAGGGAAAATTAAAATGGGAAATTTCAAGAAAATTTTAAAAATCGCACTACTAATTACACTACCATTAGTAATGATTGCAAGCACTATGAATAGTTATAGCCAAGCTGCAACATACTCTAGTGGTGTTTATTTTAACCTATATAATGGAGCAGCAAGACCAACGGGAACATATAAAGTTCTTACTGGTTCAAGTAGCGGAAACACTAAAAATGTAATTAAGATTATAGAAACAAATAGTTCAGGAACACCAAATACAGTAGAAACAAGAAATGCAGCAGTATACTGTTTGAAAAATGGTGTTGGATTTGGGCTAAATAATGATGGCAGGAGAAATCCTGTAAAATACACAGAATACTTTTTCTTAAATGACCCAACAGATGGACTATACACAAACTCAGCATATTCAATATATAGAAACGTTCTACCTGATAATGCAAATGGAGCAAACTATAACAAATTATTATGGTTATTAAATAATATATGTATACCAGAAGACACAGAATCTAAAAACGCATTATTAAATGCAGCAGCAAGATATAATGGAAAGTCAAGACTAGATTTTAGTGTATATCAAGTGCCAGGGGCAAGTTCGTCAGATGTTGAAAGAGATATAATCGAAGTAGTACAACAAGCAGCGATATGGTATTTCACAAACCCAACAGGAGAATTTCACCCATTTTTTGATAAAAACTCAGGAGGAAACTTCTACTTAGATGGAACAGCATTAGAAGACCATGCAAGAAATCCAAATGGTGGTTCAATTGGATTATTACCAACAGATGTACCTCATTTAGCACTATATAAATATCTAATAGAAACAGCTGAAAAGAATGGAAATTATCAATGTCCATCAATAGCTTCACCAGTAAGTTTTGATAAAACAAAAGCAGCTGTAACAACAAATAACAATGAATTCTTAATAGGACCATACAGACTTACAGGAAACGCAAATGGAATAACATTAAATGCAAGTATTACAGATGGAAGCAATCAAATTTCAAATGTAAAATTAGTAGGCGCAAATAAAACTACAGAGTTAACAGGCTCAACAATTGCTGATAAAATTAAAAACAATATAAACAATGACTTCTATATATCATTACCACTAAGTACAACAGCAACAAAAGTTGCAATAAATTTATCAGCAAGCTTTAGTGCAAAATCATTAAAATATTGGTCAGTACCAGCAAGTAGTGTTGCCACAGAACAACCAGTAATAGTAATAAAACCACAAACATTTACAGATGATTGGACAGACGAAAAAAATATAGTAAAACCAGAATTTGACTTAGCATTAAGAAAATTTATTACACAAATAACAAGTAAAAACGGTGCAAATAAAGAGTTTGAATCAAGAGAACCTAAATTTGACCAAAATGATTTACGTGCATTAGCAACAGGAACAGCGGAATTAGATGGCGGAAGAACATTGAAAAAACAACATAGTAAAGACCCTTTACCAGTTGAAACAGGTGACACAGTTGTATATACAATACGTGTTTACAACGAAGGCCAAATTGATGGAAAAGCAACAGAAATAACAGATTATTTACCAACAGGATTAGAATTAAAAGAAGGAAGTACTATAAACCAAAAATATAGTTGGACAAAAGATACATCTAATAGTAGAATAATTAAATCAACATATTTGAAAGATACAAACATAGAACATTTTGATAAAGCACCATCAAATGGAACATATACTATACATTCAGAAGATATACAAGTAGAATGTGTTGTAACTGCAAACGCAGAATCTACTGATAAAAATTTAAAAAATGTTGCAGAAATAAGTGAATTTTACAATGCAGGAAATTATCCTGACAGGGACTCACAAAAAGAAAATGTTCATCATGATGATACAAACTCAAACTACGAGGGAACACAAAACAAGATAGGTAAAGGTGAACAAGACGATGATGATTATGAAGACCTAGTATTGCTAGGAAAATATTTTGACTTATCATTAAGAAAACATATTTCAGCAGTAAACAACAAAACATATAATAGAGCACCAGTTATAGACGTTTCTCCATTAAAGAGAGGAGAAAATACTGCGATTTACAAACACAGAAAAGACCCAATAAGCATTGGAATTGGCGATATTGTAACATACACAATAAATATATATAATGAAGGGCAAATAGACGGATATGCACAAAAAGTAATTGACCATTTACCAGAATTCTTAGAATTCATATCAGACCCAACATCAACAGACCCTGCAATAAAAGAAGCAACTGAATTCAATGCAAGATATGGATGGTTAATAGACCCAGCAGACGAAACAAAAAGAACAATTTACACAACTAAACTATCAAAAGAAAATGATATTGAAAATGTAATAAAAGCATTTGACCAATCAAAAGATAGCTTAGAAGAACCTAAAGAATTAAAAATAAAATGTAGAGTTAAAAATAATGCACCATCATTAAAAGAATTTACCAATATTGCAGAAATTGCAGAATATTATAATGAATCAGGATTACCTGATAGAGACAATAAGAAAAATGTAGTATTACCATCAGACTCTGATTTACCAAATTACAAGGGACATGAAAATAATAAAGATTTAGACCCAACAAATCCAGGTAACTATTTTGAAGGACAAGAAGACGATGATGACTTTGAAAAAGTAATTCTTAGAAAATTTGACTTAGCACTTAAAAAATTCATAGCAAGTGTAAATGACAATGAATTAAAAACAGATGGAGTATATGATAGAGCTCCAACAATTGATACAACAAAATATGGAACAGTAGTTGAAGGAAAAGAAATAACAAACTTCGAATACACATTCAAACAAAACCCAGCAAAAGACCCTGTTAGAGTTGAGCACAATGACATTGTAACTTATGTTATTAGAGTATACAATGAAGGGACACAAAATGGATATGCTGCAGAAGTAAAAGATGATATTCCAGAAGGATTAGAATTCTTACCAGAAAATGCAACAAATCAAACATACAAATGGGTTATGTTAGATGAAAATGGAAATGTTACAACCGATGTAAAACAAGCAAAATCAATTAGAACAGATTATTTATCAAAAGAAAATGGAAAAGAAAATACAGATAATAAGAGTAATTCAAACTTATTGTTAGCTTATGATGCTGAAACAATGGGACAAAATCCTGACTACTTAGATGTAAAAGTTGCATTTAAAGTTACTTTGCCAGTAACATCAGATAGAATAGTAGTAAACCAAGCACAAATCAGCAATGATAAAGATGAAAACAATGAAGATGTCCTAGATATCGACTCAACTCCTGACAAATGGATTGACGAAGATGATGACCAAGATATTGAAAAAATATATATAAAATATTTTGACTTAGCACTTAGAAAATGGGTTACACATGCAATAGTAATTGAAGATGGTGTTCAAAAAGAAATGGAAACAGACCATTATGCTGAACAAGAACCAGAACCAGCTGTAAAAGTCGAAGTTAATGAAAAGAGATTAAAAGATACAGTAATCAAATTTAGATACAGTATACGTATCACAAACGAAGGTGAAATTGATGGATATGCTACTGAAATATCAGACTATATACCACAAGGACTTAAATTCAACCAAGCAGATAACCCACTATGGAAAGAAGAAAACGGAAAAATAACAACAGACCAATTAAAAGATAAATTATTAAAACCAGGAGAAAGTGCAACAATAGAACTTACACTAACATGGATTAATGATGAAAATAACATGGGAGTTATGACAAATTGGGCAGAAATTAGCAAAGACAAAAACGACAGCGATACACCAGATATTGACTCAATTCCAAACAACAAAAAAGAAGATGAGGACGATATGGATTATGCACCAGTGGTATTAGCAGTAATTGCAGGTATAGCACCAAAATATATTGCACTATCAGGAGGAGCATTTATGATAGTAGCAGCAGGAGTATTTCTAATTAAGAGATTTGTATTATAAAATATAATAAAAAATTGAAGTAGACATAGAAGTTTACTTCAATTTTTATGCAAAAAGTAAGCTAAGCAACAATAGAAATTTTTAGAAATTAAAACCAAAAAAATATTTACTTTAAAAAACTTGTATGCTATAATGCAAAAAAAGGAATACTATTAACAAATAAAAAAGGAGCTTGTTACAATGAATTTGATATTAAATACAAACAATAACCCAAATGATGAACAACAAAAAAATGAAACAAATAAAGCAAAACAACATAAATTAACAAGCAACAATTTATATAATAAAATCCAAGAAAATAAAGATATATCTAATAGAATAACAAAAGAAAGAACAAATAATTTAAATAATTATAAATTTATAGGAAACACATATTCACAAAAAACAGATATAGTAAAGGTAATGAGAATATTTGCAATTGCCTGTATAGTAATTGGAACAATAATTACAAGTAAATCAGTATATGCATTAACTTTAGGAAAAACAAAACCAAAAGATACTGTGCAAGTAAGCACAGAAAAAATGGGAAAAGAAGTAACAATTTCGATATCAACACAATATCCAATAAAGGAATTTAGATATAGATGGAATGATGGAGAAGAAACAGAAATAAAGGGAAATGAAACAGTTGACATTACAAAAACAATTGACATACCAAATGGAAATAATGTATTAAATATTACAGTAATTGACTACTATGGAAATAGAACAGAATACCAAAAAACATATCTATATGAAAGTTCAGATGTAGTAAAACCAACTATAAGATTTGAAAAACTAGGAACAAAATTAAGGATAATTGCAAATGATGAAACAGCACTTTTGTATATGACATATCAATGGAATGATGAAGAACCAATTAGAAAAGATGCAACAGAAGGAGAAACAGAATTAGTAGAAGAAATAGAAGTAGAAAAAGGTAGAGGAAAGCTTACAGTAATTGCAGTTGACAAAGAAGAAAATAAGGAAACAATAACAAGAACAATAGTAGGAGCAAACAAGCCAACATTTACAATTGATGCAGAACAAAATAATTTAGTAGTCAAAGCAAAAGATGATGATGGAATAAAAAATATATCAATATTTGTAGATGGAAAAGAAAATAAATTTGAACAAAATAATCTTAAAGAAGCCACTGCAAAAGTTGAAATTGGGCAAGGAACGCACCTTATAAAAGTAGTAGTAACAAATATAAATGACCAAGAAGCAACAAGAGAATTAAGAGCAACAATTTAAAAGAAACTATAGAATAAAAAGGAATACTAATTAGGACGGTAAAATGACATCATAAAAAATAAAATAGTATAAAATTGAAATGAGGAATGTATGAAAAATATTTATATCTTAGATGAAAATGATGAATTAAAAAAGCAGTTAAAAGACGTACTTAAAAGCAACAAAGAGATAAAATTAAAACAATACACTAATGAGAAATTTGAAAAAATATTAAATAGTATACCAGACATTTTAATAATAAATGAAGATACATTACCAAATGATATGAAAGTAGAAGAAATATGCAAAAAAATTAGGGAAGATGAGGACAACTCAATAACACCTATAATTGTAATATCATCTAAGAAAGATAGAGCACATAAAATAGAAATTCTTAAAAACGAAGTTGACTTATATGTAGAAAAACCAATAGATGAAGAAATTTTATACTATAATATTTCAAATATAATTAGACTGCTTAACTCAAATAGAATGATTAGTCCACTAACAGGACTTCCTGGAAATGTACAGATACAAGCAGAAATGAAAAAGAGGCTTTCAAATAAGCATAAATACACAATGTTATATATTGACCTAGACAATTTCAAGGCATACAACGATACTTATGGATTTTCAAAAGGCGACGAGATAATAAAATTTACTGCAAAACTAATTCTAAAAAATGTTATGAAAAATGAAGATAACTTTGTTGGACATATTGGAGGAGATGATTTTGTAGCAATATCAGAAGATGACGATTATGAAAATATTTGTCAAAATATAATTGCAGAATTTGATACTCAAGTAAAAAAATTCTTTACAGAAGAAGACTTTACACGAGGATATCTAGAAGTAGAAAATAGAAAAGGATTAATTGAGGAATTCCCTATAACATCAATTTCAATCGGAGCGATAGAAGTAACAAGAGATAGATTTAAAAACACACTTGAAGTTGGTGAAGCGGGAGCAAATGTAAAGCATTTAGCAAAAACTATATTTGGTAGTACCTATGTTATAGACAGAAGAAAGAATAGAGAGAATATATACGATAAAGCTGAGAAGAAAGTGTTAAATTAAAAATAGATAACATAAAAAATAGCCATTGCTTCAGCAGGAAGTGGAATGGTTATTTTTATTAATTATTCAAAAAAAATAAACACAAAATTAATAAATAAAATAACAAAAACAGGGAAAACTACACTATAAAAATAAATGGAGGAATTATGAAATCATATTGGATAGAAAGTGTAGAAAATGAAAAAAAGGAGTTTACAAAATTAAATAGCAATATAGAAGCTGACGTTTGTATTGTTGGTGGTGGACTTACTGGAGCGCCCATCGAGTGTGACAATTAAGAAAAACGTTGAAATAGCAGGGATTATCTGAATTCAATCCTTGCTATTTTTCCATCTTCATAATAAATATTATCTATAATTGAAACCCAAAATTTCCTTTTTTCTGCTTGAGATAATGTTTTATACATACTTTCAAAATCAGAATTTAGTATTTGTTTAAGTTTTGAAAAATCTTTTGTTTTAGGTCTATTTTCATTAGATTTTTCTTTTTCGAGTTTTTCTAATTCAGAAGAATATTTTTGAAAATCTCTTTTGTATGAATCTTTATCAATTAAATCATCCAAATATAAATCTTTTAATTTCTCTAATTTTTTATGAAGAGAATTTATCTTTGAAGTATCTATTTCAAGTGGAGGGGCCTGTGCAGTGATTGTATTAGTAACTATGTATTTGTCGATTTCAAATTTTATATTATTTAACAAGTAAGTCTCGACTTTGTTTTCACAAATATTTTTTTTATTGTTGCATTGATATAGCTGATTAATTTCTTTGGATAATTTTTCTGTTTTCCAGCACCTATATGATACATATACTTTATCACCTCTATATGATAATCTTCTAGACATAGCACTACCACATTTGTTACACTTAAATATACCATCAAAAAGAGTTATAGGAGCTTCTTTATTATTTTTTACAATTCTTCTTTTCTTTTTAAGCATATTTTGAACAGAATAAAACAATTCATCATCCATTAATCTTGGAATATAATCTTTTAAATATTCATTTTTTCGATATCTTTTATAGATCCCTATATAATCAGTATTTGTAAGCATTTTTTTATATGCATCAAAACTTTTATTAGGAAAATTATCTTTATAATAATTGAATGAAAGAAGAGTATCTCCAGCAACTTCTATAAAATACTTGTAAAATTTAATAATATTTTCCTGTTCCAATTTATCTATTACAAAATGTTTATCTTTAATTTTATATCCATATTTTGTAGTACCAGAAGTAACTTCTCCACGTTCTCTTTTATTTTTAAATACAAATTTTATTCTTTCAGATGTTTTTCCAATTTCTCTTTGAGCTAATGAAACTTTTAAATTAAATATAAAAGTTCCATCAGCTGTTGATGTATCAACATCATCTTCATCAATTGCTTTCATAGTGCAATTGTTATCCAAGAGCAATTTATTAATAGTATTTGCATCTAATACATTTCTTGATAATCGATCTAATTTTGTAAATAAAATCATATCATATATATCGATTTTGGATAACATTTTTTGAAGCGCAGGTCTTTTCATAGATGAAGCAGAAATTCCTTCATCAATATAAAAGTCATATTTTAAATTATTTGTTTTACAGTATTTCTTTAGTGCATCTTTTTGAGCTTCTATTGAAAATCCAAATTTAACTTGTTCATCTGTAGAAACTCTGCAATAGCAAGCTACTCGTTGCATAAAAAACCTCCATTTTCATATAATAAATTTTAATTTACTATTGAAAATGAAGTCACTTTACGATATAATAACAAAGTATTCACTTTCAATAGTGTTTACGCTTTGGATAATGTGTGGTTGTCGCAAACAAATAACACATTATCCTGTTTAATTTTTAATTATTATCTTTATCATTTTTTTCTAATTTATTTACAAATCCACCTATATTTAGTGGTTTCATATTTTTTATTGCTTTATCTAATTCTTTTTCGTTATGAATTCCATTTTTCGCTAATTCTTTCCAAATTCTTTTTTCTTTTTCACTAATCATTATTTCCACATCCTTTTAGTGTAATCCCGCTTGTGCTTTACCAACTACTTTACCATTTTGAAAAGTAACATTTGCATTAGCACCAAATACGCTACCATACCAAGTATATATTTGAGTGGTATAATTACCTATACTAGATTCAGAACTTAAAGTTCCATTTGCTCCAATAATATTAACAACATCTTCATAAGACATTCCAGTTTCTATTTTATTAAATTCATCAAGTGTGATGAGTGCACCTTTAGAATTATTATTAGAGCTGGTATTTTCATTTACATTAGTAGGATTTGAGTTAGTTTGAGTAGAGGTTAGATTTACAAATCCTATTATAATGGCTATAAACATAATTAATAACAATCCTGGAACAATGCCAGTAATTTTTCCTTTACTTTTATTCCTTTTTGCAGTTTTATCATTTTTACACGAAGCTTGTTCAGAGATAACTGATTTTCCACAATCAGAACAATATTTTTCATTTGATAGTAATTCTTTTCCACAATTTTTACAAAACATAGTTTATTTCCCCTTTCAATTATTATTATTTAAAAGCACTTTGGTTTTCTGCTTTTATAACTTTTCCTAAAAATTTTATATCATTAACAATGAATTTTTCTGATTTAGAGTTTAAGTATGATAATTCAATTATATTTTCATATCTAAATAATTTCCCAATCAAACAACATTCTTTAGTAGTAGAATATACTGCAACAATTTGTCCATTTTCTAACTCTTTGCTTTTTTGGATAATTGCAATATCATTAACATCTAACAAAGGAAACATTTTATCAGTATCAATTAATAATGCAAAGAAATCATTAAATGACATATCCACAGGAACATTATAATTGGCATAGTCAACAATATCAGATACTAAAAATAAATCTATATGCTTATTATTTTTATAAATAGGTATAGGATACAAGTACCCATTTTTATTCAAATTTACTAGAGCATTATTAATATTGTCATTTATTTCGATTAATACAGTATACAATGTTTTAGATTCGGGATATTTTAAAGCAAAATTATTTAATTTAGATTCTATTGTAGAATTGTCCTCTTTTCTATTAACTAAAAGTTCCATTAAATAAGCTAGATCAGTTTCCGAAAGTTCAAAATCATTTAATTTGTATAAATTATTTGTAAAAATTGCTTCAGATAATTTATTTTCTAAGGATGAAATATTATCATTTATTTCAAATGGCAGATATCCACAAATATTTAATAATTCTGTATAAGTAGTAACACCTTTTGAAGCATCAGTTATTTTTTGCAATGTCCTTGGAGGGGGAGCGGTATTAAGTCTTTGATGTAAATATTTAGAAGCATAAGTTCTGTCAAAAGGAACAGCTCTTGCAAATTCTGCAATATTATTATTGTAATGATAGGATACAATAGTGTTTATTATTTTGCTAAACTTTTCTTTATCAAACATTTAAGTTACCTCCATATTTATTAGTATAAACGAAAATTGATAAAAAATCAATATAAAGTGAAAAAAAATCACGAAAAAGTATTGACAATAAAATTTGTAATGGTATAATAATTTCGAACGTGAAAAAAAATCACGAAAAAAGAAAGAGGTGATAACATTGAAAATAAGGAAAGAAGAACTATTAAGATTAATACAGGAAAAATTTAGAGATAATCAAGCTTTTTTTGCAGATGAAATAGGGATTAGTAGGGAATATGTAAATAGGCTAATCAATAGAGACATTGATATGATAGAGAGTTCTAAGCTATGTAATAAGTTAATTACATATTGTGTGAGAAAAAAAATAGACTATAAAGATGTTATTATTTTGCAATAAAACGTGAAAAAAAATCACTAACAAAAAGGAGGAGTATTAATGAAAGATTTGCAAATATTTAAAAGTCAAGAATTTGGAGAAATCCAAATAATAGAAGAAAAAGGGAAATTTGAATTTGAAGCAACAGGCTCAGCGAGAATGTTGGGATATGTCAATCCACATAAAGCTATAATTGACCATTGCAAAAAAGATGGGGTAACGAAACGTGAGGTAGGGGTACAAACAGGATATAAAAAGGATGGAACACCAGCAATTCAGATGGTAGAAAAAAATTTTATTGATGAAGGAAATCTATATAGGTTAATCACACACTCAAAATTGCCAAGTGCAGAGAAATTTGAAAGTTGGGTATTTGATGAAGTTTTACCAAGTGTTCGCAAAACAGGCGGATATATAGCTGGAGAAGAAAATATGACCGAAGATGAATTAGTGCTTAAAGCGATGGACGTACTAAATAGGAAAGTAAAAATGCTAAAACAGAAAAATATGCAATTAGAAGGAGAATTAGAAGAACAAAGACCTAAAGTACTATTTGCTAATTCAGTAACTGCAAGTAAAACAAGTATCTTAATAGGAGAACTAGCAAAACTGATAAAACAAAATGGGCATGATATAGGGCAAAATAGATTATTTGAATGGCTTAGGATTAACAATTATTTAATAAACCGCAAAGGAACTGATTATAATATGCCAACACAAAAGGCAATGAACCAAGGATTATTTGAAATAAAAGAAACTACAATTACTCATGCAGATGGGCATATCAGTGTAAATAAAACACCTAAAGTTACGGGAAAAGGTCAAGTTTACTTTATAAATAAATTTTTAAATAAAAATGCGACAACCACACAAAATTCAAAGGAGGAAATATGAATGTTGAAAAAGTATATTTAGCACTAATATCGATAATTGCACAAAAAAATAATGTAATTATTAAAACAAGTTTTGAAAAGAAGAAAGGAGTGAATGTAAATGAGAATTAGAAATAAAAAGAAATTCATAATTAGAACAATTGAAACATTAATAATTCTAACAACTATTATATTAACTCCAATAGCAATAATTTATGCAAACAAAATACGAGGACATACGGCTTATGGTGGGGAATGGCTAATACCAATTTTCGGATTAATACTAATACTTATTATAGAAACAATTTATGAAGAAAGTGAAGAAAAGAAAGGGAAGAGTAAGCATGGAAAAAGATAGATGTGATAATGAAAAAGAAGTATTTAATGCAAGAGTTCGTGAAGATGAAATGGTAATTACGATAGAGGAATATACGGCAATGAGAAAACAAATTGAGGAGTTAGAAAAAGCAGAGAGAGCAATGAAAAACTATGCAAATACTTTTGAAAGAAAAGAAAAAGAATTTCTTGATGAGAAACGACAAATACTTACAGAATTAGAATGTTATAGAACAGAAATACAAAAGCTAAAAAGAGGAATCATAAATTTTATAAAAGGATTAGGAGGATAAAGATGAATCTTAAAATTTATGTGAAAAGTTTATTTATCATATATAGATACAACAAGATGAAGGAAACATTAAGAATTATGAAAAATAATTTAAAACTTTTGAAAGGGGGGAGATAGATGGGAGCAAAACATATGAAAGAAACTGAAGATAATATGTCAGCAAACTTAGTAAGGGATAAAGACTTTAAGATAGACCTTTTGAATTCACAACTGGAACATAAAAACAATGAAATAAAGGATCTAAAACAAGATATGCTTGGTACATTAAAAAGAATCATTGATATAGGAGAAGCAAATCACTATAACAATTCGCAACTTGCAACGAGAAAAATGAAAGAAATTGCATCCGAGCATTATAAAAGATTAGCAGTTGATTTATATGGATTAGATGTATTAGCACAAAATAATAGAACTACCAAATACCGCCAAAGTAAATAAATAGTTCTATAAAACACTTTGAAAAATGCTTTGATTTTATTCTAGCACATAGAATTTTAGAAATCAAGAGCAGAAAGGAGATAAAAATGAGCCTATGTAGTATTTGTGGGAAACCATATGAAGAATATGGAAACAATGCACAACCTGTAAATGATGGAAAGTGCTGTGATGTATGTAATGCGACAATAGTTATTCCTAGAAGGATACAAGATAGAAATAATATAAGAAGGGAGCAAGAGATAATAAATGAAAATAAAAATATCTAATTTGAAATTAAAAAATTTCAAAGGAATAAAAGATTTAGAAATTGATTTTAATAATGAAAATACAAATATTTATGGAAAAAATGCAACAGGAAAAACAACAATATTTGATGCATTTAAATGGCTATTCTTTGACAAAGATAGCAATGACAGAAAAGATTTTAATATAAAAACATTAGATAGTGAGAATAAACCAATTCATTTTTTAGATCATGAAGTCGAGGCAACATTAGTAGTTGATGAAATGAAAATGGTATTCAAAAAAATACTTCATGAAAAATGGGTAACTAAAAGAGGACAGTCAGAACAAGAATTTTCTGGACACGAAACTAATTACTGGATAGACGAGGTACCAATAAAAAAGAAAGACTATGAAGAAAAAATCAATAGTTTAATACCAGAAAGTTTATTTAAGCTAATTACAGATCCAGCATACTTCAACAACCAATTAAAATGGACAGAAAGAAGAGAATTACTAATAAACATATCTGGAACAACAATATCAGATGACGAAATTCTAAATTCAAAGGAAGAGTTCAAGATAATTAAGGATAATTTAGAAGGAAGGTCCATAGATGATTATAAAAAAGTAGTACAAGCAAAAATAAAGGACTTAAATAAAGAAAAAGAAACGATACCAGTAAGAATTGATGAACTAACAAATACATTAATAACCGAACACAATATTGATTATGAAGAAATAGAAAAGCAAAAAGAACAATATGACCAGGAATTACAGAAAATTGAATTAGAAATGACAGATGTACAAGCTAGAGCAAATGAAAATATGAAAATAGCAGGAGAATTAACGGAGGCAAAACAAGAACTAGCAGATTTTAAATTAAAAAAAGAAACAGAGTATTCACAAAAGTATTCTAATGACCTAATTAATTTACAAAATGAAAAGAGAATAGCTGAAAGCACAATAAGAGTAAAACAAGATGAGGATAACGAAAGAAAAACAAAAATAGAGCAAGACCAAAAAAGAAAAGAAGAATTATATAAAGAATGGGATATAGTTAATAATCAAAAATTAGAATATGATCCAAATTCATTTGTATGTCCAACTTGCAAAAGGGAATATGAAACAGACCAAAAGGAAGAAATAAAAAAACAATTTGAAAATAACTTTAATATACATAAAAAGACAGAGCAAGATGCAATAAACCGAGAAGGTCAAGCTATAAATGTAAGAATAGATGAAAATACAAAAGCTAGAGAAAAAATACAACAAGAAATTCAAGATACAAACAGTAAATTAGAAAATATAAATAATAAAATTGCAGAATTAGAAAAAGCAAAAGAAAATTACAATACATTTGATGTAACTTCAAGTCCAGAATACAATGACAAATCTAAAAGAGTAGAAGAACTAGAAGAAAAAGTAAAGAATTTAACAAATGGAGATATTTCTGGACTACAAAATAAAAAAGCAGAAATAACAGAAGAAATAAACAAATTAAATAAAACCTTAAATGAGCGAGAAATACAAGAAAAAACAAAGGAACGTATAACAGAATTACAAAATGAAGAAGAAGTTATTTCAAACAAAATACAAGAATTAGAAGGACAACAATATGCATTAGAGGAATTTACAAAAACTAAAGTTGAATTATTAGAAAATGCAATAAATAGTAAGTTTGAACTAGTAAAATTTAGGCTATTTGATACACAGATAAATGGTGGACTTGTAGAATGTTGCGACACACTGGTCAACGGGATCCCATATGCAGATGTAAATAATGCACACAAAATACTCGCTGGATTAGACATTATAAATACACTAATCAAATTTTATGGAACATCAGTACCAATATTTATAGACAACAGAGAATCAATCAATGAGATTTATAACATAGATACACAAATAATAAGCCTAATAGTAACAACAGATAAAGAACTAAGGATTG
>CAQYCU010000035.1 GCA_948919095.1 uncultured Clostridia bacterium | reverse complement strand
TAATTTATTATACACTCTCTCATAAAATGTGTCCATATATCTATTCTAACACCATCTTCTTTCAAATTTCGCCTTTCCATTTTTGGTTATTAAACTTTTTTCTTGAAATCTTACTGGCTCATATTGTTTTTTCTTTTTGTTGTCTTCAAATATTATTTCATCTAATTGTTTGGCTATTTCTGAAAATAATTCTTTTCCTAAAACATCAGTAAACTCTTTTATCGCAACTGTTAAAGAACTCACATCTTCTCCTGACAATACTTTTTTTAATCCTTCTTTTAAAATTTTATTGTTTTTCTCATAAATCTTTTGTATAATTGAATACATAAGAGATACCTCCTTTTGAAATATTTTTTGTCGTAAAAATATTCTATCAAATTGGTATCTCTTATTCAATTTTTTCTTAAATTTTCCTACCAAAAGTTTATACTAATAATTTAAACTTCCTTTCTTTTCTTGTTTTATATATTAGGTTTCTTCTTAGAAAATTCCCATGAGTATTCATCCTCTGTATAAATATCTCCTGGTCCATCTTCTGAACTAGAAACAACAATCTTAACTGATGACTTATCTGGAAATTTTCCTTGTTCTTCTTTCTTCGTTAGTCCACCTCTAGTTACCTGAGCTTTCCCATCACCTAAGTCAATAACACTATACCAGTAGTGGAGAGTTTCATTATCAAAATAAGTAGCATCGTTACCAGAAATAGCATATAAAATATCTTCATTCATTTTATTTTGCAAATTAAGTAAAAAGTTGGCTCTAAACTCTAAATTAGCTGAACTATACGCTACTTTATCTTCGAAGAAAGTATCATTTCTTTTGTGTATCTCATCATTTATAAATCCATTAAAAGTTGGAACTACAATACTATGAAAATTTCCTGTTCCACCCCACCCGTAAGAATTTATAATTTAAATCGTAAGTGTTAATAACTGTTTTACCAGATTTTTCAAACCAAACTCTCCTTCCTTGAACTAACTTATAAACATTCCATTCATAAACCCATTTTGGTAAATTTACTCTGTACTGTTCTCCAATATTTCCTAATGAATCCATCGCTACAACATAACATTCCGTATCCGTATCAGACCATTCAATAGAATCACAAATTATTTCACTTCCATCCCAACTTTTATTTTGTACCATTTTGCCACTTAAATATACTTTATAATTAGACACTTCTGAATAATTATCATTAGCGTTTATTTTTATTTGGAATGTTGTCTCTGTTATATTTACTGCTTCTCGTTTTGTTACTGTCGGACCTTCATTGTCGAAATTAAATCCTTGGCTTACAGACATACTTGTTTTCTGATTACTTCCTGTTCCTATAGTTAGTAATATCCATAGATAGTATGTTCCTGTCATTGTGTCATTTCCACCTGTAATTATCTTGTTTTCTGGTACATCTTCTATAAATGCTGTTACTGCTGGTTCGTTTACTCCATCATCTTTTACCCATAGATATTTTAAGCCTGTTATTGTTTCTGCTGTTTCTTCTACTGTTACCTTTGTCGTATGTTGTTTCTTCCACTCTGTACTTCCATTTGGTGAAAAACTTACTGTTGGTACTATTCCTGTTACTTCTTCTGTTGCACTTGCCATTAAGTCTGCATATGCCTTTACTGTATATTTTCCATTTTTATTTACTTCAAAGTCCAATACTGTTTCTGTTTGTGGTGTTTCATATGTCTTTGTTTCTTTTTCAATTCTTTTTCCATCTAGCCATAATTCTATTCTTGTTATTCCTTTTGTTGTTTCTGTGGCTTTTGCTTTAAATGTTGCTTTTCTTCCATTTTCTATTAATGTTGGTCCACTTATTATTTCTACTGTTGGGAATATTAGTTTATCTGCTTTTCCTAGTGTACGTCCTATCTTTGGTACAGTTCTATCAAGTTCAAATGCCCATTCACCTATTATTGCTACGTCTCCTTTTATTTCTGTTCCTGGGATTTCGTTTTTTATTAACTCATCTAAAAACTCATCTTGATTGTAATTATGATTTATATTTTTTTCATATTGTCCATCTGCTAGTAATACTGTTTCTAATATTTCTCTTGCTTTTGCTTCATTGTATTTTGCCCCTGCAGTTTCTGTTCTTTCAAATATTCCATCTTGTCCAAGTACTGAACTTAATGTTATTCCTGCTAATATTAAAAGCACGATTAGGGTCACAAATTGTGCTTAATTTAAAAATATACATATCAATTCTAAAATAAAAAAAAAGCCTATACCTGATCTATTGTCAAGTTCATAGGCTTTTAATTTTTATATATCCCCCAACTTTACAACTAAAACATTATCCATCATTTTTATACATTCCTTGTCTGGATAGTTTTTCATGTTTTTTGCATATTCACTATTTCTAATCTCTTCCCATTTATCTGGTTCTGCTAATTTAATAGGATTTAGCATTACATAATTAAAGTAAGCCTCATAATATATTCTATCTCCTCTTCCATTTATAGCAAATGTTGAACTGTTTCCTGTAATTTTGTAGCTATTTTCAAAACCAGGAATACTTCTATTAAGAGACGCTGGTGCTCTACCAATAAAACTAACTTCTGTTACTCCTTCTATGTATCCTTCCGTATTTTCTATTCTCTCTAAAACTCTGTTCATGTATGAGTATGTTGCCTTGCTTTCTATTTCTTTTTTCAAATAAGTATTGTTAGCAATTTGGCTATTTCCAAATAAAATAATGAATACTAAACTATATGCGCATATTTGTATTACTTTTGCAGAATTATCTTTGATTCCTTCCATGCTACTTTTGTCAGAAATAAGTATTAGTACTAAAACATATACAAAGCAGTATGCGTATTTCATCATGTCATGTGCAAATCCACCGTCAAGTATATATGTTATATTCATTCCAAATGGTAGTATTAAAAATAATATTGTAATCAAAATTTTTGTGTTTATATTATGTTTTTTGTTTATTATGAAATTTGCATATGCTATTATAATAATTATAAATAACACTATATGAATGATTGATATAACTATTGGTGAATATATTGACGCTGATGATATAATTGATTTTATACATTCTACATATGAATTATAAATGTTAGTTATCGTAATCTCTCTAATGCCTACACTATTATATGTATAATCTACTAATGGAATATTTGTACATAGAGGAATTATCTTTAGTAAACTTAAATATAATATTCCTCCTAGCAGTAACATTCCTATTCCCTTAAATCCATTAATTAATACTTCTTTAAAATCTTTTTTGTGTATTAAGTCCATTATTGAGCACATTATAATAAGTGTTATAGTAACTGATATGTTACATTGGTAAATTCCAAGAACTGTCATTATACATAAGCTACCATAAAGCCAACCATATTTATTTTTCTTCCATAAATATACACCTAATACAGCTGACAATATAGATAGTGAATTGACGTCTAAGTCATGTATGCACGTTGATGCTATAGATATAATTGTAATATTTACAGCAAGAACTCCTGATATTAATATACTTGATAATTTCGATTTTATATCAAACATTTTAATTATTAAAAATACTGCTAATGATAAAAATATTAATGATAATATTCCGATTGCCCAGCTAACAGCTACATCTGTTCCTAAAATTGCTTTAAATGTAGGTGCAAGCACTCTACCAATTGTGATTTTCCAATCATTCATGTATACAAATTCATTTAAAGAATCATGTGATAATGAAGTGTTTACAAATATGTATACATGTGCAAAAATGCCCCAAATAAATGTTGAGGCAAATGTTATAATTAATTCTATTTTATTTTTATTTATTGCTTTTTTTATTTTTTCCATACTATATTGCTATTACTTTCATTTTTCTACTTCATCTCTTTTGTCTAATGTGTGTTGTATACTTTGCTTGAGCCTTCTATTTTCCTGGTATTACTACTCTGTATCCTGTTGTGGTATCTGGTTGTCCACTTGAACCATGGTATGCAAACATACTTGAATTAGTAGTAGATAAATCTGACCCCCTTATCAAAAACGGCGTATCTTGTTGCATGTAAAATGATGAGCCTGATTCCCAAGTACTACTTGCATATGGATTTGTTGATATTTCAAATATTGCATCTCCTCTAAATCCTGAATTTGCTTCGAAATTGCTTAATGCATATTTTCTATTATATTCGTCATTTCCATTGTCAGTACTTGAATTATTATAAACTGTTTTATATTTTGTATTTGTTGTAGTTTCTAATAAATATTCAGTATCAATTCCACCATATTGCTGTATACCTTTATATCCATTATTTATAAAGCATGCTGTAAATTCCCATAGATTTCCTGCTAAGTCATATATTCCTGTTGCATTACCTGTAGTTGTTTGTGTTCCATTGTAATTATAAATATCATTTACTAAATTTGTTCCACCAGTATAATTATTACGTGATTTGTTTGTTTCAACTTTTTGAGTATTTCTACCATATTTGCTAAATGCCAGATATGATATAGCTCCCCATTCACTATTTTTCATTAGATGGCTTTCTGCTTCTTTATTATAATTTAATGAATTATAATAACTTGTTCCTATTGATATTCTTCTCCACGCTATTACTCCTGGCTTACTTACAGCTTTTATTTTATCAGATATTTTTATATTTCCAATAGATTCAGTTTTGGTATCACTGTTATTTCCTTGGTCTTCCATGCTCATCTCATACTTGGCAACCCATATTCCAGATATATTACTATCCCAGCCGCCATTTCTATAGCCTGTTGCTATATCTTTCATAAATGCTGGATGTAAAATATAATGATTTCCTACTTCTTGTAATCCTACATTATTCTTAGTTATTCTCGTTAATGTTCCATTGTCATTTATTTTTACAACGCCTCTTGCATCACTATATCCAATAGGTTTATTGTAAGTAGCATCATTATAATATACTATTTTATATGCAAATCTTGGTATCCATACAAAGTAACTTCCATTTGCGTCAGTGGCATTTGCCCATAGCTTTTCCTCGTAATTATACCATTCACTATCATTTGCAGTTGTTTCTATAAATGTATCACCTTTTTTAAATTTTACTGGTGTCATTCCATTTAATGTAGGGGCTTGTGGTTTTGAAATTATTTTATTTTGATTGTCAACCCATATTACTTCAACTCTTCCAAAGCTTTTGCTTAGTGTTTCGTTCGCATTTTCTACTATTGTTTCGTTTGTAACATTTTCCTGAACAACATTTTCTTCAACTCTGTTATCATATCCACTTATTGAACCAACATTTTCTTCTTTTACACGTATATGTTTATTTGCTACATCTATTAATACCTTCACAAGAAGAATGGAAAATATACAAAGTCCAACTGCTATTGTTACAATTATTATTTTAGATGATAAAGTATTTTCTTTAAACATATTTTTATCCCCTTATACTATTTTTTCTTTTGCTTCTTATTATTTTGATTTTTATATTCTACTTTAGTTCTTTTCTGTCCTCTTTAATTTCTTTCAATGTTTTTTCCAAAGATTTAGCTAAATTATCTAAAATGTTATCTGCATATTCTCTTGCGCCTTGTGTTATTTGTCTTGAACTTTCATTTGCAGCAGACATTATCTCATTTTTTTGCTCATATGCTTTTTTAGTTATTTCATGCTCATCTATCATTGCAATAATTCTATTTTCTGCCTCTTTTACAACATTTTCAGCTTCTTTATTAGCCTCAGTTAATATTCTTTCTCTTTCCTCTTTAACCCATTTCGCTTGTTTTAATTCGTCTGGAAGTTTTAACCTAATTTCTTTTATTATATCAAGTACTTCTTGTTGTTCAAGCATACATTTGTCTGAAAGTGGTATTTTCTTAGAATTATTTATAAGTTGCTCTAACTTCTCTAATAAAGTAAATATCTCCATTTTCCACTTATCCTTTCCTACAACATTCAATCATTTTTTAAAAATATTAAATTTGCTCTGCCATATTTCCTTTGGTCAAATATTTCTATATTTCGTAATTCAATCTCCATAGCATAATTTAATTCTTTTAAATCTCTCATCACTTCATCTGTTTCTATTATTATTATTCCTTTGTTGTTTATCAAATCGTTTTTGACAATTAATTTCAAACTCTCTATTGCAATATCATCTTTGTATGGTGGG
This sequence comes from uncultured Clostridia bacterium, assembly GCA_948919095.1. Classification (GTDB taxonomy): domain Bacteria; phylum Bacillota; class Clostridia; order TANB77; family CAG-508; genus CAG-793. The sequence goes on along the minus strand of CAQYCU010000035.1, from coordinate 10,057 downwards.
TCTAAAAAAATCAAATCAAATTTCTTATTTTTTGTATTGAGAAATTTTACACATTCTTTATAATCTAAATTTATAATTTCTGATTTTTCTAGTAATCTAGTTTTTTCAAGATTTTTCTTTATCATTTGTATTGCTTGCTTATTATTATCACAAAAGGTAACATTGTCAGCATTTCTACTAAGTGCTTCAATTCCTAATGCACCACTACCAGCAAATAAATCAAGTACATTTTTATTACTTATACATTCTTGTAGAATATTAAATAATGATTCTTTAACTCTATCAAGCGTTGGTCTTGTGTCCATACTTTCTATCGAATTTAATTTTGTTCCTCTTGCTTTTCCACTAATTACTCTCATATACCTATATTTTAACTTTAATTTTCTCCTTGTCAATATTATTAATCGAATTGTAATATTTGTGTAACACACTTATTTTAACATATTTTTTTAATAAAATAAAGAGATATAAGCATTTTTTTTGCCTATATCTCGGTATTTTTATTACAAAAATGTATAATTCTACTTATCTTCGTTAATATCCTTAATTAATTCTAATTGTGAAATTAATAGAGATTCCATTTTAGCTTTATATACATCAAATTGTTTTTTTAATTCATCTAATTCTTTTTTCTTTGCTTTTATTTCGCTATCAATATCTACAGTTGACTCTTTTGCTCTTCTTTCAGCATCTTTTATTATTTGTTCAGCTTCTTTTTTTGCATTGTTTTTTGCTTCTTCTGCAGCATTTTGAGCCATAAGTAAAGTTCCTTGCATAGCAGTTTCAATTTGTTTATAATGCTCTAATTTTGTTTCTAAATCTTCAACAGATTTTTTACTTTCTGTTGATTGTCTATATAAATTTTCATAATCTTTTGTTAAATCATCTAAAAAGATATCAACTTCTTCTGGGTCATATCCATTAAATGTTTTTTTAGAAAATTTTTTGTTTTCTATATCTAAAGGTGTAATCATTTTTTCTCCCTTCTCTTTTTAAAATATGCAAAGATTATAACAAATTTAATTCTTAGAAATTAAGCACGGAATTGAAATTTGCTTTTAGCTTCTTCTTTAACATCTGTTGAAATATCGTAATTATATGGAGCAATTAAAAATATTGAATTATTGATTTTTTGCATATGTCCATCTAATACATGTGCTGCACCACCAATAACATCTATTATTCTTCTAGCTACATCTTTATTTACATATTCTAAATTAATTATAATTGATTTTCTTGCCTTTAATAAATCACATATTTCTTCTGCGTTTTCAAATCCAGTTGGTTGCATTACTACCATTTTAACTGCATGGTCAATTGGTGTAACTTTATTATTTTTTCTTCCGCCAAATATGCTTCTTACTTCTGTTTCTTCAACATCTTCTGTTTCATCGGCGTAATCTTCTCCATCTTCATATTCTTCTTCCAAATCTTCTTGAGCATTCATATTAAACATTCCCCAAATATTTTTAATTCCATTTACTACATTTGCCATATTTAACCTCCATTATTTCTCCTTTGTTTTGATGTCATACTAAGTATCTTACTTTTTCAATCTAAAGTCAATACTTTTTTTAATATGTAATTATAATTTAATTGTTTTGAAATATTCTTGTAATATTTTTTGTTTTATTTTGTTGAATTTATCATATCTTGTGTCGGATTTATGATGATTTCGTCGTATAATATTATTGATGTTCTAGTTCCTTCTGGTATAGTTAATTCCTTAATTTCTGAGGCACTATAATTTGAAACTACTGTATAAGAATCGGTTTTTCTACCTTCTTTTACTAATATTTTATTTAGGTAGCCGCTTCTTGTTCTTATTACATATGTTAAATTATTATCTGTAATTATAGCAGAATTAGGGACCTTATATCCTGAGGAACTCCACCAAGTAACATCAAAAGATATTTTTCTATAACTTAGTAATTCTTCTACCCCTTCAATAAATTTTATTATTATTGTGTTTTCTTCGTCATTTTCTACTATTTTGTGTGCAACTTCTGCTGACACTGTTTTTGCACTTGGTAAAGTTATTTTTATCTTTTTTCCTACCTCAATTTCCTTGGCTTCTTTACTATTTGACGTAAATGCTATATAACAGTTAAAGTTGTCTACAATTTTTCCCTGCTCTGTGCTAGTAGCTATTATTTGATTTGTCTTTAAATTTAAACTTTCTAAAAATTCTTTATTGTATCTTGTTAAATCATCTGTTTTTAATATATTTTCTAATCCATCAATTTTGTATGATAGTATGCCACTTCTAGTTGACTTTATGTATTCAGAGTTTTCTGATAACCTTTTTTCAAGTTCTCTTCTTTGATTTATTAAGTCTTTTAAATATGACCCCTTTGGACTTGATTCCCCAACGATTTCAGCTTTTTTGGTAACATAATTACTTAGGGTTCTTTTACTTTCTTGAACAGCTTGCATGCTATTAAGTTTATTTATTTCTTTTAGTTTATCTTCTATTTGAGTATCTAGTAACTTTGTATCAGTTAATGCTCCCTCTTGTGTATTTTCTTTCATTGCTACTTGAATTTTTTCATTTAATTCAGCAATTTGAATTTTTACACTTTCTTCATTTTGAGAATAGTATCTAAATATTGGTTCATTTTTGGCAACTTTTTGACCTTCGTCAATTATTTGCTCCATTCCATTTTTGTAGTTTTCTCCCTGAACATCAACTTCATCTCTAATAATGTATCCAGTTACTGTTTCATCTTGTGAAATTGTCCCTTCTTTTACTATAATTGTATCTGTTGGATTTGCAATAAGTTCTATTATCGCAAATATTATAAAATATCCACCTACTAAAATTACTGCTAATGTAAATAATACTACAATTATTTGTTTTATTGAATTATTTGTTTGTTTTTTCACCTAATTCCTCCAAAATAATATCTACATTGTTTGGGTTAAAAGTGTCTAGCCAAACTGCATTTTCATATGCTCTAAACCATGTTAACTGTCTTTTAGCATATCTTCTTGTTTCCATTTTTAATTTTTCGATCATTTCTTCCTTTGTAACACTTCCATCCAAATATTCTTTTACTTCTTTATAGCCTATTCCTTGCATTGCTGTTGACATATTGTCATATTTCTTTACTAATTCTTTTACTTCATCTATTAGTCCTTGCTCAATCATTATATCAACTCTCATATTTATTCTTTCATACAATTTTTCCCTATCAGTACTAAGCACAAATATCCTATATTCATATTCTAGTTCTTTTCTTGAATTTAGTTCTAGCTCTGTTTTTGTTTTTCCAGTTGTATGATATATCTCAAGTATTCTCGATAATCGTTTTCTATCAGTTTTGCTTATTTTTTCTACCGCTTCACTATCTATTTCATTTGCTTTTTCATACAATTCTTCAACTGAATATTTTTCAAGTTCTTTCCTATACTCTAAATCTGTTTTTTCTTCTCCGTATTCAATATTGTATATTAAAGAATTTATGTAAAGTCCAGTTCCTCCAACTATTATTACATTTTTTCCTCGTGATAATATTTCTTTTATCTTTGCATTTGCATCATTTTTAAAGTCTGCTACACTATACCTTTTATCAGGCATCACAAAATCAACCAAGTGATGAACTGCCTGATTACATTCTTCTGCTGTAGGTTTTGCTGTTCCTATATTCATTTCTTTATAAATTTGCATTGAATCTGCTGAAATTATTTCGCCATTTATTTTATTTGCTAAGTCTATTCCAAGCTTCGTTTTTCCTGATGCTGTTGGGCCGCAAATAACTGTTATTACTGGTTTGCTGCTCATGTAATTAGTTCCTTTCATTCTGTTCATGCCAATCATTTATTAGGTCCATTGGTTTTATATTTTTATTAAACTTTTTATGTACAAGTATTCTATTACTAGTAATACAATTGACATTATTAACTTAAATCTAATTTTTCGGTTTCCATCTTCTCCTTTTATTTCATTTCTTTCGTGCTTTGCAATTAGTTTATTAATAGGAGCTGCCATAATCATCATATTTATTCCAGTAAAAGTTAGTACTTGAAACATTCTTGATTCTGCTGGATTTTTTATTTCAACATTTGATGTACATAATGTATAAATCACAGTCATTATTACAAATAAAACTATTTCTTCTATTACAATCATAGCAATTTTTTTTGGTGTTTCTATTCCATTTGTCATTTTTATATTTAATAATATTGCAAAACAATTTATTAGCAATAAAAATCCTATTATTACTGCATTCATTTTTTCCTCCATTTATCTTCTTGAGAATTTCTTTTCTATATCAGTTTTCGAAATCTTAAATACTGTTGGTCTTCCATGTGGACAGCTAAATGGATTTGGTAATTTTAAAAGCTGACTCATTAGACTGTCTACTTCTTCTTTACTTAATGCCATATTAGCTTTAACTGCTGCTTTGCATGCAACTGTTGCTAAAAATTTATCTTCTACTTCTTGTTTTGCTGTTCTTGCTACAGTATCAATTTCATCTAAAGTTTCCAAAAAGATTTCCTTTGTGTCAAAGTCTAGGCAAAATCCTGGAACTCCAGTTAGTTTTACCGTATTATCTCCAAATTCTTCTACAACAAAGCCTGCTTTATTAAACATTGCTTTATTGTCTCTAAATATTCCCATTTCTTTGTTGTTTAAGTTTATTATGTCTGGTAACAGCATCATTTGAGAATCTTTTTCTTTGTCATTATAATAGTTTGCTTTTACTTTTTCATACATTATTCTTTCATGTGCTGCGTGTTGGTCCATAATATACATTTCATCTCCAATTGATAAAATTATATATGTTTTAAATACTATGCCTATAAAGTTGTATGTTATATTTTTTTCATTTCCTTCTTGCTCAAATATTGATATTTCATTTTTTCCTATTGGTTTTATTGGGTCTTGTTTATTGGCTTCCTTTTGCTTTTCTTTAAATTCTTTCTTTGCTGTTTCTATATCCCTTCCAAATAGTTTTTTGTACATTTCCTCAAAATCTACTTCTTTTTCTTGTTCCACTTCTTTTGAGGTTTCAGTTTCCACATTCTTTTCACTACTTGTGCCTTTTTCTTCTTCGTTACTATTTTTATTTTCTTCCTCAGATACACTATTAAAAGTATCAGTTTTTTCTGTTTCAAGTGCTTCGCCTAAATTTTCAGCTTTTCCTTCTGCAATTGCGTCACTTAAGTTTTCAACTTTATCCGCCTCATTTTCTTCATTAACCACTAATCCACTTATTTTAATTTCGTCTTCATTAATACTTTCATATTCTAGCTCTTTTGTTTCTAGAACTTCTGTTGTTTCTTTCTTATCTTCTATATGTTCTTCATTCTTTACTTTCTTTTTATTAGTTGAAGTTTCTGTTTCTTCCTTAATATTTGATTTTTCTTCTGTCTTTGCTTCTTTATTTGTTTCTTTTTCCATTAATTCATTAAATTTTGTAAGTTGATTATATATTTCTTCCGAACTTTTTGCACTTGTAATTCCATTAATAAATTTTTCTCTTGTTTGCTTGTCCATATTTGCTATTGTGCTTTTAAAATCAGTAAATTGTGGTTTATTAAAACTATCTGCTAAACTTACTTTTTCAACTGGGCTTACTTTATTTTCATTTTTTTCTTCTTTAGTTAAAATTTCTTTATTTAAGCTCCATGCTTCAACTCTATCTTTGTTGTTAATTTCTTTTAACATATCATTTGGAGTTTGGTCACTATAATCTTTTACTGGGTCTGATATCAAGTCGCCTTTCAAAAGAGTTTCTTTTATTGCATGCAATATTGCTTTAAATACTTTTTGTTCTTCTTGAAATCTAACTTCTAATTTTGTTGGGTGTACATTAACGTCAACTTTTTTTTGGTCCATGTCAATATTTAAAATTAGGAATCCATGTTTTCCTATTGTTACTAATCCTTTGAAACCTTGCTCTGCTGCGCTTGTTAGTGTTTTGTCTTTTACAAATCTTTGATTTACATAAAATAATTGATTTGTTCTATTAGAGCGTGATATTATAGGCTTTCCTATAACTCCTGTTACATGATAGTCTTCATATTTATAATCTACTTCTATAATATTTTCGAATATTTCTTTTCCATATATTGCATAAATGCAGTCTTTTATATCTCCTGTTCCGTTTGTTTGTATAACGTTTTTTCCTGAGTTTAATAATTTTATTGCTATACTTGGGTTTGCTAGTGCTATTCTTTTTACTGTTTCTTCTATATACCCTAATTCTGTAAAGTCTTTTCTTAAGAATTTATATCGTACTGGTGTATTGAAAAATAATTCTTTTACTGTTATTGTTGTTCCTTTTGAGCAGCCTTCTTCGTGCATATCTGTAGTTTTCCCACCCTCTGCACTTATTTTATATCCTATAGATGAGTCTTTAGTTTTTGATACTACTTCCATTTTTGATATTGCTGCTATACTTGCCAAAGCCTCCCCTCTAAAGCCCATAGATTTTACTTCATCTAGGTCTTCTGCTTTGCGTATCTTACTTGTTGCATGTCTTTCAAATGCAATTTCCATATCGTCTTGCATTATTCCAGAACCATCATCTATTACTCTTATGTATGATATTCCACCATTTTTTATGTCTACAGTTATGTTTTTTGCTCCAGCATCTATTGAGTTTTCTACTAACTCTTTTACTACTGATGCTGGTCTTTCTATTACTTCTCCTGCTGCTATTTGATTGATTGTTAAGTCATCTAACAGAACTATTTTTCCCATATCTAACTTCTCTTTTCTCTTAAAATTATAATTTTCAAGTTGATTATATCATTACAAAAGTTTTTTGTACATATTTAGTGGGAAATTTTTTGTGTTAAAATTAATAATATTAAATGCCAAAACCCTGTCAACACATTAATTATGTTGACAGAGTCACAAATTGTGCTTTTTATGAATCTATTTCAAATATAATGCTATACGAAATCCATACCCATCTACTGCTACTCCTAGTGCACCGTTTTCTGCCTCCTGCTGATACATGTTCTTCAACTACGTAGAAGTTTCCACCTCTCGTAACATATTGAAAAAGAGTATCATCATATTTTTCTGTTGTGTATTCCCATAAATTTCCACCCATATCATATATATTACATACTGGCTCTGTTTGTCCTGTTTTTAATAATTGTGGACTTAAATAATTTCCTTGTGGTGAAAAAGTTCCATACTCTGAAAACTCATTTTCTATATATGTAAGTGTTGTATCCCATGCATAACTACTTGTAATGTTTGTATACATTTTTTCTTTATCATATTTATTTATATTAGCAAAGTTTGAAGATTTCTCTTTACTCTCTGATATTGTTACATAGTTATATGGATTTTGATTTTGTTTTATAACTACATTGTTCTTCTTGTCTTTTCCTGCTTCATATCTTCCTATATAAAATCCTCCATATTTTTTTATACTTTCAAGCTCTTCTATATTCTGTTCTTCACTACATAAAATAAAGTCTGAACCTTTTCCAAAATCTCTTCTTTTATATTCTATTAAATTTTCTTTACTTGATATAACTCCATTTTCTACATAACAGGGTATCCATACAAATTGATTTCCTCCTCTGTCTTCTATTACTTTTCCTTTTTTTATTGTCCTTGCACTATCATCTGCTTCAATAAATCCTTTTGGTATCCAATACTCTCCATCTATTTCTGTTTTCTTTATATTTTCTTGTTCCCCAAATTTTCCTATAAATATAATGTTAATGATAACTATACCAGTTATCATTAACATTATTGTAATAAATTTAAATAGATTTGAAATTGTTTTAATGTGTTTTTTCACTCTTTTTCCTCTAATTATTAACTTCTTTTATATATTTCTTCAATGTTTGTTTTAATTCCAATATTCTTTGTCTATTCCAAAATTCCTTTGGCTCTGATATATCTTCAGTATCCTTTGCTGTGGTATTTTCATTTCCTATTATTTTTCCATTTTTTACAAATACTATATTTGGCACATATAGCATTGGATTTTCCTCATCAACCTCATATGGTAAATGTTCTTTTATTAATTCTACTATTTTACTGTAATTTTCTTTATCATTTCTTTTTAATTTACGTATATTACAATATAATATTTTTTCTACTTTCATTTGTTTTGCTATTTCGTTCAAATATTTCACATATGTTTGACACCAAGTGCATTCTGGATATCCTAAATAAATTATTCCTGTATTATTTTTTATAATTTCTATAATGTTGTTTATTGGTTCATAAACAAATATGTTGTCCTTTGATACTTCTATATATTCTACTGCAAATCTTTCTGCATCTTTATTCCTTACTTTTTGGTTTGTACCAATTAATATTATGCTTATGCAAATTATAATAACTAATATATAATAAATTTTGTTCATATTTTTCCTATATACTTTATTGTGGTTCTACTGATATATACCAAAATCCGTCTTTTTCAGCTCCATTAGGATATTCATTTGGATTTATATTAGTAACTATTTTTTCAAAGTTATCTCCCTTAGAAAGCACTGAGCCATCTTCTTCAAGTGTTATTTTTCTTGTATAAGCTCTAAAGTCATCATAACAGGCAGCAGCTAACATAATTTCATTTGATTTTTTCATTTTAAAATTATATTTTGTAGCTATTTCAAAATCTTTCTTTATATTCAATTTAGCTGAACTACTAAATGGTTGAACACTATATTGTGTTAAAGTTTTTCCATCTGTTGAAACTGAATATCCAGGATTTGCTTCTGTAGGACTACTAGTTTTGTTTCCGCCTAAGCTAAATGTACCATTTGTATGGTTTATAGTATATGAATTATAAAAATATACACTATTCCCACATTCTGAATAGTAAGTTCCAGGGTCTTGTGGTCCTATTACTTCTTTATAATGTTTCATTGCTACTGTGTCCCATTTTTGCCAAGCATATAATTTAGTTCTTGCTTCTTTATCTGTTCTTTGTGTATTTCCTGCTTTATCTGTTACTATTACATAACAATTCTTCTCTGCCATTCCCGTTCCTGTCCATGTATATGTTGCCCCATCTTCTGTTACTGTATCTGGTCCTCTATTTTGTCCATCAACATAAAATTCATATTTTGCTACTCCACTATGATTATCGCTTGCTGTTGCTATAAGTGTAAATGATGTCTCTGATACTGGAGAAAAATCTAAACTTACTGTTGGTAATTCATTGTCAAAATTAAATCCTTCACTTACATACATGCTTATCTTTTGATTACTTCCTGTTCCTACAGTAAGTAATATCCATAAATAATATGTTCCTGTCATTGTGTCATTTCCAGCAGTAATTACTCCTTCACTTGGACAGGTTTGTGTAAACGCTGATATTGCTGGTTCATTTACATTGTCATCTTTTACCCACAAATACTTTATTCCCGTTATTGTTTCTGCTGTTTCTTCTACTGTTACTTTTGTTGTATGTTGTTTCTTCCACTCTGTACTTCCATTTGGCGAAAAACTTACTGTTGGTATTAGTCCTGTTACTTCTGCTGTTGCACTTGCCATTAAGTCTGCATATGCCTTTACTGTATATTTTCCATTTTTATTTACTTCAAAGTCCAATACTGTTTCTGTTTGTGGTGTTTCATATGTCTTTGTTTCTTTTTCAATTCTTTTTCCATCTAGCCATAATTCTATTCTTGTTATTCCTTTTGTTGTTTCTGTGGCTTTTGCTTTAAATGTTGCTTTTTTTTCATTGTCTATTAATGTTGGACCACTTATTATCTCTACTGTTGGGAATATTAATTTATCTGCCTTACCTAGTGCACATCCTATCTTTGGTACAGTTCTATCAAGTTCAAATGCCCATTCACCTACTATTGCTACGTCTCCTTTTATTTCTGTACCTGGTATTTCACTTTTTATTAGTTCATTTAAAAAGTCATCTTGATTATATTCTGGATTTATATTTTTTTCATATTGCCCATCTGCCAATAATACTGTTTCCAATACCTCTCTTGCCTTTGCTTCGTTGTACTTAATACCTGCACTCTCTGCTCTGTTTAATATTCCTTTGTCATTAAATACTGCACTTAATGATACAGCTGCTAAAATTAATAGCACGATTAGGGTCACAAC
>CAQYCU010000034.1 GCA_948919095.1 uncultured Clostridia bacterium | reverse complement strand
ACAAAAAGAAAGGAGAGTATGACAAAGTCATACAAAATTTTATGGCAAAAATAAAAGTATATAACAATAGTACAAACCGAATGGAAACATATTATAGAGGTGAGGAAGAACCAATGCCTTACAACACAAACGGAACACTAAAAGTAAGAGAATTTAGAGGCTCAAGTAAAAGCCCACTACTATGGACAGAAAGAAATGTAATGACAGCATGGAATAGTCAAAGGTATATATATGGAAAGCCTATCCCAGTAGGATTTGCATTCAAAAGACCATATGAAGGTGGGCACGCTAATCAATCACAACACTATGCTGGAACTGCATTTGATGCAGGGCAAGCATTAACACCAGAAAATAGAAATGCATTATACAACAGTGCAAGAACATCAGGATTATGGTCATATGTAGAACCACAAAACTTAACACCAACTTGGGTACATTTTGATAAAAGACGTGGAACCCCAGCCTGTGCAACAGGAGGATATCCAATAATCAGAAACGGATCAAGAGGCGTGTATGTAATGATTGCACAAGACAACCTAAATACACTAGGATACAGAACAGGTGGATTAGATGGAATATTTGGAAATGAAACAACCAATGCAACAAGAGCATATCAACAAAAAGTTGGGCTTGCAGTAGACGGAATAATTGGATGCAATACTTGGAGAGCACTACAAGAAGCGGTAGTAGGAACAGGAAGAACAGACACAACAATAGACTAAAAATGAGTATATAGAAAAAATTGTATAAAATTTAAAGATAAGACTTCTTATGGAAAAATAAAAAGTGGCACATTAAGAGTATATAGAAAATTTGGTGTAAAGTTTAAAGTTTACACCAAATTTACGATACACTCCCAATTAAAAATGTTTATGCCACTTTTTTATAATTCTAGCTATTTTATATTTTAGAATTAAGCATTTTAAATTTAATATAGAAGAAAATAATACATAATGTTGTTATTATTAATAATACAGAAATATTTTTTTTTTTGTGTTCTCTTACTTAAAATGTAATTTTAAATACTGCTTCATCATTTTTAGCTCTTCCATTTTTACATGTAATAAGAAATAAAATCCTCCTACTAATTTATTTCTTTTAACCCTGTAATTGCTAACTTAAGCAGTACTTTTAAATGAGTTATATTTAAAGCATTAATTTCATAAACTATATTTATCTATTAATATAATTGAGAGGTAAATAACATGATAAAATTAAATGTCATTGAATTATTACAAAAAAAGAAATGTCAAAATATAAACTATATAATAAATTAAATACAATACGTTCAATTAAATGGTGGACCATTAATGAATTATACTAACTTTTTAAATATGATAAATCAAAACAATAAGTCTGTACTTTGGCAGGACTTAAATTAACTTTGCGAAGCACTTGAATGCGATATATCAGAATTACTTATCTTTGTTAAAGAATGAAAAGACACAATACATTTAGAAACTTTTTTCATAATTTTGAAAAAACTTGACTATAATAAAAAAGAATAGTATAATTAATATAGTTAGGAGAAAAATATTATGGAGAGAATAAACAGAGAAGATTATTTATCAATATTAAAAAATTTTAAAGATCAACAAATTATAAAAGTAATAACAGGAATTAGAAGATGTGGAAAATCTACATTACTGGAGATGTTTCAAGATTATCTAAAAGAAAATGGGATAGATAACAAACAAATAATATCAATAAATTTTGAAAGTGCTGATTACGAAGAACTACAAGACAGAAAAAAGTTATATGAATATATAAAAGAAAAACTAATAAAAGGAAAAAAGACTTACGTATTCTTAGATGAAATTCAAAATGTACCTGAATTTGAAAAAACAGTAGATAGTTTATTTATAGACAAAAACGTAGACCTATATATAACAGGTTCAAACGCATATCTACTATCATCAGAACTTGCAACACTATTAACAGGTAGATATATAGAAATAAAAATGTTGCCATTATCGTTTAAAGAATATATGTCATCGTTTGAAGATAAAACAGATATATCAAGAAAATTCAGAGATTATTTAAGATATAGTTCATTTCCACAAGCAGTAGAAATATATAAACTAAATCCAGAAAATATAAACCTGTTTTTGGATGGAATATATAATACAGTCTTATTTAAAGATGTAATGCAAAGAAAAGGAATAACAGACAAGAATGTTTTAGAAAGAGTTACAAAGTATTTGTATGATAACATAGGAAATAGGACAAGTATGAAAAGCATAAGTGATAATATAGAAGGAATAGAAAGAAACTCATCATATAATACAATTGCAAACTATGTAGACAGTTTATTAGAAAGTTATTTACTATTTAAAGTTAATAGATATGATATAAAAGGAAAAGAATTTTTAAAAACTCAAGAAAAATATTATGCAGTAGATATAGGACTTAGATACTATATGTTAGGGCAAGGATCAGGTAGAGACATGGGGTATATACTAGAAAATGTAGTATATCTTGAATTATTAAGGCGAGGATATGAAGTGTATATAGGTAAATATGATGACTTAGAAGTTGACTTTATAGCAAAAAATACTGAAAATACTGTTTATTATCAGGTGGTGTTAACTACAAGAGGAGAAAACGAAGAATATAATAAAATTTTAGATAGAGAATTAACCCCTTTAAAGAAGATAAATGATAATTATCCAAAATATATACTAACTTTAGATGATGACTTAGATACAGATTTTGATGGAATAAAAAAGATAAATGTATTAGACTGGTTACTTAAATAATATCAAAAAATTATAGTTTTTTTAACTAAAATTAACAATCTCCATATTGACATAATTCATGAAATATAGTAAAATAAATTACCAATAAGAATGCTAATAAAGGAGCATAGGTTTATAAAGCAAAACGAAAAAGAAAGGGGTTTTAACATGGCAGATATAGACGAATTAATAAAGGTAAGATACGAAAAAGAGCAAAAAGCTGTTGAATATGGGATAAAGGTACGTCCAGAAAAATTCAAATACAACCATACAATAAAAGAAGCAAGAGAGCTTTCAGACGGAGAAAAAGACGTAAAAATAGCAGGAAGAATAATGAGCAAAAGAAAAATGGGAAAAATAAGCTTCTTAGATATACAAGATATTGAAGCACATATTCAATTAGTAATAAAAAGAGACGACTTAGGAGAAGAAGAATACAAAAAAATGCATGAAATCCTTGATATTGGCGACTTCATAGGAGTAGAAGGAGAAATATTTACAACACAAGCAGGAGAAAAATCTTTGCAAGTATATGGATATACTTTCTTAGGAAAGGCATATAGACCATTACCAGAAAAATTTCATAGCATAACAAATCAAGAACAAATATATAGAGAACGTCACTTAGACTTAATAATGAATGACGATGCAAAAAAGAGATTTTTATTACGTTCAAAATTAGTAAAATTAATGAGAAACTATTTAGATAACCATGGATTTGTAGAAGTTGATACACCAGCACTTCAAAATACAGCATCAGGAGCAACAGCAAAACCATTTATAGCGCACCATAATGCACTTGATATAGACGTATATTTAAGAATATCACCAGAATTAACACTAAAAAAACTAATAGTAGGTGGATTTAGAAATGTGTATGAAGTAGCAAGAGACTTTAGAAATGAAGGAATGGACCCAAATCACTTACAAGACTTTACAATGGTAGAAGGATACTCAGCATTCTGGAACTATGAAGACAACATGGAATTCTTAAAAAACATGGTAGTAAGCATAATAGAAGAACTATATGGAACTTTAACAGTAAAAATAGGAGATAAAGACATTGACTTTTCAGGAGATTGGGAAGTAGTATCATTTAGAGACTTAATACTTAGAGACGCAGGAATAGATATTGACAAATTTGAAACAAGTAAAACATTACTAAAAGAGATAAAAAGTAAGGGAATAAAATTAGAAGCAGAAAATCTTGAAACATTAGGAAGAGGAAACTTAATAGACACATTATACAAAAAAGTAAGTAGACCAAGCTTAGTAAAACCAACATATCTAATCAAACATCCAACAGACCTTTCACCACTTGCAAGAAGCAATGACGACAATCCAGAAATATCTGATAGATTCCAACTTGTAGTAAATGGACAAGAAATAATAAATGGATATTCAGAGCTTGTTGATGCAAGAGAACAAGAAAAAAGATTACTACAACAAAGTGAACTAAAAGCAAATGGCGATGAAGAAGCAATGAGTATTGATTATGAATACATAAAAGCAATGGAATATGGAATGCCACCAATTTCAGGATGGGGACTAGGAATCGACAGATTTCTACAATTCTTAACAAATAGCGATAATATTCGTGACGTAGTATTATACCCATTAATGAGACCAATAGATAAAGAAGAATAATATGAACAAGCCACTCATAAAGTTGGCTCAAACTGTTGACAAAATATATAAAACATTTTGTTCAACAGTTTTTTTATGTCAAAAAGCAAACAAAAAAACACAACCAAAAATTTACCACAAAACACCAATAAAAATACCTTTAAAAATATCCAAAAAACGTTGCATAAAAAAAATCGTAATGATATAATAAAACACGAAAAAAACTAATATAAAAAGAGAAAAACGTAACATAATACCTAAAGACTTCAACTCAAAAGAAAGAAATGTTGAAAAATTCAAAATTTGACAACCAAAATTTGAAAAATTTCAAACTAGAAAGGAAACAGTATGAGCGAAAATTATAAGATGATTGAAGATGCTGAAAGCTTCAATGAAGTATTCGAAAGAGTAAAAAAAGCTCAAGAACAATTTTCTAAATATTCACAAGAAGAAGTAGACAAAATATTTTTAGCAGCATCAATAGCTGCAAATCAGGCAAGAATACCACTTGCAAAAATGGCAGTAGAAGAAACAGGAATGGGTGTAGTAGAAGACAAAGTAATAAAAAACCACTATGCCTCAGAATATATATATAACAAATATAAAAATGAAAAAACATGTGGAGTAGTTTACGAAGACAAATCATATGGAATAAAAACAATAGCAGAACCAATAGGAGTAATAGGAGCAGTAATACCAACAACAAACCCAACATCAACAGCAATCTTTAAAACTCTAATAGCATTAAAAACAAGAAATGGAATAATAATAAGTCCACATCCAAGAGCAAAAAAATGCACAACAGAAGCAGCAAAAATAGTATTAGAAGCAGCAGTAAAAGCAGGAGCACCAGAAGGAATAATAGCATGGATAGATAACCCAACACTAGAGTTAACAACACTATTAATGCAATCATCTGATACAATACTAGCAACAGGTGGACCAGGCATGGTAAAATCAGCATACTCAAGTGGAAAACCAGCACTAGGAGTTGGTGCAGGAAACACACCAGCAATAATTGATGAAACAGCAGACGTAACACTTGCAGTAAACTCAATTATTCATTCAAAAACATTTGATAATGGAATGATATGCGCATCAGAACAATCAATAATAATTCACAAGAACGTATATGAACAAGCAAAAGCAGAATTTGCAAAAAGAGGTTGCTACTTCTTAAATCCAGAGGAAACAGAAAAAGTTAGAAAAACAATAATAATAAATGGTGCACTAAACTCAAAAATAGTAGGACAAAAAGCACATACAATAGCAGAACTATCAGGAATTCAAGTGCCAGAGTACACAAAAATATTAATAGGAGAAGTACAAAGCGTAGAATTAAGTGAAGAATTTGCACATGAAAAACTATCACCAGTACTTGCAATGTATTATGCAGAAGATTTTGATGATGCAATAGCAAAAGCAGCACAACTAATAAATGATGGCGGAATGGGACACACATCATCACTATATATAAATACAGTAAGCGAACAAGAAAAAATCGACAAATTCTGCAATTCAATGAAAACATGTAGAGTACTAATCAATACACCATCATCTCAAGGAGGAATAGGTGATTTATACAACTTCAAATTAACACCATCACTAACACTTGGCTGTGGGTCTTGGGGCGGAAACTCAATATCTGAAAATGTTGGAATAAAACACTTATTAAACTACAAAAATGTAGCCGAAAGGAGAAACAATATGCTTTGGTTTAGAGCACCTGAAAAGGTATATATAAAAAGAGGATGTATCCCAGTTGCACTAGAAGAATTAAAACATGTGATGGACAAAAAGAGAGTATTCATAGTAACAGATAAATTCCTATTTGAAAATGGATACACAAAAGTAGTAACAAACAAGCTAGACGAACTTGGAATAGAACACACTACATTTTCAAATGTTGCACCAGACCCTAACCTAGCATGTGCAGTAGAAGGCGCAAAACTAATGAGTGAATTTAAACCAGACTGCATAATAGCAGTAGGTGGTGGTTCAGCAATGGATGCAGGAAAAATAATGTGGGTACTATATGAACATCCAGAAATAGACTTTCTAGACATGGCAATGAGATTTATGGACATTAGAAAACGTGTATATACATTCCCTAAAATGGGCGAAAAAGCATATTTTATAGCAATACCAACATCAGCAGGAACAGGCTCAGAAGTAACACCATTCGCAGTAATAACAGACGAAAAAACAAATGTAAAATATCCATTAGCAGACTACGAACTATTACCAAAAATGGCAATAGTAGATGCAGACATGATGATGAACGCACCAAAAGGACTAACATCAGCATCAGGAGTTGACGCATTAGTGCACAGTATAGAAGCATATGTATCAATGATGGCAACAGAATTTACTGATAGCATGGCACTAGAAGCAATAAAAATAATATTTGAATATTTACCACGTGCATACAAAAACGGAGCAAATGATCCAAAAGCAAGAGAAAAAATGGCACATGCAGCAACACTAGCTGGTATGGCATTTGCCAACGCATTCTTAGGAATATGTCACTCAATGGGACACAAACTAGGAGCATTCCACCACTTACCACATGGTGTAACAGTTTCATTAGTATTAAATGATGTTATGAGATATAATAGTCAGGAAATACCAGAGAAAATGGGAACATTCCCACAATATGACCATCCTCATACATTAAGAAGATATGCGGAGATTGCTGAAAGTCTTGGAATAACAGGAAATGATGACAACGAAAAATTAGAAAAACTACTTGTAAAAATTGATGAATTAAAAGATAGTATAGAAATAAAACACACAATTAAAGACTATGGAGTAACAGAAGAAGACTTCCTAAAAACTTTAGACGAAATGTCAGAGCAAGCATTTGATGACCAATGTACAGGAGCAAACCCACGTTATCCATTAATAAGTGAAATAAAAGACTTATACTTAAAAGCATACTATGGAAATAAATAATTTATAAATTATCAAAAACTAAAATATATTACAAAATGCAGTCTGCGCAGCGACCAAACGAAGTGCGAATTTGTCAGTCTTCTTATTAAAGATGTACCGAAAATCTATGATTTTTGTGTACATAAGAGAACTGACAACAGCAAAGGCAAACGTGTAATATATTTAGTTTTGAGAATATATAAAAATTGGAGGAAAAATAATGGCTTGGAATTTTGAAGCATGGAACGAATTTAAAAGGGGAAACTGGACAAACTCAATAAATGTAAGAGATTTTATACAAAAGAACTACACACCTTATGAAGGAGATGAAACATTTTTAGCAGGACCAACAGAAAGAACAAAAGAACTTTGGAATAGAGTGTTAGAACTATATGAAATAGAAAGACAAAAAGGAGTACTAGATGTTGCAACAGATATAGCATCAAATGTAAATACGTTTGAAGCAGGATATATTAATAAAGAATTAGAGCAAATAGTAGGCTTGCAAACAGACTATCCTTTAAAAAGAGCAATAATGCCAGAAGGTGGAATTAGAATAGTAGAAAAATCATGTGAAGCATATGGATATCAAGTATCAGAAAAAATAAAAGACATATATCATAATTATAGAAAAACACACAATGATGGAGTATTCCAAGCATATACACCAGAAATAAGAGCAGCAAGAAAAAACAAACTTCTAACAGGACTTCCAGACGGATATGGAAGAGGAAGAATAATAGGAGATTATAGAAGAGTTGCACTTTATGGTGTAGACGTTCTTATAGAAGAAAAGAAAAAAGACTTTGAAAACACACGAAGTAATTGGATGAGTGAAAGTATAATACGTGAAAGAGAAGAAATAGCAGATCAAATTAAAGCACTAGAAGATTTAAAAAATATGGCATTAAGATATGGATATGATATATCAAAACCAGCAACAAACTCAAAAGAAGCAGTACAATGGTTATACTTTGCATACTTAGGAGCAATAAAACAACAAAATGGTGCAGCAATGAGTATAGGAAGAACATCAACATTTTTAGACATTTATTTTGAGAGAGATTTAAGAGATGGAAGAATAACAGAAGAAGAAGTACAAGAATTAATGGACCATTTTGTAATGAAGCTTCGCTTAGTAAGATTTTTACGTACACCAGACTATAATGAATTATTCAGCGGAGATCCAGTTTGGGTAACCGAAAGTATTGGTGGAATGGGAATAGATGGAAGAACACTAGTAACAAAAAATTCATTTAGAGTAATACACACACTTGAAACAATGGGAACATCACCAGAGCCAAACTTAACAATACTATGGTCAACAAAATTTCCACAAGGATTTAAAAAATTCTGCTCAAGAATATCAATCCAAACAAGTTCAGTACAATATGAAAATGACGACCTAATGAGAGAATACTTAGGAGATGACTATGCAATAGCATGTTGTGTAAGCCCAATGAAAGTTGGAAAACAAATGCAATTCTTTGGAGCAAGAGCAAACTTAGCCAAAACACTTACATATGCTATAAACGGTGGAAAAGATGAAATTACAGGAGTGCAAGTAACACCAGAATACTCACCAATAACAAGTAATGAGCCACTAAACTTTGATGAAGTATGGAAAAAATACACTCAAATGATGGAATATGTAGCACAAATTTATATAGACGCACTAAACATAATCCATTACATGCACGACAAATATGCCTATGAAAGCTTAGAAATGGCTTTACATGATAAAGATATAATTAGAACAATGGCATGTGGTATAGCAGGGCTATCAGTTGCAGCAGATTCATTATCAGCAATAAAATACGCAAAAGTATATCCAATAAGAAACGAATTTGGACTAGCAGTAGACTATAGAATAGAAGGAGACTTCCCAAAATTCGGAAACGATGATGATAGAGTAGATGAACTTGCAGTACTTATCCAAAAAACATTTATGGACAAGCTACGTAAACAAAAAACATATAGAAACTCAAAGCCAACAATGAGTATCTTAACAATAACATCAAACGTTGTATATGGAAAAGCAACAGGAAATACTCCAGATGGAAGAAAAGCAGGAGCACCATTTGGACCAGGAGCAAACCCACTACACGGAAGAGATGAAAATGGAGCAGTTGCAGTGCTAAACTCATTGGCAAAACTAAAATTTGAAAACTCAGAAGATGGAATTTCATACACATTTGCAATTACACCAAGTGCACTAGGAAATGAAGAAGAAACAAGAATAAACAATATGACAGGATTATTAGATGGATATTTTAGCCAATTAAGTCATCATGTAAATGTAAACGTATTTAATAGAGAATTATTATTAGACGCAATGGACCACCCAGAAAAATACCCACAATTAACAATTCGTGTAAGTGGCTATGCAGTTAACTTTATAAAACTTACACGTGAGCAACAATTAGACGTTATTAACCGTACTATTCACGAGAAAATGTAGAATTTGAAAAAAAGAATTAGCCTAATGTTAGGCAAATTCTTTTTCAAACTAGAGGAGGAGAAATGAAAGGCTATATACACTCATTTGAAAGTTTTGGAACAGTAGATGGACCTGGCATAAGGTATGTAGTCTTTATGCAAGGCTGTCCTTTAAAATGCAAATATTGTCATAATCGAGACACTTGGGAAGCAAACATCGGAAAGCAATATACAGTAGATGAGGTATTAGACAGAGTATTACGAAGCAAACCATTTATAGAAAGCTCAAAAGGCGGATTTACTGCAAGTGGTGGAGAGCCCTTATTACAAAGTAAATTTTTAATAGAACTATTCAAAAAATTAAAAGAAAACAACATACACACAGCACTTGACACAGCAGGAAGCTTACCAATAAATGAAGAAATTAAAGAATTATTAAAATACACAGACCTTGTAATACTTGATATAAAGCACATTGACAAACAAAAATGCATAGAACTAACTGGCACTTCTAACAAAAATGAACTTGAATTTGCAAAATATTGTTCACAAAATGGTATTAAACTGTGGATAAGACAAGTACTAATTCCTGATTATACTGACAACGAAATTGATTTAATCAAAACTGCAGAATTTATAAACACTTTAAAAACAGTAGAAAAAGTTGAAGTTCTACCATATCACGACTTAGGCAAAACAAAATGGAAGAACATGGGATTAGAATATTCATTAGAAGGAGTAGTTTCTCCAGCTGACGACGAAATAGAAAAAGCAAAAAAAATACTACAAACAAAGTATAGTATAAAAATCGACAAAATAATGTTTTAAAAGGGACTTCGGCATTGCCGAAGCCCCTTTTCTGCTCACCAACAAGGTTTGCAATTTGAGCACTGATTGCAACCGAAAACGCAGCCCCCCTGAATTAAAAGGTCTTCTAACTTGCATTTGGGGTCATTAGTCTCCTGACACTGCCGACAGCGGCAGACCTCAACGCAGTAGCATTTCTTTCCAGCAGCAACTCGAGCCTTGCAATCTTTGACAGCAGGCTCAATATCGCCTAAGCAGGACGGCCGAGAATACGGTACATCTATCGAAGGAACTTGAATCCCTTCATGTGCTTTTACGTTTGCCATTTTGCACCTCCTAAAGTCTTTAGAGAATGTGTGGCGTACTATTATTTACAATATGCAAACAACAAAATATATTATAGCACAATTTAGACTAATAAGCAACGGCTATAAAGTTAAAAAAAACGTAGATTAGTCTACGTTCTCATTTCTATTAAAAATCTCAGGACCAAGTATTTTAACAGTTCTATCAAGTTCAGTTTTAGCAAGATTATACATAGATTTACTCCATTTACTATCACCAGCCTCATATTCAGCAATAATACTTTCAATATCAAGTAATTCATATCTATCCTTGGCGTTTAATCCATTATCATACACATAAATAGGAGTGTAAGTAGCTTGGTCAACACTAATTTGCCCAGTTTCACCATCTTTTCTAACTTGAACATTCAAAATCAAAGTATTTCTAGTATTAGGGAATGTTTGAGCTGAAAAGAAATTACCCATAGAATAAATAACAAAGCCAGACTTAGTAGAGCCATCTTCAATTGTTACAGTTTTCATCTCAATAGGTTCTAGCACATGAGGATGACAACCAAGGATAACTTGTACATCATTCTTAATCAAAAATTCAGCCAAATCCTTTTGAGTACTATTTGGGGTAGTTTTATATTCATCTCCCCAATGCATACTAACACAAATAAGTTCGGCACCTTCACTTTTAGCTTGGTCAATTTTACGCTTCATAAAATCCTTGTCAATCAAGTTAACACAATACTCTTTACCCTTTGGAACAGGAATACCATTAGTACCATACGTAAAAGCAAGAAATGCGGTTTTAATTCCATTTAAGTCCTTAAATAAAATCTTCTCTTGTTCTTCATAAGAACGAGCACGACCAGTATGTTGTAATCCAGCATCATCTAAATAATCTAAAGTCGAAACTAAACCAGAATATCCAATATCAAGAGAATGATTATTAGCAGTAGTCATTATATCAAGACCAAGTTCTTTCAAATCAATAGCCAAATGTTCAGGCGTGTTAAAAGTAGGATAACCACTATACTTATGAGAAGGACCAGCAAAAGTAGCCTCTAAATTACCCACAGCAACAGTCGCATCATCAAAATATTTAGTAATATACTTAAACATAGGTGAAAAATCATAAATTCCAGTTTCACTATCATAAGCATCCTTAAAATTTTGACTATGGCATAAGGTATCACCAATCGCAACAATAGTAGCTACACTATCTTCTGGAATAACAATCTTGGGCTCTTTCTGAGTATCTTCAATCACATTATTATTTTCGGCAATTTTCTTCAAGTTACCAATTTTAACAGCACTGTAATAAACACCACCAGCAATAAGAGCTAACAATATAATAATTACAAACAACTTGCTAAAATTAAACTTTCTTTCTTTTTCTCTTTTATTTTTCATAATACTCCTTAAACACACTAAAACTAAGTTAATAAATATATATGTGTATTTTTCATATTTGAAATTAGTATATCACTAAAATAAAAAATTTACTATAGTAATAGGAAAAAATCATAAGCATAAAAGATTACAATAAAAAGCAAACAAAGTTATTGTTTGCTTTGCTTAAACTTATTTAGTAAAACTTATTTATATATTATTCTATTCCAATATAAGTATAACGTACATTAGAATTCGATTTTCCAGTATAGGCATCTGGTTCGTTAGCATAAATATAACTTGGCGTACCGCCATGAAGTAGAGGTCCTTGATTCCCACTTTTTAAGTTCGATTAAATTGTATATAGCCCATCCAGTATCTTCATTGTATGATTTAAGTGAACCTAATTTATAATAATATAAATTCATATCTGTAGAGGTTACATATTTATTAGCTAATGTGTTTGCTTTACCAATTTTCTTGGCGGATACTCCCCAAGATACACTAAGACTATTCTGGCTTCCTGTTGGTATAGAACTTTTAACATAAAGTACTGTGTCATCTTCAACGTGGTACTCTGTTTGACCAGTTCGACTATACCAATTATAACTTGTAGTCGTTATAGATTCTTCCTTTTTCCATTTATATTGCTTAGTAAATCCTGATTTACTGCTTGAATTGTTATTATCTTTTGCATCATATACTTTTGCCATACAAGTATGATTTCCTGTAGTTAATCCTGTTATATTAACTATTTTTGTTACACTTGATGTAGTTCTGAGAATTGTTTGTGTATAATTGCCTTTTCTTACCCCATCTATATAAAATTCAAATTTTATTATCCCACTCTTTGTATCTTGTGCTGTTACAGCTAGTGTTAGACCATCTATTGAATATTTGTTTATTGTAAAATTTGTGATTGTTGGGCCTTCATTGTCAAAATTAAAATTCTCACTTCTCAACTTTATTTTTTTCCCTGATTGTACTTCTAGCATTATCCATAAATAATATGTACCAGTGTCACCATCTTTTGTTATTGCGTCTCCACTGTTAAATGTTTGTTCTTCTGGGAATAAATTATCCTCTGGTGTATTTACACTATTTGTCCATGTATATTTTGCTTTTACTACTTTATCTGCTGTTTCTTGTATTGTTACTGTTGTTGAATGTGATTTTTGCCATTCATTGTTTCCGTTTGGTTCAAATTTTACTGAGGCTACTATTCCATCTACTGTTACTGTTGTACTTGACATTAAATCTCCATAAGCTTTTATTGTGTATTTTCCATTTTGTGTTGCTATGTATGGTGGATTTACTGTTACTTCTGTTTTTATATTGTCATATGTGTATTCTTCTATTTTTTCTCCTAGTAGCCATATTTCTATTTTATTTATTCCATTCTTTTCTTCTAATGCCTTTATATTAATTGTTGCGTTCTTCTTATCATTTGCTAACTCTACTGTTGCATTTACTGTTGGCCATACTAGATCTTCTGCTTTGCCTAAGTATCTGCCTATCTTTGGTACACTTCTATCTAGTTCATATGCATACTTTCCTATTATAGCTACATCTCCTTTTATGGTAAAGTCTGGTATTTCATTTTTTATTAAATCATTAAGAAACTCATCTTGGTTATATTCTGGATTTATATTTTTTTCATATTGTCCATCTGTTAGTAGCACTGTTTCTAATACTTCTCTTGCTTTTGCTTCATTATATTTTTCTCCTGCTGTTTCTGCTCTGCTAAATACTCCTTTGTCGCTAAGTACTGAACTTAATCCAACAGCGGCAAGAATTAGCATTACAATTAGGGTCACAAATTGTGCATAAGTTTTGATTAATTATTATTGCTGGATCACTAATGTTACTAACCTAATAAATATGAATTAGAAAAATAAACATTCAAAAAGAAAATGATAAAATTATATGGTTTATTCCAGTGAGTACAAAAATTAATAAATACCAAAAGATATATAATAGTAAAATACAAAAATAAATAAAATTAGGCAAAAGACCTTCAATAGACAAAATAGTTTTTGGGTATGTTGCAAATACATATAGTGCATTTTTAATTCAAAATATGTTTCCTATAACAAAAGAATATTATAGAAAATCAGTATATTAAGAATAAAGTTGAAATTACGGTACCAAATAAATTAAAAAATGAAATAATATATAAGGCAAATAAAGTATTAAATTTATATAATCATGGAATGAAAAATATTATTTTTCCTAACATTGACAATATATTAAAAAAATTATTAAATCAGTAAAAAATCTTTCAAAAACCCTTGACAACTACTAATAAAAAGATGTATAATAAAAAAAGTATATTTTGTACGAATAAAATCTAGAGGGCTAATAGATGATAAATTCGGAAATCGTGAAATAAAACTAATTAAACACATAGAAGGTAAAATCGGTAAAAATATCGATTTGCCTTTTTTTGCCTTCAATTAAGCCAAGGAAAAGTGCCATTCCAAAGCCTGAAATAAGACAAAGAAAAGCGACAAGAACTACAAAAATTAGCCCGGTTTGTTCTGCATATAAACAAGAAAAAGAGGAATTACATATTGCAAGACTATCTCTTTTTAGCCTAAAGCAGGGGCAAAAAAAGAAATAAAAACTACAATATAGTTAAGAGGGACTTTTTCAAAGCACATATACATTTCTGCTTAATCTATTTAGGGGGTAAAATCTTTGGTAAAGGTTAAAGATGTAAAACACGAAAAAACCACACGTAAATCATTCTCTAAAATTGGTGATTTCATAGAAATGCCAAACTTAATAAAAGTACAAAGAGATTCTTACGAATGGTTCTTAAACGAAGGATTAGGAGAAGTATTAAAAGAAGTTTCTCCTATAATGGACTACTCAAAAAATCTAGTATTAGACTTTTTAGATTACCGCATGAATGACAAGCCAAAATACACAGTAGAAGAAGCAAAAGAAAGAGATGCAACATATTCAACAAAATTACATGTAAACGTACGACTATTCAACCGTGAAACAGGAGAAATCAAGGAACAAGAGATATACCTTGGTGACTTTCCACTTATGACAGAAACAGGAACATTTGTAATAAATGGTGCAGAAAGAGTTGTAGTAAGCCAATTAGTACGTTCGCCAAGCTGTTATTATGCAGACACACTTGACACAAAAACAGGAAAAAAACTATATACATCAACAGTAATGCCACTAAGAGGAGCATGGCTAGAATATGAAACAGATAATAATGACATATTCTATGTAAGAGTTGACAGAACAAGAAAATTACCTATAACAACATTATTAAGAGCAATAGGAATAGAGAAAGACGAACAAATATTAGCCCTATTTGGAAACGAAACTCTATTAAAAGCGACTATTGACAAAGACCCAATAAAAACAATGGACGAAGCAATAATCGAAATATATCGAAAATTAAGACCTGGCGAACTACCTACAGTTGACGCTGCTAGAACATTATTCGACAGATTATTCTTTGACCCCAAAAGATATGACTTAGCAAAAGTTGGAAGATTTAAATTCAATAAAAAACTAAGCCTAGCAACAAGAATAACAAACCAAATATCAACAGAAACAATATCTGACCCAGAAACAGGGGAGATATTAGTTGAAGCTGGAGAAAAAATTACAGAAGAAGTAGCAAAAAATATTCAAAATACAGGAATAAACTCTGTAAAAGTAAAATGTGGAGAAAGCTCAATAATAGTTATTGGAAATGGAACAGTTGACATTAATAACTTTGTTGATATTGATATAAAAGACTTAGAAATAAAAGAATTAGTAAATTATAATGTATTAAAAAGCATACTTGATACAACTGAGAAAAACAAACTACACGATACATTAAAAGAAAGAATTGATGAGCTAGTTCCACGTAATATTACAACAGAAGACATGATAGCTTCAATAAGCTATTTATTAAACTTGTACCATAGACTAGGAACAATAGACGATATTGACCACCTAGGAAACAGACGTATTAGATGCGTTGGAGAATTATTACAAAACCAATTCAGAATAGGTTTAGCACGTTTAGAAAGAGTAGTGCGTGAAAGAATGACAATACAAGACTTAGACTCAATCACTCCACAAGCATTAATAAATACAAAACCAATATCAGCAGCAATACGTGAATTCTTTGGAAGTTCACAATTATCACAATTCATGGA
>CAQYCU010000033.1 GCA_948919095.1 uncultured Clostridia bacterium | reverse complement strand
TATGGAAATAATTTTAGCTACAAATAATAAAAACAAAGTAAAAGAAATATCATCAAAATTACAACAATTTGGAATTAAAGTAATATCACAAAAAGAAGCTGGATGTGATATTGATGTAGAAGAAACAAGTAGAACTTTAAAGGGAAATGCAGAATTAAAAGCAGAAGCAATATATAAGATATTAGGAAAACCAGTAATTGCAGATGATAGCGGACTTGAGATAGATGCTTTAAATGGAGAGCCACGGAGTGTATAGTAAAAGATATGCAGGACCAAATGCAACAGATAAAGATAGGATAGAAAAAGTACTAAATCTAATGAAAGATGTTGAAGAATATAAAAGAACAGCGAAAATAAAATGTGACATTTGTTATATAGATAAGGATGCAAAAAAACATTTTTTTGAGGGTGTGTGTAATGTGAAAATTGCTAGAGAACCAATAGGAGACAATGGATTTGGATATGACCCAATTTTATTGTATGGCGATAAAAGTTTTGCACAAATTCCACAAGAAGAAAAAAATAAGATTAGTCATAGAGGAAAAGCTGTAGAACAATTAGTTAAATATATTAGAGAAAATGAAATATAAAAAAATTTAAAAAACTACTTGACAAAACAAGATTACAAGTGTAACCTATAATAAGATTACATTTGTAATCTTATTTGTGATATAAAAAGGAGTATGTATATGTGTGGAATAGTAGGTTTTTTAGATAAAGAAAAGATAAAGGGAAGAACAATAAAAAATATGACAAACAGAATAATGCATAGGGGACCAGATGAAGAAGGATATTATGCAGACGAAGATATTGCACTAGGGCATAGACGCTTATCAATAATAGATGAAAAAAATGGAAGTCAACCAATGCTTAGTGATGATAAAAAATTAATAATTGTATTTAATGGAGAGATATATAATTATAAAGAACTTAGAGAAGAATTAATAAATAAGAATTATGTATTTAAAACTGAAAGTGATACTGAAGTACTACTTAATAGTTATAGAGAATGGGGACATAATGTAGTAGAAAAGTTAAGAGGAATGTTTTCATTTGCAATTTGGGATAAAGAAAATAAAACACTATTTTGTGCAAGAGATAATTTTGGAATAAAGCCATTTTATTATTATAAAAATGATGAAGTATTTATGTTTTCATCAGAAATAAAATCATTTTTAGAGCATCCAAAATTTAAAAAAGAACTTAATAAAGATTTATTAGGACCATATTTATCATTTAGTTTTACGCCGACAAATGAAACATTTTTTAAAGGAGTATATTCACTAGACCCACGGATGTACCATGACTGTAAAAGATAATGAAGTAAAAATCCGAAGGTATTTTGACTTTGACTTTTATGAAAAGACGCAGGATTTTTACAAGGTTGTTGATAATATAAGTAAAACAATTAGAGAATCTATAAATTATCATAAAATAGGAGATGTTGAAGTAGGGGCATTTTTATCTAGTGGAGTTGACTCTTCATACATAGTCAGTGTAGCTAAACCAGATAAAACTTATACAATAGGATATGGATTAGATAAATATAGTGAAATAGATTATGCTAAAGATTTGACAAATTTCCTAGGAGTAAATAATACCTCAATAAAGTTAGGTAGTAAGGAATATATAAAAAGTGTTCCAAAGATTTTATATTACATGGATGAGCCTATTTGTGACCCTTCAGCGATATCATTATATTTTATTGCGAAAAGAGCAAGTAAAGATGTAAATGTAATATTGTCAGGAGAAGGAGCAGATGAGATATTTGGAGGATATAATACATATAAAGAAGAACTAAATCTTGAATTATATAATAAAATTCCATATTTAATTAGACATATATTAGCAATTTTTTTTAGCAAACTTCCAGAATTTAAAGGACGAAATTTTATTATAAGAAGAGGGAGAAAATTAAAAGACCAGTATATTGGTGTTAGTAGATTATGTTATGAAAGAGAAGTAAATAAAATCATGAGTTATGAAAATATAATTGATAACAAATTAATAACAGCAAATATATTTAAAGAATTTAAAAATAAGAATGATATTATAAAAATGCAAGCTATTGATATGAAATTTTGGCTAGTTAGAAACATATTACTTAAAGCTGATAAAATGACAATGGCAAATTCAATTGAAGCAAGAGTACCATTTATAGATAAAGAAGTTTTTAATGTTGCTAAGAGTCTTCCAGAAAATTATAAAATATCAAAAACAGAAACTAAAATTGCATTTAGAAATTCTGCTAAGAAAGATATTCCTAATAATGCTTATGAAAAAAGAAAACTTGGATTTCCAGTTCCAATTAGAGAATGGATGAAAGAGGATGATATCTATAATGAAATAAAAGAGACTATAAAACAAGAATTTGTAAAAGAATTTTTTAATCAAGATTATGTGCTAAAATTATTAGAAGATCACAAGAAAGGAAGAAGAGATAATTATAAAAAAGTATGGGCAGTATATTGTTTTATAAAATGGTACGAAGTTTTCTTTATTAATACTTGACAATTTATTTTTTTTATAATATTATAGATTACAAGTGTAACCTTAAGTACAAGATAATTGAAAAGGAGAAATAAAAATATGTCAGATAAATATGATATAACTGATGCAGAATTAGAGATAATGCAAATTTTATGGAAAGAAAAGAAGTGTGATTTAAATACGATTATGGAAATATTAAATACTGATAATGAAAAAAATAAAAACACAATAAAAACTTTATTAAGAAGACTAATTTTAAAAGGTGCAGTTAAATCTAAAAAAATTGGATTAAAGGAAACTGTATATGTTCCAGCGGTTAATGAAGAGAAGTTTCTAAATAATGAAAATGAAAGTTTTTTAAACAGACTTTATAATGGGAGTACAGACAAGTTATTATTAAATTTCGTTGAAAATAAGAAAATATCAAAGGAAGAATTACAAAAGCTTATGGATATGTTAGAAAGCGAGGACTAATATATGATAGAAATAATAACACCTATATTTTATAAAGTATTATATATGTCTGTTTTAGGAACTATTCTAGGAATACTAGCAATGGTAATCACAAAAATATTTAATACTAAAATAACTGCAAAATGGAAATGTTTTATCCTAATAATTCCTTTGTTATTATTAGTTATACCAATAAATAGAATAGAGATTAATACAAAGAGTAATATTCCTATTAGTCAAACAATAGATAAGTTTGAAGAAAGTATAAATAATAATTATGATTTTTTAAATACAAATAATAAAGAAGAAATCACAGAAAATCAATCTAATGTAGCAATAGAAAAAGTGACTCAAAGTAATAATTTAAACAAATTAATACCAATAGTATGGTTTATAGGCCTATGTGTATATGCGATATCATTTATTATTAAGAATATGATGCTTATGTTTAAAGTAAAAAGGTTAAAAAAAGTAGATTATTGTAGAGTAAATGATATATTAAATAGTTGTACAAACAAACTAAAGGTTAAGAAAAAAATAAAATTATGTTTACTAGATGAAAATACATCTCCTTGCATATATGGGCTAATTCATCCAAAGATATTATTGCCAAAAGACTTTTTACTTAAAGAAGATGATATAGTAAAAAATGTATTTTTACATGAAGTTTCACATTATAAAAGAAAAGATATGATAACAAATTTTATACTTATAACAATGATGGCTATTCATTGGTTTAATCCTTTTACATATATATTTTTTAGAAGAATAAGACAAGAAATTGAATGTGCAACAGATGAAGTTGTTTTAAGAGATATGAGTAAGAATGAAAAGAAACAATATGGTTTTACTTTAGTTAGTTTACTTCAAACATGTGAAAATAAGAAAGAAATTGTTAAAACCTTGTGTGTCGTAGATAGTAATAAAAATATGGAACAAAGAATTAAAATGATAAAAAGGACAGGGACAAATATTTATTTAAAAAGAATAGTAGGAATTGTTTCATTAATTGTAATTATAATATGTTCTTTACCATTTATTATAAAGACCTCTGCGTATGAAAATAATGTAATCTCATCAAGCAATTCTATTGAAGGAAAATGGGTACCATATATGGCTAAGAAAAATGAAGAAGAAATCCCACTAAGTTATATCTATGGTTCAGGAGTTACTGAATATGGTGGAAGTTTAAATGTAAATGAAGATGGGACATATACTGAGTTTATAGGAGTATATTCTCCTGATATAATTGATAGCAAAATGGGAGAATATGAAAAAATAGATGACAATGTAATAACACTTATTTCAAATAGTGGAGATACAAAAGAATTTGTAATGCTTGAAAATGTTAATACAGAAGGAAAAACTGCTGTTTTAAAATCAGAAAGAAATAATGAATATATTTATTTTAAAAAATGAAAATAGGTCTAGACATTTTTATTAATTTATGTTAGTATATATTAATGAAAATGCCGATATGGCGGAATTGGTAGACGCACTGGATTCAAAATCCAGCGGGAAACCATGTGGGTTCGAGTCCCACTATCGGTACCAATAATTTTTAAATAGAAAATAATAGGCGTATATTAAAAACTGTCAAAACCAGCAGGACATTTCCTAAAAGGAGGTGGACTACTGGTTTATTTAAAATAATAATAAAATTATTCATAAAGCCTTGATTTATCTCAAAATTATGATATAATATAAAAGCATTTTTATATAATAAAGAGAGGAATGATAACAATGAACGTAAAACAAGAAAAAACAGATAACAAAAACGAATTAAAATTAACATTTACAATAGAAGCAACAAAATTTGATGAAGCAATAATGAGTGTATTTAAAAAGAGTGCAAAGTACTTTAATATACCAGGATTCAGAAAAGGAAAGGCACCATTTAATATTGTAGAAAGACATTATGGAGCATCAATTTTTTATGAAGACGCATTTAACGAATTAGTTCCAGAAGTATATGATAAGGAAATAAAAGAAAATAAGCTTGAAGTAGTAAGCAAGCCTCATATTGACGTAGTTCAAATGGAAAAAGGAAAAGACTTAATATTTACAGCAATAGTATCAACAAAACCAGAAGTAAAACTAGGCAAATATAAGGGAATAGAACTTAAAAAGATTAAATATAAAGTTGAAGAAAAAGACATAGAACATGAATTAGAACATATGGCAGAACATAATTCGAGAATGGTATCAATTGATAATAGAAAAACTAAGGAACAAGATATAGTAACAATAGACTTTGAAGGATTTGTTGATGGAAAACCATTTGAAGGTGGAAAAGCTGAAAATCATCAATTAACAATAGGAAGTAAAACATTTATACCAGGATTTGAAGAACAATTAGTAGGAATGAAATTAGAAGAAGAAAAAGATATAAAAGTGACATTCCCAGAAGATTATTTCACAAAGGAATTAGCTGGAAAAGAAGCAACATTCCATATCAAATTACATGCAATAAATGTTAAAGAAATGCCAAAAATAGATGACGAATTTGCTAAAGACGTAAGTGAATTTGATACTCTTGAAGAACTAAAAAGTAGCATTAAAGAAAAAATGAAAAAAGAAAATGATGAAAAAGCAAAAGTTGAAACTGAAAACTTAGCAATAGAAGCTGTTTGCAAAGACACAAAAATGGATATTCCAGATGGAATGATTGAAGTTGAATTAGATTCAATGGAAGACAACATAGCTCAAAGACTACAATATCAAGGAATTAGCTATGAACAATACTTGAAAATGTGTGGAAAAACAGCAGGAGAAGTTAGAGAAGAATTCAAAGAAGATGCTATAAAAAATATCCAAACAAGATTAGTATTAGAACAAATAGTTAAAGATGAAAAAATAAAAGCTGATGACAAATACATAAAAGAAAAATTAGAAGAATTAGCAAAACAATATGGTAGAAAAGTAGAAGATTTAGAAAAAAATGAAGATATAAGAGATTACTTAGAAAAATCATCTAAAAATGAATTAGCTGTAAAACTAATACTAGATAACGCAAAATATACTACTAAATAATTCACAACATAAAATAATATATAAAACAACAAAGAACGTTTAAAATAAAATAAAGTTGGAGATAATCAAAAGGTATCTCTAACTTTGTTTGTAAATAACATGTTTATTAAATAAATAAAGATAAAAACTAACGTGACAAACAATATATATCACGTTGGAGATGGAGGTTAGAATGGAAAAATTTGAAAACAGCCTAGTACCTTATGTAATAGAGCAATCATCAAGAGGAGAAAGGTCTTACGATATTTTCTCAAGACTATTAAAAGACAGAATTATATTTTTAAGCGAAGATGTTAATCAAACATCAGCAAGCTTAATAATAGCACAACTTTTATTCTTAGAATCAGAAGACCCAGAAAAGGAAATATCACTTTACATTAACTCACCAGGGGGTTCAGTAAGCGATGGACTAGGAATAATCGACACAATGAACTATATAAAATGTCCAGTTACAACAATATGTATTGGTATGGCTGCAAGTATGGGAGCATTGCTTTTAACTTCAGGAACAAAAGGCAAAAGATTTGCAACACCTAATGCTGAAATATTAATTCATCAACCATTAATCGGTGGTCAAGGAATATCAGGTCAAACAACTGAAATTCAAATACATGCAGAACAAATGCTTAAAACTAGAGAAAGAATAAACAAGATTTTAAGTGAAACAACAGGAAAATCAATTGAACAAGTTGCAAAAGATACTGAAAGAGATCATTATTTAACAGCTGAGGAAGCATTAGAGTATGGCTTAATTGATGGCATAATGGATAAGAGAAAATAGATTTTTGTATAATGAAAGTATGGAAATCAACATAAATGCACGATAAAATTATGTATTTAAAAAAATAATCTATATATAAAAATCTAAATAAATTAAACAAGGAGATATTGATGGCTAGAGGAAATGAAAGAATTATAAGATGTTCATTTTGTGGTAAGTTACAATCAAGTGTAAAAAAAATTATAGCAGGACCTTCAGGCGTATATATATGTGATGAATGTATTCAAACTTGCCAAAACATACTTGAAACAGAAGGTTTAGGCAGAGGTGATGAGTATGATGAAAAATATACTATTGCTGAAGAGGGAAAATTGCCAACACCAGAAGAAATAAAAAACGTACTTGATGAATATGTAATAGGACAAGATGAAGCAAAGAAAACACTTTCTGTGGCTGTATACAATCACTACAAAAGAATTAATAATAAAGAAGATGAAATAGATAATGATGGAGTAGAGATACAAAAAAGTAATGTACTATTATTAGGACCAACAGGATGTGGAAAAACATTCTTAGCACAAACATTAGCAAAAATATTACAAGTACCATTTGCAATAGCAGATGCAACAACATTAACAGAAGCGGGATATGTAGGAGAAGACGTAGAAAATATATTATTAAAACTTATCCAAGCAGCTGATTATGATGTAGAAAAAGCTGAAAAGGGAATTGTATACATTGATGAAATTGATAAAATATCAAGAAAATCAGAAAATGTTTCAATAACTAGAGATGTTAGTGGTGAAGGAGTTCAACAGGCATTATTAAAAATTGTTGAAGGAACAACTGCATCAGTTCCACCACAGGGTGGTCGTAAACACCCTCATCAAGAATTAATTCAAATTAATACAGCAAATATTTTATTTATTTGTGGTGGAGCATTCGAAGGAATAGAAAAAATTATAGGTGACAGAACAGGCAAGAAATCAATGGGATTTGGAGCAAACATTCAAGATGTAAAGAATGTTGACAAATACAAAATCTATGAACAATTATTGCCACAAGATTTATTAAAGTTTGGGTTAATACCAGAATTTGTTGGAAGACTTCCTATAATTGCAACACTTCGTGAACTTGATAGAGAAGGATTAATTGACATAATGACTAAACCACGTAACGCATTAGTTAAGCAATATAAAAAGCTTCTTAAAATTGATGATGTTGAACTTGAATTCAACAATGATGCTCTTGAAGCAATAGTTGATAAAGCAATGGAAAGAAAAACAGGAGCTAGAGGACTTCGTTCAATTATGGAAGAAACTATGCGTGATGTTATGTATGAAGTTCCATCAAACTACAAAATTGCAAAATGTGTAATTACTAAGGATACAGTAGTTAATAAGGAAAAGCCAGAATTAGTAATTGATGAAAACAAAAAAGAAAAAGCAAGAACAGTAAAACGAACAAATAAAAATGTTTCTAATCAAGAAACAGCATAAAACAAAAAATTCTATATAAGATTTTCTTATATAGAATTTTTTATATTTAATAATAAATCATGTAATCAAGTTCTGGAAAGATACAATCTTTTTCTTCAATATTTTCTAGAACTTTTAATTTACTTTCAGAAAGTTCATTATTATTTTTTAAATCATCATCTTCTTTAAGCCATAGATACAATTTAGTAAATCTACCAATATGGTCTTTAATTCTTTTTTTAGCATAATCAACCATAGTTCCATTAGTAATAATAAATAGCCAGTCACTACTCTGAGCAAGTACAAGTTCACGAGCACATTGATTTAAAATTCTGCGTTTTATAGAACCTTCAGGCTCATTAGGATATATATATGCAAGTTCGCACATTCTATCACCAGCAGTGTGTAAATGTCTAGGAACATAATCATTGGAAGGATTTAACCATACATAGCTGTAACCTTTAGCGCCCCAACTAGAACGACAAGGAGAAGATATTTGCATATTAGGGTATTTATCAATATATTCATGAGGAGTAATTAAAGCAAAGTTACAATCATCATAATATATTTTTTTAGCAAGAGTATATAAAAAGTCAGGACCTTCATACCACCAGTGACCATAAAGTTCTGCATCATAAGGACATAGAATAATTGGTGGATTTTCAGTATGCTTACATAAATTATCAATTTGTGAAACTCTGCTATCGAAGAAATGTCCAGCATTTTTATTAACAGAATCTTGTGCCCATTGCAGGTCATAAATGTCTTTTTCTTCAAATTTCCCAGTAATACGATGGTATTTTATACCAGTATTAACTCGGACACCATTACAAGCAATATAAGGTTTAATATAATCATATGGAGCGTCATAACCTATATCACGATAAAATTCTCTATAATTAAAGTCACCAGGATAACCATTTATAGAACTCCACACTTGACGAGATGATTCCAAATCTCTACCAAAGGCAACAACTCCACCAGGAGAAACAATTGGTGCATAAGTACCATAAAGGGGAGTAGGGTCTGCATATAAAACACCATGTGTTTCAACAAGTACATACTCAATACCGAATTCTTTTAAATATTTATCAGCTTCAGGAACATAGCCACATTCAGGAAGCCAAAATCCTTTGATAGGTTTATCAAAATATTTATTATATGTTTGAACACCAAGAGCAATTTGTGCTCTAACAGTTTTTTCATTCAAATATAAAATAGGGAAATATCCATGAGTTGCACCGCAGCCTATAATTTCAAGTACACCTAAATCATTAAATTTTTTAAAAGCATTTATAATATTACAATTATAAACATTTTTAAAAATATGTAAATCATTAGAATATCTATCAACATAATAATGAGCTAATTTATTAATTCTTGGATTATCTTTAGTTCTTTCAATTTCCTTAGTTGCTAGTTCAATATGAGTGTTCAAATATTTAATATAACGTTGTTGTAAAAGTTTATTGTCAAGCATATTTAAAAGAGGTGGAGTAAGTGACATAGTCATCCTAAAATCCACACCTTCATCAACTAGCCTTTGAAAATTTAAAATTAGAGGAATGTACGTTTCAGATATAGCTTCAAATAGCCATTGTTCTTCGAGGTAGTCTTCACTTTCTGGGTGATGAACAAATGGCAAATGAGCGTGTAAAACGAAACTTACATATCCTTTTATATTGTTGTTCATATGTAATTATCCCTTCATATAAAAGTAGTTCAAATTATTTCATAACATTTGAAGTAGGGGTATTTGAACTAGGGTTTTCAAAATCAAATTTATTATTAGAATCTTCATCAAAACTAAAGTATTTGTAAATCTCTGCAAAATGTTTTTTATTTTTATTATCAATTATTTTTGTAATAACAACATTAGTCTTTATATTTTTAAAATGTAGTTTTTGCTTGTTTTCATAATATAAAACGTGGTCATTAGGATTTTCTATTTCATTAGAAGATAATATTTTAACAAATTGAGTAGGTTCATTATTTTGAATATTAAATATTTCATTATTTTGATTTGGACGCCTGCCTAATTCAACAATATATTTACATTTAGTATCATTAACATGAATGTACCAATTATTTGCAAAATCATTTATATCAATTTCAAATGAGTAACCATCAGTAATATTATGTACTACTAAAACAGGTTTAGTTATATAAAGAAAATTATTACCATATAATTCTTTAAAAGATTGTAAATCATCATCATTTAAATCCCAATAAACAAATAGGGTGTTAGGGTCTTGAGCTAAAACTTTAACAGTAGTTTTATTATATCTATAAGGTAAGTCATAATATTCAACTATATCTAAAAAAGTTGACGTAAAATCGTTGACTTTTTCTTTTGTTTTAGTAACAACTTTTTTTCGTGTAGTAGACATAGCTTTTTTAGTTGGTTTCTTCGTTTTAGAAGCAGTTTCTTTAAGCTCTTTTTTTACATTGGCAGTAGTTTTCTCAGTCTTTTTCTTAGCTTTAGTCGCTGCCTTTTTAACTTTTTCTTTTATCTTAGGAGTAATTTCATCAGCTTTTTTCTTAGCTTTAGTCGTTGTCTTTTTAGCTGTTTCTTTTATAACAGGGGTAACTTCGTCAAGTTTCTTTTTAGATTTACTATCTACTTTTTCTAGAGTAGGGGCAATTTTAATAACCTCTTCTTCAGATTTAGTATCTGTTTTAGAAGGAGTAGACTTAGCTTTTTTAGTAGTAGTTTTTGTTTTTACAGTAGTTTTAGGCTTGTCCTTTTTAGCAGTTTTAGTAGTAGTTTTTTTAGAAGTCTTAGGTTCATCCTTCTTAGAAGTTTTGGCACTCGTCTTTTTTGTGGCTTTTACAGTAGATTTAGGTTCAGACTTCTTGGTTGAAGCTGTTTTAGTAGCAGTTTTAGGCTCAGTCTTTTTTGTAGATTTAGTTGCAACTTTTTTAGAAGCAGACTTAGCAGGTGCTTCTTTTTTAACACTAGTACTTGTTGCCTTTTTGGCAGTTGTACCAGTAGTTTTACTGCTTGTTCTTTTAGCACGAGTTATTTTCCTTTCTTCGATATCGTTTGTTTTTTCATTACTTGACTTTGGCAACGTTTTTCCTCCTTGGTAATAATCATTTTTTTACTCACTATATAATATAACAACAGAAAACTTTTAGCAATAGAAAAAGGAAAAAAAATAAAAAAATTTGTCGAATTATATTTACTTTTTGAAAAATTATGTATAGAATATAAAAAGGAAAAATTGTATGTGAAAAAAGCAACAAAAGAGAATAGTATGAAAGGGGCATTAAATAATGAAAATTTTAATGTTAACATGGGAGTATCCACCAAGAATTGTAGGAGGAATAGCTAGAGTAGTACATGATTTATCGCATAGAATGATAAATGATGGACATGATGTAACTGTAATAACGTATAGAGATGGAAATACACCATATTATGAAAATGACAAAGGTGTAGATGTTTATAGAGTAGATAATTATATGATACATCCTAATAATTTTATAGATTGGATAATGCAATTAAATTTTAACATGTTAGCAAAAGCAACAGAGATAATTACAAAGAATGGAAAATTTGATGTAATACATGCCCATGATTGGTTAGTTACATATTCAGCTAAAGCATTAAAAAATTCATTTAATATACCTTTAGTATCAACAATACATGCAACTGAAAATGGAAGAAATTCTGGAATACATGATGAAACACAAAGATATATAAATGATTCAGAATGGCTACTAACATATGAATCAACAGAAGTAATAGTAAATAGTAACTTTATGAAAGGTGATTTACAAAGAATATTTGGACTACCTTATGAAAAAATTAGTGTAATACCAAATGGAGTAAATTTGAATAATTTTTCAGGAGTTGAAAGAGACTACGATTTTAGAAGACAATATGCAATGGACAATGAGAAGATAATCTTATATGTTGGTCGATTAGTATATGAAAAAGGAATACAAAATTTAATAGGAGCAATGCCAAAGATTCTTCAAAACTATCATGACGCTAAGCTTGTAATATGCGGAAAAGGAGGAATGATAGACGAGTTAAAACAAGAAGTTAAAACTTTAGGAATTGAAAACAAAGTATATTTTGCAGGATATTGTGACTCAAACAAGATACAAAAAATGTACAAATGTGCTGACATGGCAGTATTTCCAAGTACATATGAACCATTTGGAATAGTAGCACTTGAAGCAATGTTAGCTGGAATTCCAACGGTAGTATCAGATGTAGGTGGATTGAATGAAATAGTTGACCATGGAGTAAATGGAATGAAGAGTTATGCTGGAAATAGTAACTCAATAGCAGATTCAATACTTGCACTACTATTTGATGCAAAACTATGTGATACAATATCAAAAAATGCTGTAAAAAAAGTTAAAGATTTATACAATTGGAATAAAATTGCACAAGATACACATTATGTATATGAACAAGCTATTTGCAAAACAGAAGCACAAAAACAAGCAGAAAAAATTATGCAAGAAAGAGCAAACAAAACAGAGCAAGCTACAAACACAGCAAAAGATATATCAAATTTACTTACATTTAGAAAAAGAAATGCATATGCATAGTGTTATTGCAGGCAAGTTTTATATAAAATTTAAAACTAATGCTTGATTGTAATTAAATATAAAGATTAACATAATGCTGATTTTATAAAATTAACATGATACAATATACATAATTATAAAATCAGCATAATTAATATAGTACAAGTAGACATAACATATTTTTAAACATATTTTTCAAATAAAGTATTGATAGCAATAGGTAAATAAAGAGAGTGAAGGGAGATGAAAATGGAAGTTTATGATACAGCTAATAAATTAGCAGAAGAGATAAAGAATTCTAAGCAATATAAGTCATTAAAACAATCAAAAGAGGCACTAATGTCTATTCCAGAAAAAAAGGAATTGATAGAAGAATTTGAAAGACTAAAACAAGAAGTTCAAGTAATGGAATTAAAAAGAAGAGATAATAAAGAAGTAGACGACGAAGATAAAAAAGTAAAGCTAGCAAGATTATATAATGTGCTTATTGAAAATAAAGATATAAAAGAATATTTTGATAATGAGATAGCATTTAATAAATTAATGTATGATGTTAATAAAATTATAGGAGATGCTATAAGAGATATTATGTAAATCTAATGAATAAAGACTTTATAATGTAAATAAAGTATATGTAAGAGATAATACAAATTAAAAAGGAGAAAATTAAATGAAATCAGTATTAGTAAAAGAATTGTATCGTAACACAAATGAATATATAGATAAAGAGATAACTGTTTCAGGATGGGTAAAAACTGTTAGAAATTCAAAAGCATTTGGCTTTATAGAGGTAAATGATGGTTCATTTTTCAAAAATATACAAATCGTATTTGAGGACAAATTATCAAATTTTAATGAACTATGTAAACTAACAATAAGCTCATCAATAATAGTAAAGGGAAAATTAGTAAAAACAGAAAATGCAAAACAAGCTTTTGAAATACACGCAGAAGAAATTGAGATATATAACTTGTCTGACAATGATTATCCAATACAAAAAAAGAACACAAGCTTTGAATTTTTAAGAACACAAGCACATCTTCGCCCAAGAACAAATACATTTAGCGCAGTATTTAGAGTACGTAGTTTATTATCATTTGCAATTCATAAATTTTTTCAAGAAAAAGGGTTTGTGTATGTTCATACACCAATTATAACAGGGTCTGACTGTGAAGGAGCAGGAGAAATGTTTAATGTGTCATCATTTGATTTTAACGATATTCCAACTGATGATGCAAAACAAGTAGACTTTACAAAAGATTTCTTCGGAAAAAATTCGCACTTAACAGTTAGTGGTCAATTAGAAGGTGAAACATATGCAGAAGCATTTAGAAATATTTATACATTTGGACCAACATTTAGGGCTGAAAATTCAAATACTGTAAAACATGCAGCAGAATTTTGGATGATAGAGCCAGAAATGTGTTTTGCAATATTAACTGATTATTTGGATAATGCAGAAGAAATGATAAAATATGTAGTACAATATGTTTTAGAAAATGCACCAGAGGAAATAGAATTTTTTGATAAATTTATTGCAAATGGATTAAAGGAAAAACTAGAAACAACGATAAACAAACCATTTGGAAGAATAACATATACAGATGCAATAAAGGAACTTGAAAAAAATAATGATAAATTTGAGTATAAAGTAGAATGGGGAGTTGATATACAAACAGAACATGAGAGATACTTGAGTGAAAAGATATTTGAAAGACCAGTATTTGTAACAGATTATCCAAAAGAAATAAAGGCATTTTATATGAAACAAAATCCTGATGGAAAAACAGTAGCAGCATCAGACCTTCTAGTTCCAGGAATAGGAGAACTAATTGGCGGAAGTCAAAGAGAGGACGATTATGAAAAATTAAAAACTCGTATTGAGGAATTAGGACTAAACTTAGAAGATTACTGGTGGTATATGGATTTACGTAAATATGGAAGTGTAGAACATGCAGGATATGGCTTAGGATTTGAAAGATTAATGATGTATGTAACAGGAATGCAAAATATTCGTGATGTAATACCATTCCCAAGAACACCGAAAAATTGTGAATTTTAATAAAATAATAAAATGAAAGTAAATAGCTACTTTCATTTTATTTATATAAATATAAGCGAACTCTTACTCGAGTTCGCTTAAGATTTTATATAGTTGTATTTCTAAGAACATTTGATATAGAACTTGTTCCAGTAGTATTATTTTGAGTAGTTACATTATTATTAGCTTCATTTGTTGTATTATTTGATATTGTGTTATTAGTTTCATTTGATATCATATTATCTGAAACTGTATTATTTGTAATTGAATTATCATCAATAGTATTATTAACAGTATTACCAATTGTATTTTCATCAGTTGAAGTTGTATCATCAGAAGCTGGTGTAATTTGTGTTAACATTTTAGTAACTTCTAAATGAGTGTCAGATTGAATTGTAGTATCATTTGTTTTAAGTTCAAATTGGAATAATTTTTCTTCAGTTGGAACAAGCACGAAATAGTATCTTGTAATTTCCGTATCACTTGATAAATTAATATAAGTATAATATATACCATTAGTAGATACGAAGTTATCATTAGGGTCCATTTGAAGGTTATTAGTAGTAGCCAAACTGGTTACTGAATTATTGATAATTGTTAATATTGTTTTTCTTGATTCAGCTGTCGTCATATCAGTAATACCTAAATCACTAGCTTGATAAGTAACTGTATAAGATAAATTATAATCACCTTTAATTAATGACTTTTTATCAGGACCAACGACCCAAGTGCTATTTGGATATTTCAACTCATAGCCTTCTGTAAATACAAAACTTTCTTTATCTTCAGTCTCAGTAAAAGGAGTATCATTTGTAATAGTATTATTGTTAATAGATATATTGGCTTGAGGCAACTTTTGGAATATACCAGCAATAAGTGATGCAAACATTATAGATATCATAGCAGCAGTTACAACTGAATTTACAATATAATATAATATTAAAGCTAATATTGAAGTTCCACCTTTTTTACTTGCAAAAGCAATTAGTTGATTATTGTCAGGAATTTTCTTTTTGTATTTATTAAATTGTTTATGTACAAAATCTTTATATATAGGATAAAATCCAAATCCTAAACCAAAGAAATATATCAACATAATAACAACGTTAATTCCTAAAATAAGTCCAATATTAGTTGTCTTTAATAATGAAATTATAATATTTACTATAATAAGTATTAAAGCTGTTAATCCACCAGTTAAATATACTTTTCTGTAGAATAGATAAGCTGGCCCAAAGAATGCAGCACAGAAGTTAAACTTTTTAGAATGTGCTTTATCGTAAATTGACCCCATCCAATTTCTTGCAAAATCCTCATTATAATCTGAAGAACTAGACTGTTCAAAATTATTATTTATATTTGGGTCAAATTGATTAGGAGCTATATTAGGGTCAAAGCTGTTATTCATGTTAGGGTCAAATTGATTTGGGTCCATGTCAGGATTTTGATTCATATCAAAAGGAACTTGTCCCATGTTAGGGTCAAACTGATTAGGTTCCATATTAGAGTTTTGATTCATATCAAAAGGAACTTGTCCCATGTTAGGGTCAAATTGATTTGGGTCCATGTCAGGATTTTTATTCATATCAAAAGGAATTTGTCCCATGTTAGGGTCAAATTGATTTGGGTCCATGCCAGGATTTTGATTCATATCAAAAGGAACTTGTCCCATGTTAGGGTCAAATTGATTTGGGT
>CAQYCU010000032.1:13049-16492 GCA_948919095.1 uncultured Clostridia bacterium | reverse complement strand
TTCAAAAAACAAATAAAATTGATAGTGAAACAAAAGTACAAAATAACTTGATAAAAGTTATAAAAGGAAGTATAATATCAATACTAATTAGTTTAGTAATGTTACTTATTTTTGCAATTATTTTAACTTATACTAATATTCCAGAAACAATTATACCAACAACAATTATAATAATATCAGCAATTAGTATTCTAATAGGAAGTGTAATAAGTTCTATGAATATTAAGAAAAATGGTATAATAAATGGAGGTATCGTTGGAGCAATATACATATTTACAATATATATGTTGTCAAGCATTTTCATTACAGGATTTAATTTCAATATAAAATCATTAATAATGCTTGCTGTATCAATTATTGCTGGAATGATTGGAGGAATAATAGGAGTAAACAAGTTCTAAAATTGCAATAAATAAAGGTTTATAGATATATCCATATAAAAATCTAAATACATAATTTAAGGAAGAGTAAAAGTGAAAACACAAAAAACATTAAACAAAGTATTAATTGTATTAATAGTAGTATTATTATCAATAGTATCATTTGGGGGAATTTACTACAAAGATAAAGGACAAATAGTTAGTAGAATTCCAAAATACGTTTTAGATGCAGATTTAGAAGGCTATAGACAAGTTACATTAAATGTATCAGATGACCATGAAGTTCATAATCATGAAAATGAAACAACAAACTCTACAACAGAAGAAAACGCTACTAAGGAAAATGAAACTGCAAACAATACTGTAGAAGAGCAAACTTCTGAAGAAAAAGAATATACAGCTGCAGATTATAAAAAAACAGCTGAAACTATGAAAAAAAGATTAAAAAGTTTAGGGGTTCAAAATTATCAATTACTACTTGACGAAAATACAGGAAAGATATTATTAAGACTTCCAGAAAATGAGCAAA
This sequence comes from uncultured Clostridia bacterium, assembly GCA_948919095.1. Taxonomy (GTDB): domain Bacteria; phylum Bacillota; class Clostridia; order TANB77; family CAG-508; genus CAG-793. Next base: position 15,583 of record CAQYCU010000032.1, on the reverse strand, counting down.
CTGATGTTATTTTATCAGATATAACTGAAATAGGTAAATTTTCAATTAAAGATAGCCAAACGGGTGAAGAATTATTAAATAACAGTGATGTAAGAAATGTAAAAGTTTCATTAAATTCAGCAGGTTATACTAACACTACAGCGATAGTAATGACAATTAATTTTAATACAAAAGGGGCTAAGAAATTCAAACAAGTAACAGCTGATTATCAAAATGTTGCTAATGAAATAGTATCAAATACAGCAAACAATGAAACAAACACATCAAATAATGAAACAAATAGTTCAAGTGAGAATGCCTCAAATGAAACTAACCAAACAACTGAAAGCTCTACTGAGAACAAGAAAAAAGAAGTAAAGATAAGTATAGATTCATCAGATATGTTAACAACAAACTTTGACGAAATAATTGACAATGGTTCATTATCATTAACAATAGGAGCAGCACAAGAAGAATTTGAAACTCAAATGTTTAGTGCATTAAATTTAGCTTCAATAATTGAAAATGACCCAATAGATGTAACCTATTCAATAGTAGGAAATACTTATATAGATGCAACAATTGAAGATAATACTTTAAAAGCAATAGTATATATTGAGATAGCAGTTGCACTTATAATTTTATTAGTAATGATAATCAAGTACAGATTGAGTGGAATAGTAAGAGCAATTATGTCAGTAGGATTTATAGCAATTTTATTACTTGCTATTAGATATACAAATGTTGCATTATCATTAGAGGGAATATTGGCAATTGAATTAGGATTTATAATAAATACAATATTTAACTTTATGATTTTAAAAGCAGAAAAAGAAGGCAAATTAGAAGGAAAAGAAAAGAACAGCAATTTCAAAAAAATAGTAAAATCATATACATTAGTTATGGTACCAATAGTAATAGTAGCATTAGTTTATTGTTTCACACAATGGACTGGAATGCTAAGTATAGGAATGGTATTATTCTGGAGCATTTTAATAAGCTGGATTTATAATACATTATTAAATAAATTTTTAGTATAAAATACATTGAATGGAGCGAATATAAAATGAAGAAAAAAATATTATATATAGTTTGCGCAGTATTACTAGTAATAAATATAATAGTAACAGCAACTGTTGGAATGCGAGTTAGTTTGTATTACGGTGAGGGTTATACAATAACTTTTACACAAGAGAACAAAATCGAAATGAGTGACATTAAGTCAATTGCAAAAGAAATATGGGGAAAAGACTTTGTTACAAGAAAAGTAGAGTTTTTTGAAGATAGTGTAAAGATAAAAGTAAAAGAAGTAAAGGATGAACAAGTTCAAAGATTATGCGATAAAATCAATGAAAAATATTCATCAGAATTAACAGTCAATGATTTTAGACAAGAACATGTATCAAATGTTAGAATATTATCATTGGTAGAGCCATACATAATACCAATAGGTATATCAATACTTCTAGTTATGAGCTACTTAGCAATTAGGTATAGAGGAACAAAGCAAATGCTTGGCTTATTATTAAATGTAATGAGTTTAGTATCAATACTATATACTTTACATGCTATATGCAGATTACCAATAACTGAATACACAGTACCACTATTTATAACTTTATATGGACTTATAATAATTTTATCAAGTTATCAATGGGAAAGAAAAGAAGAAGTATAAATTTATATGATATGCTCCAAAGTTATTTGGAGCTATCTTTTCAAAATAGGGATAGGAGGAGCAATGGAACAACAAGTAGAAAAAATAAAACAAACAGCTTTAAGTGAAATAAAAAATGTTAATGACTTACATGATTTGGAAGAAATTAAAGTAAAGTATTTAGGAAAAAAAGGTGAGTTAACAGCAATATTAAAAACAATGGGAACATTGCCAGCAGAAGAAAGACCTAAAGTCGGAAATATAGTAAACTCAGCAAAGCAAGAGCTAACAGTTGCAATAGAGAAAATAGAAGAAAAACTAAAAAAGGAAGAATTAGCTAAGAAACTAGAATCTGAAAAAATAGATGTTACACTTCCTTCTGATAAAATAAGAAAGGGAAGTAAACATCCATTAACAAGAGTAATAGAAGAAATTGAAGATTTATTTACTTCAATGGGATATGATGTTGTATCAGGACCAGAACTTGAAACAGATGAATTTTGCTATGAAAGACTTAATTTGCCTAAAGGACATCCAGCAAGAGATATGCAAGATAGTTTTTATATAACAACAGAATATGTACTAAGGACACAAACGTCAGCAGTTCAAGCTCGTGCAATGATGGCAAATACTGAAAAAACGCCAGTTAGAATTATAGTACCAGGAAAAACATATAGAAGAGAAGATGACGCCACACATTCACATCAATTTAACCAAGTAGAGGGATTAGTAATTGATGAAAAAGGAAAAATTTCATTTGCTGATTTAAAAGGCACACTTGAGATATTTATGAAACACATGCTAGGACAAGATACAAAATTACGTTTTAGACCAAGTTATTTCCCATTTACAGAACCATCATACGAAGTAGATGTTAGCTGTTTTAAATGTAAAGGAA
>CAQYCU010000032.1:6672-12949 GCA_948919095.1 uncultured Clostridia bacterium | reverse complement strand
GCACCAAATGTTAGAAAGGGTTTAAAAGTTATTGTAGCACTTGATGGAGCAAAACTTCCAGGGGGAGAGATAAAAAAATCTGTAATAAGAGGTGAAGAATCAAATGGAATGATTTGTTCTATTGCAGAATTAGGATTAGACAATAAATTCTTGACAGAAGCAGACAAGGAAGGAATACACGAACTTGAAGAAGATGCACCCATTGGAGGAGACCCTGTAAAATACCTAGGTTGGGCCGATAATGTAGTTGACTTTGAACTTACAACTAACAGAGGAGATTTATTAAGCATATTAGGTATGGCATATGAAGTTGGTGCAATATATAATAAAAAAGTAAAACCAATTAACTTAGAACATACAAGTTATGATAAGAATGGAAAAGCTGTAAATAATAAAAATGAAATTGAATTAATAAAGGAAAAAGATGCAACAAAATTAGATTTCAAACTAGAAATAAATACAGAAAACTGTTCATTATTTTTAGCAAGAAAAGTTGAAGACATAAAAATAACGGAAAGTCCAAAAGAAATAAAAGAAAAGTTAATGGCTTCTGGAATTAGACCTATTAATAATGTAGTAGATATTAGTAATTATGTAATGCTAGAAACAGGACAACCATTACATTTCTATGATGCAGACAAATTACAAGAAATGATTGAAGTTAGAATGGCAAAAGAAAATGAAAAACTTACAACACTTGATGGGCAAGAAAGAACTTTAACTTGTGAAGATATAGTAATATCTGATGGAAAAAGAGCAATAGGACTTGCCGGAGTTATGGGGGGATTTGATACTGAAATAACAGAGAGTACAAAAAATGTAATTATAGAATCTGCAATATTCGATAATGTAAAAGTAAGAAAAACTTCAAACAAAATATTAAGAAGCGAAGCAAGCAATAGATTTGAAAAAGGCTTAGACCCTAATAGAACATACATGGCGATAGAAAGAGCATGTCATATGCTTGAAAAATATGCTTCTGGAAAAGTTTTAGATGGAATATCAAAATACGACAAAACTAATAAAGAAAGCAAAAGAATTGATATAACAGTAACAAATATAAACGAAGTATTAGGAACAATCATTGATAAAAAAGACATACTGGATGTATTTACGAAACTAGGATTTGAATATGAAACTAAAAAAGATGAAGAACTTATTACAGTAATTGTTCCAACAAGAAGAATTGATATATCAATTAAAGAAGATTTAATTGAAGAAGTTGGACGTATTTATGGAGTTGATAATATCCCAGGAAGAAATATGATACTTCCAGTAAAAAAAGGAACATACGATAGAACTTCAAGAGAGATACGCAACAAGATGTTTAACTTAGGATTAAATGAAACGTTAACATATGTATTAGTAAATGAAGAAGAAGCAAAGATGTTTACTAACAAAGATAAAGAAAGCATTAAGATATTGTCACCACTAACAGAGGAAAAAAGTGTATTACGTCAAAACGTTACTACAGCACTTTACAAAATATATAACTACAATAAATCTAGAAGTATTGATAATGTGTCATTGTTTGAACTTGGAAAAGCATTCTATAAAGAAAATTTAGACAAGAAAAATGTCGAAAAAACTGAAGCAAATGATAATGAAAATTATGCTGAAGAATATAAACTTGCTTGTTTAATGACGGGAGAATATTTTACAGGACTTCAAACAAAAAATGTCGACTTTTATACAATAAAGGGAGTAACTGAAGAAGTTCTTGATTACTTAGGATACAATGGTAGATATAGTTTTGTAGTAGATAATAATATAACAGAAGATTTGCACCCAGGAAAATCAGCAATTATATCAGTGAACAATGATAAAGTTGGTTTTATAGGAAGAGTAAATCCTACAATATGTAAAGATGAAGTTTATGTTATGGAACTAAACTTAGACAAACTTTTAGCTAAACAAGTAGGAAAAATGAAGTATAAAGAATTTTCAAAATTCCAAACTGTAAAAAAGGACTTAGCAGTTGTGGTTGATAATAAGGTTGAAGCGCAAGAATTGCAAAAAGTAATAAAAGCAAATGGTGGAAAACTATTATTAAATAGTAAGATTTTTGACCTTTATACTGGAAAGGGAATTCCAGAAGGAAAGAAGAGCTTAGCATTTTCAGTTGAGCTTGGTGCAAATGACAGAACACTTACAGATGACGAAATAGTAGCTGTTATGAATAAAATTACTGAGGGCTTAGAAAAGAAGTTTGGCGCAGAATTAAGAAGCTAAAAAATTCTTGTAAAAACTATTGACATATTTCGACCTAATATGCTATTATAACAAAGGTAAAATTAAAAAACTAAACAAAATTATTAAAACATGATTAAGCCAATTACAAAAACTAATATAAAAATATGGAGAAGAATAATGAAAAAATTAAGAGAAGTAGCAGCAATTAAAAAAATGACAGCAGTTGCAATAAATGCAATATTTTTTCTATTCCCATTAATTGATTTTAATAAAAATACTAGAGTTGTTTTTCAATTCTAGTATTTTTTTTAAATAAATAAAACTACCACCAAGATTAAGATGGTAAAAGTAAAAGGAGGAAACCAAAAATGGAAGAAACTAAGAAAAGGAAGTTGATACTAGATGTCAATGAAAAACCAGATGTTATTAAATGGATAATCTTAGCATTCCAACACGTATTTGCAATGTTTGGAGCAACAATATTAGTTCCAATATTAGTAAACTCACAAGCAGGAGAAACAGTATTAACAATACCAGTAGCATTAGTTACAGCAGGAATAGGAACATTAATTTATATTTTATGCACAAAAGGAAAATCACCAGTATTTTTAGGAAGCTCATTTGCCTTTATAGCACCAATAGCAATAGCCTACGAAAAAGGGGGACTAGGTGGAGCACTAACTGGTGTAATGATAGTAGGCTTAATATATGTAGCAGTTTCATTTATTATTAGATTAATAGGAAAGAATTGGCTAGACAAAGTTCTACCACCAATAGTAATTGGGCCAATGATTATGATTATAGGATTAGGGCTTGCATCATCAGCAGTAGGACAAATAGGAATAGCAAGCACAACAGAGGGAATAGAATGGAAAGGTGTAGTTGTTGCACTAATTACATTCTTAACAACAGCAATAGTAATGGTTAGAGGAAAAGGATTTTTACGTATAATACCATTTTTAATAGGAATAATTGTTGGATACATATCAGCAGTTTGCTTTGGATTAGTTGATTTCACAGCAGTTGCAGAAGCAGGATGGTTCAGTATGCCAGAATTTAAATTACCATTTTTATCATATCAACCAAATTGGATGGTAGCATTAACTATAGCTCCAATAGCATTAGTTACAATGGCAGAACACATTGGAGACCATACAGCATTAAGTGCAATAATAGGAAAAGACTTATTACATAAACCAGGCTTAGAAAATACAATGCTTGGAGATGGTATAGCAACATTTGTAGCAGGTCTATTAGGTGGACCAGCTAACACAACATATGGAGAAAATACATCAGTAGTAGGTATGACAAAAATAGCATCAGTTTGGGTAATAGGATTAGCTGCAATAATAGCAATAGTTTTAGGATTTTTAGGAAAATTCACAGCATTAGTTAGCACAATACCAAATCCAGTATTAGGAGGAGTTTCATTATTACTTTATGGATTTATAGCAGTAAACGGACTAAAAGTTCTAATTGAAAATAGAATGGATTTCAACAAAAACAAGAACATAATAATAGCATCATCAATGCTAGTTTTAGGATTAGGTGGAGCAGCTATTACATTAGGAACAGGAGATTACTCATTAACATTCTCAGGAATGAGCTTAGCAGCAGTAGTTGGAATTTTACTAAACTTATTCTTACCAGAAGACAAAGAAGTAGAAGTTGAAGTAAAGAAAAAATAGAAACATAAAATAAAGCGGACCTTTTTAATATAAAAAGTCACATTAGGTCCGCCCAATATTTTATAATTGACAAGAAATGTAGGCTAATTAGTAAGTAAATTTCAAATGATGATAAAAAGTTAAGTAATAAATTGAAGTGAATAATAAAAAAGTATTCATTTCAATTTATGACGTAATAATATGTCAGTGAATTTTTTAAGAAAGGATATTAAAATTATGGAAAAAATTGATTTAAGTAAGTATACAAATATAATCGAAGTTAAGCACCCTTTACTAGAGCACAAATTAGGAATATTAAGAGATAAAAGAACAGGAACAAAAGAATTTAGAGAGATAGCAGGAGAAATAGGTGAATACTTATGCTATAAAGCTATGGAAGAAGCAGAGCTTGATGATAAAGTTATACAAACACCAATATGTGAAACAACAGTAAAAAGACTAAATGAAGATAATTATGCATTTGTACCAATATTAAGAGCAGGACTTGGAATACTTGATGGAGTAATTAAAGCAATCCCAAATGCAAAAATTGGACATATTGGTATGTATAGAGATGATGAAAACGGACATAAACCAGTAAACTATTTTTTCAAAGTACCAAAACATATTGAAGACAAAGAAGTAATATTATTGGACCCAATGTTAGCAACTGGTGGAAGTGCTATGGATGCAATAGAATTATTAAAAGAAAAAGGTGTTAAGAAAATAAAATTTATATGTATGATATCAGCGCCAGAGGGATTAAAAGTTGTTGCGGAAAAACATCCAGATGTTAAAATTTACTGTGCAAAAATTGATGAATACTTAAATGAGGATGCTTATATTGTACCAGGACTAGGAGATGCTGGAGATAGAATATTTGGAACAAAATAGGAGGAAATTATGAAATTCAAGAGAATACTTTTAAAACTAAGTGGTGGTGCTTTAGTTGGAGAAAATAATGAAAGCTTTGATAAGAAAAAATTAGATACTATAACAGACCAAATTGTACATGCAAGAAATAATGGGATAGAAGTTGCAATAGTAATTGGAGCAGGAAATATTTTTAGAGGAAGAACAGCAGGGGAATGGAATATGGATAGAGCTGACGCTGATAACATTGGAATGATGGCAACAATAATAAACAGCTTAATGATAAAGGGAGCATTAGATTCTAAAATAAAAGACCAAACTGTAGTTATGAACTCAATTCCAATTCCATTAGTTGGAGAGCAATATATTAGAAGAGATGCACAAAAATTAATTGACCAAGGCAAAATTTTAATATTTGGTGGTGGAATGGGCCATCCATATATTACAACAGATTATGGCTCAGTACAAAGAGCAATTGAAACAAAATGTGATGTTGTACTTATGGCAAAAAGTGGAACTAATGGAGTTTACACAGCAGACCCAAGAAAAGATAAAGAAGCAAAAAGATTTAAGTACTTAAATTATGAAGATGCAATAAACAGCAATTTACAAGTAGCTGACCTATCAGCATTTGTACTTGCTAGAGAATTTAAAATGCCTTTATATGTATTTGACTTTGATGAAGTGGACGCAGTAAGCAAGGTATGCAATGGAGAAGAAATTGGAACTTATGTAGGGGAAGATTGTAAAACTGAGTTGTATTAATATAACAAATAAAAGCACAACAATATGGAAATTAAAAATCCACAATTGTTGTGTTTTTGCTGTGAAAAAATAAATATATCTGACAAGTTTCGACAAACAAAAAAGAAAAAGTATGAGATAATTACATAGATGATAGTGTTTTAAAAATGTTATCTAAAAACGAAGTGCAAAAAAACGTAAAAAGGAGAAACAGTGTTAGACAAATTATTAGATTTATTATTTCCACCAAGATGTGAATTATGCAATAACTTAGGAAAATACATCTGTGAAAACTGTTATGAAGAACTAAAAAAATATGAACTAGAAAATAATGAAAAAGAAAAATTTTTTCTATATAAATATGAAGAAGAAATAAGAGAAATGCTTATAAAATATAAATTTAATGCAAAAGGATATTTGTATAATTTATTTTCAAATTGTATTTTAAACAATAAAAATGCCTGTAAATTCATAAATAACTATGACCTAATAATTCCAGTTCCACTACATAGAAAAAGAAAAAATGAAAGAGGATATAATCAAAGCGAATTGATTGCAAGAAAAGTAGTAAATCAATTACAGAATAAAAGTTCAAATAAACCTAGTATAAAACTAAACACAAAGTCATTAAAGAAAATAAAAAACGCAAAACCTCAAAGCACACTAAAATTACAAGATAGAATAAAGTCAGTAAAAGGAGTATATAAAGTTGAAAATCCAGAAGCAATAAAAGGAAAAAAAGTACTTATATTTGATGATATCTATACTATGGGGAACACTTATAATGAATGCAAAAAAGT
>CAQYCU010000032.1:0-6572 GCA_948919095.1 uncultured Clostridia bacterium | reverse complement strand
TTATATTTGATGATATCTATACTATGGGGAACACTTATAATGAATGCAAAAAAGTTTTATTAGAAGCAGGTGCAAAAGAAGTAGGAATATTTACAATAGCTAGGGATTTTATGAAATAAAGTTAAATTTTATAAAAGTTAAAAGGCATTAATATAGATAAAAACATTTCTACATTATTTTGTAAAATAACTAAAAAAATAAGAAAAATTTTCTAGACTTTTTTATTTTTATTGTGATATAATCTAGTTACACAAATGGAAAGGAGAAAAACAAAATGGAAGAGCTAGTTGAGAGCATATTAGATTACGTTAGATCAGATTACACAGATTATGCTATAATGATAAATGGTGAATGGGGTAGTGGGAAAACTTACTTCTGGAATAATAAAATAAGAAATAAATTAGAATCAATGAAAGTTGGAGACAAAAAAGTAACAACAATTTATATGTCATTATATGGAATATCTAACTTGGAAGAAATTAGTAAAAAAATATTTATTGAAACTACACAACTAATGGACAAGAATCTTAGAAAATACATGAATGCCAGTGGCAGTAATTCAATCCCTGAATATGCAAAAACAGGTCTTGACATGGCAAACCTTTTCGGAATAACACAAAATGATGATAGAGTAAATTATGCAGACTTTTTTTCAACAGACGACAAAGTACTTTGTTTCGACGACTTAGAGAGAGCAAATGTTGACGTTATAGATATATTAGGATACATAAATAATTTCGTAGAACATGACCATATAAAAACTATAATTATATGTAATGAAAAAGAACTATCGACAAAACTAAAAAGTAGTAATCTAGAAATGAAAACATTTATTGCAACATATTTGTTAGACAAACAAAATAAAATAATGACAACAGACAAACCAATGGTAGAAAAGATAAAAGATACTATTGAAGACGTATTTGATAAAGCAAATGACTATGAAAGAATTAAGGAAAAATTAATAGGAGAAACATTTGAATACAAACCAGAATTTACGTATATTATAAATGGAATATTAATGCGATATGAAAAATATCCTGATTTAATACGATTTTTACGAACAAATACATCATTAATAATATCAACATTTGAAAAGAGTGAAACAAGAAACCTACGTATATTAAAACATGCATTAGCAGATTTTAAGAGAATATTTGATGTAGTAACTAAAGCATATCCAAATACGAATAATAGGGTATTGCAAACAATGTTAATATTTACAATAGCAGTATCATTTGAAATAAAAGCAGGAAAAATTACAAAAGACAAATTGGCATATATTAACAACAATGATGAGTATAAATCAATAGTAGTATCATCAAAAGTATTTTTAGATAATAGACAATTCTACATAAAAGAATTTGATAACAATTACTATTACAATTTCAAAGCAGAATATAGATTTTTCAAATTTATTGAAGTATTCATAAGAACAAGAATTATGGACATGAAGATATTTAAAACTGATATGGAAGATGTACAAAGAGTTGAAGATATACTTAATGTTCCAGGATACAAACGTCTGCTTACAGAAGAATATTGGAAAATATCTGATGATGAATTTCCAAAAGTTATTGATGATGTACTTACAACAGTTAAAAATGGAGAAGTATCAATACTTAATATAGTAAAATTATATACATATTTCGTATACTTCATAAACAAAGGATTGATTGACTATGATATGCAATCAATTAGAAGTTTATTTATAAATGGAATGAATATATCATCGCTTACTTCAGAATATTGCGAAAACGCGAAAGAAGAATTAAGTAATATATATGGAGAAGGCGAAAACTATGATATGAAAGAAATTGTTGATAGATTTTATGAATTAAATTCACAATTAAAAGATAAAATGTATCAAGAAAAGGCTGTTGATATATTTAAGAATATACCTATGAAAATGGAAGTATTCTATGAAAGATTTGATAAAGAATGTATGAATGTTCCAATATTTAAGTACAGTGATCCATATCAAATATTCCAAAGAATATCATGTGCAAGTAATGAAGATGTTGTTACAATTAAGGAGAAGTTGCTTACTCGTGCAAAACAAAAACCTTCAATTATATTACAAGAAACTGATAATATGAGAAAGCTATGTCAAATAGTTGATGATTATATTGCAGACAAAAAGACGACGATAAAAACAGTTATTTTAGCAGAATTTTCAAGTGAAATCAAAGACACACTAACACCATCAGGAAGAGAAGAAGACGAATAAAAATGATAATGTGTAATTATAGAAGCCAAAATAGTATAATAAATAAAGCTTGGAACTTTTAAGAACCAAGCTTTTATTGTATATTAAGGGAGAAATTTAAAATACTAGATTTCCATTTGAGTTCCTAAGAAACTAGCTGCAACCTTAGCAACTTCGATTTCAGTAGAAGTCATATCTTTAGAAACATCTTTTGATAAAATAATAACACTTCCAATAACTTCACTTGCAGAAATAATTGGGACTATAACTTGTGGAACTTTTTCTTTAACAGCTTTTTCTTTTTCACCTTTTGAAGTTATATAAATAGCTTTACTATAATCAGCGACGAAAAACTCACGTTTATCTATTATTTTTTCTAATGCCTCACTAATCGATTGCTCCAAATAATCTTTCTTAGGAGTGCCAGATACAGCTATGACCGAATCCTTATCAGTAACAATAGCAATAAAATTTGTAACTTTTGATAAACACTCAACGTATTCAGTTGAAAAATTTTGAAGTTCACCAATAGGGGAATATTTTTTTAAAATTATATCTCCTTCTTTTTCAGTAAATATTTCTAAAGGAGTTCCTTCTTTTATCCTTAATGTTTTTCTTATTTCTTTTGGAATAACAATTCTTCCTAAGTCATCAATTCTTCTAACTACTCCAGTTGCTTTCATTCAAAATACGTTCCTTTCTTTGCTCGAAAATCAATTAAAGTATAGTTGTAAAATTGTTAATATTGATTTTGGGCGATTATTATTATGTTAGTATGTGACAAAATTAGAAAAATATTCAAAAAAATTTGGAAAAATGATGAAACAATTATAAACCTAGATTAAAAAAATAAGTCACAATTTATAAAATAAAAACTGTTCATTTTAAGAAAAGTTTATGCTTCATAATATTTATCAGTATCATCATATAAATCATCAAGAGTAATACCAAGAACTTTACAAAAAGCTAGAGCTTCAAAATCTTTAACAGTTTTCTTACCATACTCAATTTCATAAATATCGCAGATATACATTGTAACACCAATTAAATCAAGTTTTTTACAGATTTCAGGTTGTGAAAGATTGCGTAAAGTGCGATATTTTCTCAAATTATTTCCAACAATATTTAAATTACCATTTAAAGTTTTAACTTTCATTTACTATACTTCCTTATAAAACATTTTTAAATATTTTATAATAAAATAAGTTACAAACCTACAGGGACACAATGTAACTGTACAATATTTTGTAAATAAATGTTACAATTTGTTTACATTCACAAAATGCAATTAAAAATACTTGGAAAACACAATACTAATTTAAATAAAACTAGTGGTATAACATTATTACGTTGGTCATCACAACTATTGATTTGTTAATTTTGGTAGGGGGGTAATGCAATTTGACAAACATACTTAAAAGGAGTATAATATAAATCCAGTCATTTTTAGAAAAAGAAATCTTCCATGTTTGCTAGGCAACAAGGGAATGACTTCACAAATAATTTTGAGGGGGAGAAAAATGGCTAACAAAACAATTAACTTGTCTTTACTAAAGGAAAGTGCGGTATGTATCTGTGTAGGTACGATAGCGGTGTTTCCACATGAAGGAAGAGAAGTTAGGCTCGAACTATCAGACCTGAAGAAGAAATTTAACGGATGCTACTCACTGCAAACCCCAACAGTAAGCTTCATACATAATGGCGAAATGTATGCCATTCCATACACGGAAAGGGTTATTAGGTCATTAAAAGCAGCGGGGTTAAAGAAAGCAAATTTTTATGTTCCATTTAGCGAGGGAGATTATCCAAAGGGGCAAGCTATAAAGTGGGTGCACTTAAAAGAAATGGTAATTCAGTCATACATTGAGGATTTAATGGAAGACTGTATTACATACAGCGATGAGAACGGGATAGGCAAACTGCAAGAAGAAACGCTAAAGAACTGCATGGAGCTTCCATTTATGGGACTGGCGGTGATAGGCATAAATTATGAAACATGCTACTACCCGATTTTAAATGTTGGGAGAGGTGAAAAGGAGATTGCGGAGTATGTAGGCAAGTATAACATTGAAGACCAAACTGTTATGTTTGTCTACCGAGACGGTAAAACTTACTTAACCAAAGGCCATGGAATCATAAGGGAACTGAAAAAGGCAGGATATATTGAAAAAAGCATGTTGGTTCCACTTGCACACGGAGAAAAGATTAAAGATGAAGAACTTCAAGAAAGATGGGAAGCTATTAGAAGGTTAGCTAGATAGAACTGATAGTGACAGTTTTATCCGATAGAGAGGGGAGCGAAAGCTAACCTCTTTTATCGTTTTATAAGAAATCTAAAATTATTTTAATTAAAACAATCATACACTAATAAAATATCAAACAGTTGTCATATTTGCAATAAGCTGTGCATAATCTTAAATAAATATTATATTTAGGAGGGAATATATGGCAATAGATATTGAAAAAAGTAATTTAAATATAAATCAAATAGTAGCAAACAAACAGGAAAGAGGCATTATTGAAGGAGACTGTATTGTACCAGACGTAAAGCCAGATATATTAGAAATAGTATCATCAAGTGGGATTATTAATATTTATAAGAAGGAAATAAGTGAAGGTAAAGTTAGAATAGATGGTTGTATTTCAACATTCATAATATATGTTGGAAGCGAAAATGATACAAGAAGTACAAGGAGTATTAATCATACATTAGATTTTTCACAGATAATAAGTATTGATAATGTTACAAGTGATATGAATAGTGCAATAGAAATGAACTTAGACAGTATTGAGTGTAGAATAATAAATGAGAGAAAAGTAAATATAAAAGCAAATGTAAATTTTGATATAAAAGTATTTAACAGCACAAATGTTGAATTTGTAAACAATGTAAATATAAAAGATATTCAAAAACTTGAAGATACAGTGCAAGTAAATTCTGTTCTTGGAATTGGAAATACAAAAACTAGTATAAAAGAAGTTATAGGAATTGATAGTTCTGATAATCTTGCAGAAATTTTAAAAGTAAGTACTAGTATTAATAATATTGATACAAAAACAAGCTATAACAAAACATTAACTAAAGCAGACGTAGGAGTTAAAATTTTATACTTAACAGAAGATGGAAGGTATAATATTATAAATAAAACATTTCCAATAGTTGGATTCATTGACATGAAAGATGTAAATGAGGAAAATATTTGTACAACAAATGCAGAAATTAAGAATATGGTATTAAAGCCAAATGGAGTTCAAGAACATTCAATGTCATTAGATATGGAACTTGAGATATCAGTAATTGCATATGAAAAAAGAGAAGTTAATGTAATTGAAGATTTATACAGCCCAAGCGTAAATTTGAATTTTGAAAAGAAATCAATTACAACGGTACAAAACAAAAATATTTATAGGGGAACTTTTAATTTTAATCAAAGAGAGAGGCTAAACATAGGTGAAGAGAAGGTATATGATATTGATACTAAAGTAAATACAGAAAATATAAGCATTGTAACAGATGGGATAAGTATAGATGGAAATGTTGAATTTTTAGTCACACATTCAATAAATCAAATGACTGGTATTTCTAGAAAAGTAATTAGTGTTCCTTTTAATTATAGGCTTCCAGCAAGCAATGTTTCACAAAATGCAAATGTACGAATTACTACTAATATACATAATGAGAATTTTAACATAATGCCAGGCTCGGAAGCAGAATTAAAATTGGATATTGAATTTGTAGCAGATAGTTCAAACTTTGTTGATATAAAAGTAATTGGAGATGTAACTGAAAATGAAAGTAGTAGAGCAAATAATTATAATATGGTAATTTATTTTACAAAACCAGATGACACATTATGGAAAATCGCAAAAAGATTTAATAGTACCACTAGAACAATAGTAGAAACTAATAATTTGGGAAGCGAAGAACTAAAAGCTGGAACGAAACTGTTCATATCGAGATATGTTCCAGAATAAAGGTAAAATTTTGGGTTACATAAATTAAAAAATAGAAAAAAACTATTGCATTTAAAATAAAGTTAGTATATAATAATCACGTAATAAAGATAGACGTGGTTATTATTTTAATTTGCGTCAAATATTCCTCGTTAGCTCAGTTGGTAGAGCGCTCGGCTGTTAACCGATAGGTCATTGGTTCAAGTCCAATACGAGGAGCCATAAAGAAGTTTCGTCGAACTTTTTGAAAACCTTGATATAACTTAATTTCAAGACTATCAAAAAGTTCGATGAACACAAAAACTTAAACCGCTTCTTTTGAAACGGTCTTTTTTTGACCAAAAATATTGAAAAAAGGAGGTTTTTGTGGTATTATGTTACATATAATTAAACAAGAAATCAATATGAG
>CAQYCU010000031.1 GCA_948919095.1 uncultured Clostridia bacterium | reverse complement strand
AGGAGCATTAATGAGACAGCTAAATCCAAAATGGGCAGCATCAGCAAACGGAAGTTCAATAGATTTAGCAAACGAACATTGTGCATCATGGTTGTGTGATTCAAGCCAATGGACAACATACAAGACAAGTGAGGCAAAATATGCAATAGGGGGAGCACCAATAGAAATGTGGTGTAAGGCACAAAATGCATATAAGAACAAATATGATACAAGTGCAAGCACAATAGGATGCGGAATAAAGAATGCAAATGGCTATGGCTATACAATAAATGGAGGAAGCTTAGTAGATTATCAAAGTACAACAGTAGTAAACACAAGTATTCCACAGAGCGCAGTAATAGCAACAAGTTCGTGGCAGTGGTTGGCTTCGCCTTCGTCTACTAGCCGCTTCAGTGTGTGCCTTGTGGCTTCGGGCGGCGTGGGCAACAACGCCTATGGCAGCAGCTATGGGGTCTGCCCGGTAGTTTCTCTAAATCATTAATCGTTATGTAAACCACAATATAGAGAAGCAGTAAGAAAAGGGAAAAAATAAAAATATTAGTAACACCCAAAAAAGAAAAAAGGGTGGCGGGCGGGAGCGACTCACGCGCCAAGCTGAATATGAAAAACACTGTCAAAGTTTAAAATAAATACAAGATAATTTTCATAAAAACAAACTAATAACTTCAAATATTTAAATTAAACATAGGCATTGAAAACAAAATAAATGTATAAACACTAGCAACAACACCAACAAAAATTCTTCCAAGAACATACTTTTTAATAGATAATTTATCTTTACTAATAATACTAAGGACCTGCAGAGTTACAGAAATTCCCCCAAACCCAAGCACAAAAGCAGAAAGAGCAAGTTTTAAAGACATATCTTTAAGAGGAACACTAGCAATAGCACTTAACCCATTAGTAAACTCAATAATACCAGTAAAAAAACTACTAATTAAATTATCATTAACTGGTATTATAGTACTAATGAAATTAGCAATAATACTAAGTAAGTGAGTTCTATTAAGCATTGAAATAATAACTGAAAATATAACAACAAACCCACCAATGACTAAAATGCTTTTTATGGCAGAAGTAATACTACTTCCGAGTACTCCACCAAGCTCACTAATGCCAATATCTTTATGTTGTTGAATAGCATAATTTGAAGATGACGAATTATTAAAGGCACTTACTTTAGAAAGTTTATGTATTCTAGAGAATAATCCAATAAGCACACCAACAGAAAGTGAAGCTAAAATATGAGTTACTAATAGAAGAACACCAATAGTAGAGCTTCCATAAAAGGCATATCCAACAGTACCAATAACAAATAGAGGACCAGAATTATTAGAGAGAATAAGCATTCTATCAGCTTCTTCTTTAGTACAAGCTCCACTAGAATATAAGTTTGACACAATTTTAGCACCAACTGGAAACCCACTAATAATGCCCATAATAAGTGGAAAAGTTGCAATTCCAGGCAAGTTAAAAATAGGCCTCATATATGTATCAAGATATTTACTTAAATAATAAACAAGATTAGTATTATTCAAAAGTTCAACAGCAACAAAAAAAGGAAATAAAGAGGGAACTACATTATTTGCCCAAAGCTGCAATCCTTTTTTAGCTGAGGATAAATTACTATTAGCAAAAACAACTAATAAAACAGTAAATAATAAAAATAAAATTGATATATATTTTTTCTTTAACAAAACAAAAATTTTCATAGTGAATTGTATGCCTGTACTAAAAAAATATTACAAGCCTAAATAAATGAATTATAAAAATTAATGCAAAACACTGGAAAAAATAAACATTATATG
Source organism: uncultured Clostridia bacterium (assembly GCA_948919095.1). Classification (GTDB taxonomy): domain Bacteria; phylum Bacillota; class Clostridia; order TANB77; family CAG-508; genus CAG-793. The sequence continues at coordinate 15,410 of CAQYCU010000031.1, read as the reverse complement.
CTATAATCAAACTGTTAATTTTATTAAGGAGTAGTACATATAAAAAATGAACTACATATTAAGAGACATTAAAGCAACAAGCATTTACCAAAAGATTATAGAAAGTAAAGAGGACCCGATAGAAATATCAGGTCTTGCTCGCGTGTTTAAATCAGTATTAATATCAGCAATAAAAACTGATGGAAACAAACCAATATTATTAATTACATATAATGAAATTCAAGCAAAAAATTTAATAAAAGATTTGTCATATTTTATCGAAGATGTTAGTTATTTGTCAAAAAGAGAAATAGCTCTTTATAATGTTGACGCTGAAAGTAGTGAAATAGAATTTGAAAGAATTAACATTATAAATAACATGTCAAACAAAAAAAGCCTAATTTATGTAACAACTATTGAAGCTATAATGCAAAAGATTATAGCTAAAAAAAGTTTGTATGAAAATATTATTGAAATTAAAAACGAAGATACAATAGACATTGCAGAAATTAAGCAAAAGCTTATTTCCCTAGGTTATATCCGTAAAGACTTAACTGAAAGTAGAGGCGAATTTAGCGTTAGAGGAAATATAATTGATATTGGAATAGATAAAAAAGAAGGATATAGAATAGAACTTTGGGGAGATGAAGTTGATAGTATTAGAAAATTTAGATTAGACTCTCAAAGGTCTATTGAAATGCAAGAAAAAATAAAAATACTACCATCAACTGAAAAGATATTAGCTTGTTCAGTTGATAAAGTTTGTCGAAAAATAGAAGAAAAATATAGTCAAAATGGAATAATAGATGAAGATATTCTAAAAGATATAGAAGAGATTAAAAATGGAAACTATAGAACAAAAATCGACAAATATTTTAATGAATTCTATGAAGAACAAGAATGTATATTAGATTATGCTAAAAACTTTCAAATATTTTTTGACGAGCCAGAAAAGATAGAACAAAGAATAGATTCAATAAGAAATGACACTAAAAATTTGATAAAAGAATTAATTGAAAAGGAAAGAGCTGTCCCAGAGATACTTAAAAATTTATGTGAGTTTGAATTAAAAGCAGACCTAAAAAATGTGATAAATTTAAGAGAAGCAGATACAAGAGAAAATAATTTTAAATTAAGAGAAATTACTATTTTAGAGAATGATTTAAAAAATATTGAAGAAGAAGCTAACAAAGCAATAAAAAACAAAAAGAAAGTTATAATTTTAGCAGGAAACAAAGAAAGCAGAGATAAAATATCGAAACTTGTCGAAAACTCAATAAAAGTTGATGATATAGACAATATCATTTTAAAAGAATCTCAGATAGTTATTTCAACAGGCGTACTTTCAACAGGATATGAAAATAAAGAAACAGGACTAATTGTATTAAGTAGCAACGAAATTTTTTCTAAGAGTAAATCAAAATTAAGAGCAAAAGCAAATAGTACTTTTAAATCAGGAGAAAAGATAGTATTTGCTGACCTTAAAGTAAATGATTTGGTAGTACATAGGAATCATGGAATAGGAATTTTTATAGGTGTTAAAACAATCACTGTAGATAATTTGACAAAAGACTACATGGCAATAAAATATAGAAATGATGATATTTTATATGTTCCAACTAATAACTTAGACAATGTTAGAAAATATATAGGAGAAGCAAGTAACCTAAAACTTAATAAACTTGGTGGTAAAGAATGGCAAGAGACAAAAGCAAAAGTTAAGAAAAATTTACGTACAGTAGCTAAGGAATTAATTGAATTATATGCTAAGAGAGAAAATTCAAAAGGATATGCTTTTTCAAAAGACACACCATGGCAAATTCAATTTGAAGATAGTTTTCCATATACTGAAACTGATGACCAACTTAGATGTATTGCAGAAGTTAAAAAAGACATGGAACAAGAAAAGCCAATGGACAGACTTCTTTGCGGGGACGTTGGATATGGAAAAACAGAAGTCGCTATAAGAGGAGCATTTAAAGCTGTAATGGATGGAAAACAAGTTGCGTATTTAGCACCAACAACAGTACTTGCAAACCAGCAATATCAAGAGTTTAAAGAAAGAATGAAAGATTTCCCTATTACAATTGAATTATTAAATAGATTTAGAACTAAAAAAGAGCAGACAGAAACAGTTAATAAGTTAAAACAAGGAAAAGTTGATATTGTTGTTGGAACTCATCGAATATTAAGTAAAGATGTCGAATTTAGTAATTTAGGATTATTAATAATAGATGAAGAGCATCGTTTTGGAGTAAAGGACAAAGAAAAGATAAAACAATATAAAGCAAGTGTTGATGTTCTAACAATGACTGCAACGCCAATTCCAAGAACCTTACAAATGTCTATAGTTGGAATACGTGATATGTCAGTAATATATGACCCGCCACAGGACAGAAAGCCAATTCAAACTTATGTGCTTGAATATGATACAGAACTAATCAAAGAAGCAATAATAAAGGAAATCGAAAGAGGGGGACAAATATTTTACATATATAACAATGTTCAAAACATTGCAAATAAAGCGTTAAGAATTCAGGAACTTGTACCTGAGGCAAAAGTTTCCTATGCACATGGTAAAATGGGCGGTGAAGAAATTGAGGACATTATGCAAGAATTTGTCGAAGGAAAGACAAATGTACTTGTATGTACAACAATATTAGAATCAGGAATAGATATTCCAAATGCAAATACAATAATTGTCGAAAATTCTGATAGATTTGGTTTAGCACAATTATACCAGATACGTGGAAGAGTTGGAAGAAGCAACAAGCAAGCATTTGCATATATTACTTATAGAAAAGATAAAATAATAGGCGAAGATGCAATGCAAAGATTAAAAGCAATTAAGGAATTCACAGAGTTTGGTTCAGGGTTTAAGATTGCAACAAGAGATTTACAGATAAGAGGAGCTGGAAGCATATTTGGAGAAGTGCAAAGTGGTCATATAGAACAAGTTGGATATGATATGTACAACAAACTACTTGAAGAAGTTATCAATGAAACTAAAGGAGAAATTATAAAAGAAGAAGAGGAAATTACTATTGATATTAACATATCGTCATTTATTCCAGAAAGTTATATAGAAGATGCAAGTCAAAAAATTGAGATTTATCAAGATATTGCAGATTGTAGGAATGAAGAAGATATACAAAATATTATTGATGAAATTATTGATAGATATGGTAATATGCCAGCAGAAGTCGAAAATTTAATTAAAATTGCTAGAATTAAAAACTTATGCAAAGAAAAAAATGTTATAAAAATACAAGAAAGACCAAACGGAATTGCATTTACTTTTTCAGAGATTGACAGACACAAAGTTGCTGATTGGATTGAGATTTACAAGACTAATATTAGATATTCAGAAACTATAAAACCTATGGTAACTATAAGTGAAAAGAAAGATGCAATCACTGTTGTAAATGAGTTTTTAGAGAGAATATAATGAATTTTTAGAAGTAATTTTAGGAAAAAGTAGATAATTAGGAAGCAAGCAAATAGATTTTGAGAAGGGGAGACTATGCTAATTACAAGTAAAGACAATGAAACAATAAAAGAAATAAAAAAGCTAAAAGAAAAGAAATACAGAAAGGAAAAGTATATTGTTGAAGGAATAAAAATGATACAAGAAGCAATTCAGTATGATGCAAATATTGAACTTGTTGTATATAGCGAAAAATTTGGTATATCAAATGTAAATTTAGAGGGAATAAAAACGATAGAAGTAACAGAAAGTATTTTCAATACATTAACAGAAGTTGTCTCACCACAAGGAATATTAGCTGTTATTAAAAAGAATGAAGATAGTAAAAAAATAGATTATTCAACTGAATTTATTCTTGCACTAGATGGAATACAAGACCCAGGAAATCTAGGTACTATAATAAGAACAGCTGATGCAACTAACTTAAAGCAAATTATAGTTTCGAAAGATACAGTTGACACATATAGTCCAAAAGTTATCCGTTCAACAATGGGAGCAATTTTTAGAGTTAATGTAATTGAAACAGAAGACTTAGCACAAGAACTAGACAATCTAAAAAAAGAAGGATTTAAAATTATAACTACTTCACTCCAAACTAATAAAAGTATATATGACATTAATTATAATAAAAGTGTTGTAGTTATTGGAAATGAGGCAAATGGAGTTAGTGATAAAGTATATGCTGTTTCAAATCAAAAAGTAAAAATTCCAATGCTAGGAAAAGCAGAAAGCTTAAATGCATCAGTTGCAGCTAGTATCATGATGTATGAATATGTAAGGCAAAACTTAAAATAATTTGTAAAAAAGTCTTTTAAAGCTGTGCAATTTATTTAAAAAAAACTCTTGAAATTACCACAAAAAGCTATTATAATATTAACATAATTAATATAAATACTACAAGTAAACTTTATGGCAAGAATTCAAGCCAAGATAAGGGGAAATAAAGATGTATAGAGACCATAATTGTAATGAATTAAATATAAAAAATGTAAACGAAGAAGTACAACTTGCAGGCTGGGTACAAAGAATTAGAAACTTAGGCTCAATGCAATTTGTAGACTTACGTGATGAATTTGGCATAACACAAATAGTTATATCAAATGATGAAGTAAAAAAAGAAATGGAAAAAGTAACGCCTGAGACAGTAATAAGTGTAACAGGAAAAGTTGTTGAGCGCTCAAACAAAAATAAAAACATACCAACAGGAGAAATTGAGATAGACGCAAGCAAAATTCAAGTACTTGGAAAATGTAAAAATCAACTACCATTTGAAATAAATTCAGAAAAAATAGATATTGAAAATGTAAGAGAAGATTTACGCTTGCAATATAGATATTTAGACTTAAGAAATGAAAAATTACACAAAACAATATTATTACGTTCAGCAATAATGAAATCAGTTAGAAGAGAGATGGATGCATTAGGATTTACAGAAATTCAAACACCAATACTTGCAAACTCATCACCAGAAGGAGCACGTGACTATTTAGTTCCAAGTAGATTACATGCAGGAAAATTTTATGCATTGCCACAAGCACCACAACAATTCAAACAATTATTAATGTGTTCAGGATTTAATAGATATTATCAAATAGCACCTTGCTTTAGAGACGAAGACCCACGTGCAGATAGAGCACCAGGCGAATTCTATCAACTTGATTTGGAAATGAGCTTTGCAACGCAAGAAGATGTATTTGAAGTAATAGAAACAGTTATACCAAAAATATATAAAGAACACACAACAGCAAAGGTGGACGAAGGACCATTTATAAGAATTCCATACAATGAAGCGATGGAGAAGTATGGAATTGACAAGCCAGACTTACGAAATCCATTAGTAATAAAAGATGCAACAGACCTATTTACAAATACTGAATTTAATGCATTTAAAGATAAGACAATAAAAGTAATAGTAGTAAAAGGAGGAGCAGAGCAAGGAAGAAAATTCTTTGATAGTATGGAAGAATTCGCTAAAAATGAAACGGGAGCAAAAGGACTAGCTTGGGTAAAGATTGATGAAGAAAATAATTTAACAGGTGGAATTTCAAAGTTTGTAACAGATAAAATAAAAACTGAAATTGGAGCAAATGCTGGAGACGCAATATTCTTTATAGCAGATGAATTTAAGATGGCACAAAAAATAGCAGGTCTTATTAGAATAGAACTAGGAAAACGTTTAGACTTAATAGAAAAAAATGTATACAAATTCTGTTGGATAGTAGATTTTCCTATGTATGAATATAATGAAGAAGAAGAAAAAATAGACTTTAATCATAATCCATTTTCAATGCCACAAGGAGGATTAGAAGCACTTAACGAAAAAGACCCACTTGATATATTAGCATATCAATATGATTTAGTATGTAATGGATATGAAGTTGCATCAGGAGCAGTTAGAAACCATGACCCAGAGATAATGTGTAAAGCATTTGAAATAGCAGGTTATACAGAAGAAGATGTGAAAAATAGATTTGGCGCATTATATACAGCTTTCCAATATGGAACACCACCACATGCTGGTTGCGCACCTGGACTTGATAGAATGGTAATGTTAATAGCTGGAACTGAAAATATTAGAGAAGTAATAGCATTCCCTAAAAATAAAAAAGCAAGAGACGTAATGATGAACGCACCAAGCAAAGTTACAGAAGAACAGCTAAGAGACGTATATATTGCAGTAACTGAGGAAGAAGACGAAGAATAATAGAATAAATAAGATAAAATAAACCAAGTATGGTGATTATTTTAATTACTTGACAACTAACATAAATTGGTGTACAATAAACAAGGAAGGTAAGAAAAACTTATCTAAGATTTTACAGACAAGACTTATAAAAACTTGATTGTGATGAAAGGAGAATTATTATGAGTTATAGAACAAATAGTAATGGAGACTTCTACTCAGAAGAAGACTACAAAGAAGCAATAAGAAAGGGCGATTTAAAAGAAAATAGCAAAGGTGCATATGACCCTTATACAGGAGTTCAATATGATGACCAAGGACGTAAATGGTAATACAAAAATAAATTATAATAATATTTGAGGCTACTGATTTTCAGTAGCCTCAATGATATGTATAAAAAATAAAAATCATTAATATATATAAAGTAAAAACACTAGGAGAAAATATAGATGAATAGGGAAAAAGAGATAATAAAGGTAAGCATTTTGGGAATAATAATGAATGTATTTCTTGTAATACTTAAAGCAGGAGTCGGATTTGCAGTAAATTCAATAGCAATTATACTTGACGCAGTAAATAACTTAACTGATGTAATTTCAGCAGTTGTAACAATAGTAGGAACAAAACTTGCAGGGAAAAGAGCTGATAAAGAGCATCCATTTGGACATGGAAGAATTGAATATATTGCATCAGTTGTGATTGCAATAATTATACTATTAGCAGGACTAACATCAGTAAAAGAATCAATAGAAAAAATAATTCATCCTCTTGATACAAAATATTCAATAATTTCACTAGTAATAATAGTAGTTGCAATAATTGTAAAATTTATATTTAGTAAATATGCCAAAAAAGTTGGAAAAGAGATAAATTCACAAAGTTTGCAAGCAACTGGAACAGATGCCTTTATGGACTCAATATTATCATTTTCAACATTAGTAACAGCCATAATAAACTTACAATTTGGACTTCAATTAGAAGGTTATGTTGGAATACTTATATCAGTAATAATTTTAAAAGCAAGTTTTGATATATTAAGAGACACATTGAATAGTCTAATTGGAGTTAGAGTGGATTGTGAACTTTCAAAACAAATAAAAGAGATGATAAAGTCATTTGATAAAGTTCAAGGAGTATATGATTTAACATTTCATAATTACGGACCTACAAACACAATGGGGTCAGCACATGTACAAATTGATGAAAAAATGACAGCGCAAGAAATTGATAAACTAACTAGACATATAAGATATAAAATATATGATGAATATAAAATAATAATGACTATTGGAATTTATGCAAAGAATGGAGAAGATGAAGAATGTAACAAAATTCAGCAAGACTTAGAGGAGATAATAAGTAAATATCCAGCAATAACTCAGCTTCATGGATTTTATGTTAATAAAGAAGAAAAAACAGTATCATTTGATTTAATAATAGACTTTAAAAGTGATAGTCCAAAAAAAATTAGAAAAAGTGTTATAGAAAAAATTAAAGAAAAACATAATGAATACAAATATTATGTAATAGTTGATAATGATTTTAGCGAATAGTTTGACTATTTTGCATAAATACTAGGACTTTGATTACAATCACTTCAGTGTGATTGACACCAAGATTGTCTGCGACAAAAGGAATTATACAATAATTACTAGAAAATATTGCAAAAAGTAATTATTTGTGATATAAAATAACATAGAAAAAATACTTAACTATAGAAATAAAATAAATATTCAAAAGCAGTATGTATTCATATTAATTTATACAGTAGTAAGGAATAAAATATGAAAAATATTAAAGACTATAATTTAGATGCACTGAAAAAAGAAGTGGAAACCTTAGGAGAAAAGTCATTTAGAGCAGAACAGATATTCAAATGGTTATTTGTAGAAAAAGTTAAGTCATTTGATGACATGACAAACTTATCACTAGAATTAAGAGAAAAACTAAAACAAAATTATGACATTTGCAATTTTAATATTGAAAAAAAATTAGAATCCTCAGATGGAACAAAAAAATATTTATTTGGACTATCAGATGGAAATGCAATAGAATCAGTACTTATGCAGTACCACTATGGGAAATCAGTATGTGTATCATCACAGATAGGCTGTAAAATGGGATGCAAATTTTGTGCATCAACAGGAATACCATTTATACGTAGCCTAAGCGCAGGAGAAATAGTAGAGCAAATTATAGCAATAGAGCAGGACATTGGAGAAAAAATATCAAACATAGTATTCATGGGAATTGGAGAGCCTATGGATAATTACGAAAATGTAATAAGAGCAATAGAAATTCTAAACAATCCAAAAGGACTAAACATTGGAGCAAGACATATAAGTGTATCAACAAGTGGAATAGTGCCTAGAATATATGATTTTGCTGACAAAAATATTCAATGTACATTATCAATTTCGTTGCATAGTGCAAATAATAATACACGTTCAAGTATGATGCCAGTAAATAATGCATATAATATAGAAGAACTAATTAAAGCGTGTAAATATTATATAGAAAAAACAAATAAAAGAATTTCATTTGAATATGCACTTGCAAAAGATAATAACGATAATCAAAAAGCAGCAGAAGAACTAGCAAATTTGTTACAAGGAATGTTATGCCATGTTAATTTAATACCAATAAATAATATTGAAAAAGGCAAATATGAAAAAAGTTCATTAGAAAATATAATAAAGTTTAGAGATTATTTAAATAAACGTGGTATTGTGGCCACAATTAGACGTGAATTAGGCTCAGATATAAATGCAGCATGTGGACAACTACGTCGTAGTTACGTAGAAAAATAAGGAGGAATTAATGATAAAAGCTTTTGCAACATCAGATGTAGGAAGAGCTAGAGAAATAAATGAAGACTATTTTTCAATAAGTTATCAAGATGACCCCATACAACTATTCATTGTAGCAGATGGTATGGGTGGTTATAATGGCGGAGAGATAGCGAGTAAATTAGCAGTAACAACTGCAAAAGAATATATAGTATCAAATTATGAAAATGCAAAAGAAAGTAAAGAAAAATTGCTTGAACTTGTAAAAAGTGCAAGTCAATATGCAAACATGATAGTATATGAAAAGGCGCAAGCTGAAGCAGAACTTAGAAAAATGGGAACAACTTTAGATATATGTTTGATATACCAAAATAGAGCTTTTATATCACATATTGGAGACAGTAGGATATATAGAAAAAGAAAAGATTTCTTTAGAAAATTAACTAAAGACCACAGTTATGTACAACAACTACTTGATGAAGGAAAGATAACCAAAGAAGAAAGTATAACACACCCAGAAAAAAATATGCTTATGAAAGCCTTGGGATGCACAGAATTTATAGAACCAGATGCAATGATAAAAGGATTTATAAAAGGTGATATAATTCTTATGTGTTCTGACGGTTTAACTAATATGGTATCAGAAGATAATTTAGTACAAATACTAAATGAGAACCCAACTGATGCTACAAAATTAATGATTCAACAAGCAAACGATAAAGGCGGAAAAGATAATATCACAGCTGTTATCATACGAAATAACTAAATTTTTAATTAGAAAATTGTTTTAAAATATTTATATTAAAGATATTTTAAAATAATGAACGTAAGAGAGGTAGATAAAATGAATTTAGTGGGGAAAATTATAGGAAATAGATATGAGATTTTAGAAGAAGTAGGCAATGGAGGAATGGCACTGGTATATAAGGCAAAAGACCATGTGCTTAACAGATTTGTTGCTGTTAAGATTCTAAAAGATGAATTTACAACAGATAGTGACTTTATTAAACGATTTAATTCAGAAGCACAATCAGCTGCTGCTCTTTCACATGCAAATATTGTATCAATTTATGACGTTGGACATGAAGAAGAGAATAATTTATATTACATAGTAATGGAACTAATAAAAGGAAAAACACTAAAAGAAATAATAGACAAAGATGGTGTTCTGTCATGGAAATGGTCAATAAATATAGCAATTCAAATTGCATCAGCACTTGAACTTGCACACAAAAATGGAATAATCCATAGAGACATAAAGCCTCATAACATTATAATTACAGAAGATGGAGTTGCAAAAGTTACTGACTTTGGAATAGCAAAGGCAGTATCAAACTCAACAATAACAGCATTTGGAACAACAATAGGTTCAGTACATTATTTTTCACCAGAACAAGCAAAAGGAAGTATAACTGATGCGAAATCTGACATATATTCACTTGGGGTAGTAATGTATGAAATGCTTACAGGAGAAGTACCATTTGATGCTGACACACCAGTTTCAGTAGCACTAAAGCATATGCAAGAAGAACCAACAGAAGCAATAAAAGTAAATAAAAATATACCTACAGCAGTAAATGACATAGTAATGAAAGCTATGCAAAAAGATCCAGAAAGCAGATATCAATCAGCAACAGAAATGCTTGCAGACTTAAGCAAAGCTTTAAAAGACCCAGATGGCGACTTTGTAATAATTGAAAACGAAGATGGCAGATATACAAGAATAATGAATGCAATAAGTGAAGACGATATAAAAAATAAAGGAAAGAAGAAAGGTAAAAAGAGAAACTTCTTTGCAGAACATAAGAAAACAGCTATTGTAGTAGGAATTCTAAGCTTGGTTTTATTATTTGTAATAGTATTTTTAATAACAAAATTAGCACTAGACACTAAAAAAGTTGAAATTCCAAATTTGGTTGGAAAAACAGAAGCAGAAGCAAGAGAAATAATAGAACAATCTAAACTTACAATAGAAATTGTAGAATCACAAGCAAGTTCAGAGGTAGAAGAAGGAAAAATAATTTCACAAGAACCTCCATTTAGTGAAGGAACAAAAATAGCAGAAGGAACAAAAATAAAGATAATATTAAGTACGGGACCTGAAACTACTAAGCTTCCAGACTTTGAAAATAAACCAATAGAAGATGTCAGAAAAGATGCTTCAAGAATTGGATTAGTTCTAGAAGAAATCGCTGAAAACCACAATGAAATAGAAGAAGGAAAAGTAATTAGTCAAGATACAAATCCAGGAGTATTAGTAAAATCAGGAGACAAGATAGTTGTACATGTAAGCAAAGGTGTGAAGAAAACTACTGTTCCAACAGTTGTTGATATGGACGAGGGAACTGCAAAAGCAACTTTAAGTAATGCAAAATTAAAAGCAAATGTAACATATACTAGTGACCCAACAAAACAAGACGGAAAGGTTATACACCAAAGCATTGAGCAAGGAGAAGAAGTTCCAGAAGATACAACAATAGATTTAACGGTAAATAAAATAGAAGTAATTAAAAAGAGCGTAAACTTAAAATTATCTGTAACAGCATCAGATTCTGTTCTAAATAGTATAAAAAATACCAATAATGATAATGAAACCACAGAACCTAAAAATACATCTGTAAAATTAAAAATAACAGTTAATGTAAATGGAAATCAAAAAGAAGTTAATGCAACAGTTGACTTAGCTAAAATGATAAAAAATAACGAAAAAACTCAATCAATTGACTTAGACAAAGTAACAGGAACAGGGGCACAAAATGTTGAAGTGCAAGTTCTAAATACTTCAAGCAACGATACTACAAAAATTGGACCAGAAACATTTGACATTGATGGTTTTACAGATGGTGCAACACACTATGTACTTTATACTTTGAGTAAAATTTAATAAAATAATATAAAGCGAACCTATTATAATGTTACACAATATTTACTAGGTTCGTTATTTTGTAGGGAGGTAAAAATGGAAATATCAACATCTTTACTTAATGTTAAAGAAGAAAATCCAATACAACTTTTTTATGATTTAGAAAGTGCTAAAACAGACTATTTTCATATTGATGCAATGGACGGAGAATTTGTAGAAAACGATACAATGGAAAGAATGAAAGAATATGCAGACAGCTTAAAAAATATATCAAATACTCCACTAGATATACACTTGATGGTGAAAGATGTAAAAAAATACATTAATATATTTGCACCTAATAACCCAAATATAATAAGTTTTCACATAGAAGCAGTAGAGAATGTAATGGAAATTATAGAGTACATAAAAAATGAGAATTGTAAGGTCGGAATAGCAATAAATCCTGAAACTAATATTGAAAAGTTATATGAATATTTGCCTTATATTCATCTCGTGTTAGTAATGAGTGTTCATCCACGGAAAAGGTGGACAACGATTTATAGAAGAGACAGTGGAAAAAATTGAAAAACTTAAGAAATATATAGAAGACAATAATTTAGAGAATGAAATAGAAGTTGACGGCGGAATTACAGATGAAAACATAGAAAAGGTAAAAAACGCAGGAGCTGATATTGCCGTTGTTGGAAGTTTTATCATAAATGCTAAGGATTATAAGTATACTATTAATAGTCTGAAAAGATAATTGACATATTGTGAAAGGAAAGAACTATGAAACAATATTATAATAAAAGAACAGAAGAAATTATAGAAGAGCTAAATTCTAATGGTGAAAAGGGTTTACCACAAGCAGAGGTTTTAAAAAGACAAGCAGAGTATGGCTTTAATGAACTAAAAGAAAGCAAGAAAAAAAGTACAATAGTAAAATTTTTAGAGCAATTTAAAGACTTTATGATAATTGTACTAATAATAGCAGCAGTAGTTTCAGGAATAATTAATAAAATTAACAATGAAGGTATGGCTGACACTATTATAATAATGATAGTAATAATTGCGAATGCTATAATTGGAGTTGTACAAGAGAACAAGGCAGAAAAATCATTAGAAGCATTAAAAAAAATGAGTGCACATAATGCAAAGGTAATTAGAGATGGAAGACAATTAGTCATTCCAGCAAGAGAACTAGTAAAAGGCGATATTGTAATACTTGACACAGGTGATTTTGTTCCAGCTGATTTGAGAATAATAGAAAGTATAAACTTGAAAACACAAGAGTCCGCGCTAACAGGAGAATCAGTTCCAGTTGAAAAAATATCAAATGTAATTGAACTAGAGGATATAGGGATTGGAGATAGAAAAAATATTGTATTTTCATCATCACTTGTAACCTATGGAAGAGGAAAAGGCATTGTTATTGAAACAGGAATGGATACAGAAGTGGGAAAAATAGCAAGTATGATAGATGCAACTGAAAAAGAGAAAACACCACTTCAAGTAAAATTAGACGGTTTAGGAAAAACACTCGGAATAGGTGCTTTAGTTATTTGTGCAGTAATATTTGGAATAGGTTTACTTTATGGAAAAGAGCCACTTGATATGTTTATGACAGCTGTTAGCTTAGCAGTTGCAGCAATACCTGAAGGATTAGTTGCAGTATCAACTATAGTGCTTGCTATTGGAGTTCAAAGGATGGTAAAAAAGAGAGCTATTATAAAAAAACTTCCAGCAGTTGAAACTCTAGGTTCTACAACAGTAATTTGTACAGACAAAACAGGTACACTAACACAAAATAAAATGACAGTAAAAAAGATATGCTTTGATAATGAGATAATTGACATTGATGGAATAGACACAATAAAAATGAGAAATGAAAAATTAGAACATTACGAAGATTTGCGAAAATTAATTTATACGGGAATTCTTTGTAATGACACAAAAGTTGGAGCTGATAATAAGTTAATTGGAGACCCTACAGAAACAGCTTTGATAGACATGGGATTTAAATTAGACTTTGACCCAGCTAAATTTAATATATATCCACGTGTTAATGAGATACCATTTGACTCGGAGAGAAAGTTAATGACAACAGTTGTTAAAGAAAAATATTCATATTTTATTGACACAAAGGGTGGAGTTGACGAACTTTTAAAAAAATGCAATAGATATATTATAAATGGAGAAATTAAACAAATAACTGAAGAATTTGAAAAACAAATGGACATATACAACGAAGAAATGGCTAAAGATGCTTTAAGAGTACTTGCTTTTGCATATAAAGAAATTGACCATGAGCCATCTAAAGAAGAAATGGAAGATATAGAGAAGGACTTAATATTTATTGGTTTAGTTGGAATGATTGACCCACCACGTTTGGAAGTAAAAGACGCAATTAACAAGTGTAAAACAGCTGGAATAAAAACAGTAATGATTACAGGAGACCATAAAGCAACTGCAACAGCAATTGCAAAAGAATTAGGAATAATAGAAAATGAAAATGAGGTAATTACTGGAACAGACCTTGAAAATATGACAGAAGAAGAGTTACAAAAAAATGTAAAACATTTTTCAGTATATGCTAGAGTATCTCCAGAACACAAAGTTAGAATTGTAAAAGCGTGGCAATCACATGGTGAAATTGTTGCAATGACTGGCGATGGTGTAAATGATGCACCAGCACTAAAAACAGCAAATATAGGCTGTGCTATGGGAATTACAGGGACTGACGTTTCAAAAGAAGCGGCAGACGTAATCTTAACAGATGATAATTTTGCAACAATAGTAACAAGCGTAGAAGAGGGAAGACGTATATATGACAACATTTTAAAAGCAATACAATTTTTACTATCAAGCAATATGAGCGAAATCATTGTACTATTTTTAGCAACATTATTAACACCATGGATTAGCAATAAATTTGGAATAGCTGTAAATCATATTGAAATATTTACAGTAGTACAACTATTATGGATAAACTTAGTAACGGACTCACTACCAGCACTTGCTTTGTCAAATGACCCAGCAAATGACGACATAATGAAGCGAAAACCTAATAAAAGCAAGAGTGTATTTACAAAAGGAATGGCATTTAGAACAATATATCAAGGAATAATTATTGGAGTAGTTACATTAATTGCATTTTTAATTGGACTTAATACAGGAGATGATGTAATTAACCGATTAATTCCTAACCATCCAGAATTAACACTAGAAGAAATAAAAGTCGAAATAGCTCAAACAATGTCGTTTATTGTAATAGCATTTGCAGAACTTGTACATGTATTTAGTATTAGAAATAATAAAAAATCAATTTTCAAAACTGGAATTGGTGGAAACAATATACTTTTGTTAGCACTTGCTGTCACAAGCGTACTAATGCTTTCAGTATTACTAATTCCGGGGTTACAAGAACTATTTGGAATAATTACACTACCTAGTGAAAAGATATTAGAATGTATTGGATTGATATTTGCACCATTAGTAATTGTAGAAATAATGAAAGCTTTAAAAATAAATAGCTCTAAGGAAGAAAATTAAGAATATATACAAAAGGAGGTAATATGGCAATATCAATAATTTTAATAATATTAGGATTTGTATTACTAATAAAAG
>CAQYCU010000030.1:16716-17227 GCA_948919095.1 uncultured Clostridia bacterium | reverse complement strand
GCACGATTAGGGTCACTAATAGTTTGGTGGAGGAAAAAAAGTATAATATGAATTTTGGACAAAAAATATTTTTAATAACTTTTGCGTTTGTAACAGTTGGAATAAATTTAATTGGAATAAGTATAATCAATAATAATTATAAAACACAGCTAAATTCCAAAATGAACAATAACATATCAAATATTAATAATATTAATAGAGCATTAAAACTATATAATACAACAGATATAAATATAAATACTTTAAAGAAGGATAACACTTATTATGAACTATCAAAAGAAGAGGAGATATTATATAGTAATGTTTTATTTGATATTAAAGATATAAAGAAACAAATTGAGCCAGAAGAAAACAAAATAAAGTCAATAATAACTGAAAATTTTTTATTTATGTCTGCAAAAACAGAAGAATATAGCATAATACTTGCTGAAAATATAGAAGATATATTAAATATAAGAGAAGAACAAATAAAGTTTTTTATAAAAACAAGTATAACATTTTCATTTATTAT
>CAQYCU010000030.1:0-16644 GCA_948919095.1 uncultured Clostridia bacterium | reverse complement strand
GCTTTTTGTCTGTATATTGCAATATCTTTTGTAACAAGAAGAATGAAAAAATTAGGAAAAGCGGTTGATAAGATATCAAAAGGAGATTATAAAACAAGAGTAAAAAAACTAGGAAGAGATGAAGTAGGGAAACTTTCAAACTCATTTAACGAGATGGCAAGCTCTGTTGAAAAAAATATAGAAGAAATAAAAAGAATAGCAGAAAATAGACAAAATTTTATAAATGATATTTCACATGAGATAAGAACTCCATTGACATCAATTATAGGATATTCAAGTCTAATAAAAAATGAAAAAGTAACTGATATAAGTACGATTAAGGAATATAGTAAGAAGATAAATGAAGAGGGAAATTATCTAAATTTAATCTCAGAACGTTTAATGGAAATAGTATTATTAGATAATAAAAAAATAGACTTACAAACAGTTTACATATCATTATTATTAAAAGATATAATTGATAATATGGAATTTGACTATGAAGGAGTTAGATTTTATCAAGAAATTAGAAATAATATTGAGATAGAAAGTGATGAAACCTTACTGAAATCATTAATTACAAATATAATCAAAAATGCAATAATGGCATATAAAGAATATGAACTAAAAAAAATAATGATAGTGTTAAATGAATACATAGAAGATAAAATTATATTAAAGATTATAGACTATGGAAGAGGAATGACACAAGAACAGTTAAGAAAGATAACAGAACCATTTTATACATTAAATAAAGACAGAAACAGAAAAATATCAGGCATGGGACTAGGACTTCCACTGTGTGTTAAGATATGTGAAATATTAAATGCAGAATTTAAAATAGAAAGCAAATTAGGAGAAGGAACAATAGTAAGCATAATATTTAAGACTTTTAATGGAGAGGAGAATAATGCTAGTATATGAAGAATGTAGTAAAAAAGATAATTCAGATAATAGTATTTTTTATTATTTTCGCAATAATAGTATTATCGAATTTTGTTATATATAAGAATATTGACAAAATTATTCCAACAGCTCAAGGAGAAGTATACATATTTGACAACAATCTGAAACAAGAAAAATATAATTTTTTATATGATATGTATATAGAAATAGAAGAACAAAAGGATTATAGAAGGATATTACATAGTAGCACTCTTGCAGAAGAAAATTCTACAGTATTTAATATAATAAAAAAGTATACTTTTTTCGAAACGATTATAGAAGAAAAGTTAGAGATACCATTATATAGTGGGGAACTACAAAATACGGTATATGGAAATTTAAAATTTTTAGTAAGTAAAACATACACAGATAAAAAAGGCTATGCATATACAAATTTTTATATAGTATATTCTGAAGATATGAAAAAAATATGTTTTTATAATTTAAAGGGGATTGGAGTAGAACCTAATGATTATTCGATACAAGTAAAAGATGAAACATATTATGATGAGAATTACAAAAGTAATGGTAGTGCAGTAGGAAAAATAGAAGATACTGACTCAGAATTAAATCAAATAGAGGCTGTAAAAAATAAAGAGGAAATAATAAAAAAGGTCAAAGAAAAATTCTCAGAAGTAATTACTAATATTGAACTAAAACCAAATACAATTATAAAAAAGTCATATTCATACATATTACAAGATGAAGAAAATGATATAACAATATACTATGACAATGAAAATAATGATATATTTGGATTTCATATGGGATTTGGAAATTAAATAGTCAAAAATTAATACAGAAGGTTTACAGTAACCTTCTGCGTTTTATATTTTATTGTTTTACTTTCAAATTCTTTTCATGCTCATCAATTATATTATCAAAAAGATAACAATTAAAAAAGTCATACAAATTTATTTTAAGACCTGTACATAAATTATACAAAATATTTAGAGTAATAGTTTTATTTTTACCATTCATAAAACTAATTAAAGTAGTATAACGAACATCAGATACTTTAGATAAATCTGCAAAGTTCATATCTTTCATTAACTCAATGATTCTTTGCCTAATAGCATTTGAAAGATGCATAGTTACATGCATTTTTATTTTTGCGCCGGAATTTTTTTTTATATTTTTTGTTAAAAGTATCAAATAATGGGTCATCAAAAAATTCTTTAAGTCCGATTCCAGAACCTTCACAAACATGCAAAAGTGTAGTTAAAGTAATACTATCACATTTACCATTTATAAAACTACTTATAGTAGAATATGAAATACCAGAGTTTAGAGCTAACTTATGAACTGTAATATTTTGCATATCTGCTAAATTAATAATACGTTGTTTAACTGCATTAGTTAAAGTAATCATATAAAACCTCACTTTTTAGCTATTTAAAAAAAGTATATCAGGGGTGATGAAAAAACATCAGCGATAAAACGTAATAAAAATAATATTTACAAAAATGCCATAAATATGCTATAATATGAAAGAATTAATAAAAAGGAGTATAAATTAAATGATACTAACTATACTAATAACTGTATTAGCACTTACGTTTTTCACAATAACTTTTTTCAGAATGATAAAAACCAATTCAACAAATTATATTTATTTGTTAGTGCTTGAATTCATAGGAATATCCATAGACTTTATAGTATTGTTTATTGGAAAGAAAGCATTTGGAATAGGCAATGTAATTACTACTGTTATTTCAGTAATAATACCAATAATTATATTTTTACTTGAGAAAAAAGGTTTACCGTTTGACGAAATAATTAATATGTTAAATATTAACTTGAAGAACAATGCTAGTAAAGAACAGTTATTAAAGATGATTGAAAAAAATCCTAGAAGTTATTCGGTACACTTAAAACTTGCAGAATATTATGAAAAAAATGGTGAAAACGACAAAGCAGAAGATGAATACATAAGAGTAATACAAATAAAAGAAGATGATTACAAATCATATTGCAAATTGGCAAATTTATTTTATACAAATGAAAAGAACAATGAAGCTATTGAAACATTACAAATGCTTATGAAAGCAAAACCAGACTATTATGAAGGCGCAATGTTATTAGGAAATATTTTATATGAAAAAAATAAATTTAAAGAAGCTATATTAGTGTATAATGATATACTAAAATACAAACCATCAGAATTTGACATATATTATTGTTTGGGAATGACATATACAAGACTAAATGATTTTACTAATGCAAAAGAATGCTATAAAAAAGCAGCTACAGTAAATTCATTAAAGGATATATCTAATTTAACACTTGGAGAAATTAGTTTATTATTTAAGGAATATGATGAAGCAGAGAAATACTTTTTTGAAAGTATTAATGGAGAAGATGAAAAAATTTCAGCAAATTCATATTTCTATTTAGCAAAAATAAAAATGTTACAAAATAATAGAGAACAAGCAATTCTATATCTAAACTTAGCAATAGAACTATATCCTAAAATTGTAAAGAAAATTGAAAAAGACGAAATACTTATACCAATTATGGGCAAAATAAATATAAAAGGTGATAAAGAAGTATCGTCAAAAATAACAGAAAAGGAAGAAGAAGTAATAAATTATTTGGGAAATACATTTGATGTTGTTGAAACATTAATAAGTAATACAGCAAAAACAACAATAGACAAAGAACGAGAAGATTAGAAATTGAATTACAAAGATTAAAACTTAAAAAACTAAAGTCAATAAAATGTCGAAAAATAGAATAATATAATAAAAATCAGGAAAACTAATAAAATAGCAACTAAATAATAGTTGCTATTTTTAACAATGTATCTATATTTTCATAAAATATATGAGGAGGATACATTATGAATTATAATTTTTTTATTGTTGGTGGAGATTTTAGAATATTATATTTAGCAAAATTATTAAAGAAAGAAGGACATAATGTTAAAGTTTTAGGTTTTGATAAAATTATACAAGCAGATAAAAATTTACAAGAGCAGATACAAGACTTGAAAATAGAATTTGCAAATTCAATCAATGAGGCAAAAGAAACAGATATAATGATATGTTCAATTCCGCTTAGCATTGATGGAAAAAATGTATATGCACCTTATAGTAAAACAGAAATTCCATTAGAAGTATTGAAAGGAAAAGAATTTATAGCTGGAAAAATAACAAATGATATAATATATAAAATTTATGAAAACGAAAGAAATAACTATATATTAGATGTTTCAAATGAGATTTCAGATGAGATAATTATAAAAACTATAAGAAGTAAAATTACATTATATGATATACTAAAAGATGAACCTAATATTATATTAAATACATTACCAACAGCTGAAGGAGCGATAGCAAAAGCAATAGAAGATACTTCATTTAACATAACTAATGCAAATGTATTGGTTTTAGGATTTGGAAATGTAGGAAAAACATTATGTAAAAAACTAAAAGATATTGGTGCAAATGTTTTTGCAGAAGCAAGAAAGAAAACAGATTTAGCATGGATAGAAGTATATGGATATACACCAATACATTTAGAAAATTTGAAAGAAAATGTGTGTAAAATGGATATTGTATTTAATACTGTGCCACATGTAATACTTGATAAATCAACTTTAATACTAATGAGTAACGAAACTTTAATAATTGACTTAGCATCAAAACCAGGAGGAGTAGATTTTGATGCAGCAAAGAAGTTAGGGATAAAAGCGTATCTATATAGTGGAATTCCAGGCAAAATTGCACCAGAAACTTCTGCAGAGTATATACTAAAATATGTTAAAGAGAAAATTGTCAAAAAATAAGATTTTTTTAACAAAAAAGTTACAAATATTACAATTATTTGACATTATCAAATAATCTATTGACTTTTGAACATAAAAAGATAAAATGTATATAAATCAAATAATTTGAAAAAATATATAATAGATATTTATGACAAAGGAGAAAGAAAGATGCAATCTTGTTTAGGAATAACACTATCTGACAAACTAATTAAATACGCAAAAGTTGAAAAAGATGCTAATAATTTAAAAGTCATTTCATTTGGTGTAAAATTTTATGAACCACAAGACTTATATGCTACTATTGGACAAATAATAAATGAAACTGATAGTAAGAAAACTCCTGTTAGCATAAATACATTAAATGAACAATATTACTATTTTAATATATTTAATTTAACAAATAGTGATTACGCAAAAAAGGCAATAGAACTTGAATTTGAAAGCTTTTGCAATGACAACCATTTAAATCCAAGAGTATATGAGGGAAGGTTTACAAAAACAAAAGATTTAGCAAATGAAGATAAAGAAAAGGTAATATATATTTATCAAAATAAACTAGAACTTGAAGAAAAACTTAATAGTTTTAAAGATGCAAGAGTAACAACAATAACACCAACTTCAACTGCAATCGCTAATATAATGAACCTTGAAAGAGGAAAAAATGTATTAGTAGTAGATTTAGAAGACAGAACTACAGTAACAACTATAATTAATCAACAAATTAATAATGTTGATATTTTGACACAAGGCTTATCACAAACTTTTGAAGCAATAAAAACTAAAGAGAATTCAACAGCAAAAGCATATGAGGTAATGAAAAATACTACAATATATACAATGGAGATGCAAGCTTCAGCAGGCATGGATAAAAATATGGAGTATCTACAATATATTGTTCCATCATTATATAAAATAACACAAGAATTACAAAATATTACAAAGAACTACAAAAAGATTGATAAAATATATCTAACAGGATATGGAACAACAATAAATAATATTGACTTATATTTCCAAGAATATTTTAAAGACACAAAAGTAGAGATATTAAAACCATTCTTTTTAGAAAATGCAGCTCAAAATAATATAAAAGATTATATTGAAGTAAACTCAGCAATTGCATTAGCAATACAAGGGTTAGGGTATGGAATCAAAGCATTGAATTTCATAGGAACAAAAGCAGCATTTAAAGACATGAAATCGTTATTATCAATGGATATTAAAGATATAAAAGGTTTTATGGGAGCTGGCAGAGGCTCATCAAAAGCTAAAGGAGCATCAAAGTTTAACTTTGATTTTAGCCTAAAAGGTTCATTTGATAATGTAGATGCAGGGTTAGTAAGAAATATATTTGTTATATTAATAGTAACAATAGTGTTTGCAGTAGCAAGTTATTTACTATCAGAACAAATCGAAAAACAAAAAGAAGTTGCACAAGATATAATAACTGATACAGAAAAACAGATACAATTAGCAGAAGCAGACGATTATAAAATAAAAGATAAAACACAAGATTACCAAAGATATAAATTAAATCTTGAAAATACAAGTTCAGCTATTGAAACAAAGAGAAGTAGGAAAAATCAAATAACAACACTATTAAACAGAATAATTTACACAATTCCACAAGAAGCAACAATAACTCAAATACAAAATACTGAAAAAACAGCAGGCTCATCAATAGTCCAACACATTAAAATTGATGTTCAAGCAAGAGAGTATGATAAAATAGCATATTTCGTTGCTAAATTAAAAAATGCAAGTGTATTAGAAAACATCGTATCAACAGAGGGCTCAAAAGAAGGAGACCATGTTAAAATTTCAATAGAAGGTGACTTGAAAACCTATTAAATCATAAGGAGGAGAACATGAGAAAAATATTATTGTCATTAGTAATGATTGTACTAATAGTAATAATGGCAGTTACAATGAAAAATGGACTTACAGTAGGTTCATTCAAGCTACCAGGATTTCAAGAAATTGAGAAAAAGAATGATGAATTAACAGAACTTATTGCAGATGCTAATAGCAAGAAAGACGAATATCAGGGAAGTTTAGATTTATTAGAGAGTGACGCAACAGCAATGGCTAAAGCAAAAAAAGAATATCTTGATTTAGTCCAAGTAAGTACCGATAGTGATATTAAAGAAGCTTTACAAACAAAGACATATACGATTGAATATTTGTGGAGCAAGGTTGGTAATTACGCACGTAAAGAGGGATTAACTAATGTAACAATGGATTCAACAAATTCAACAATAGGCGCTCAAGATTATAGAAATTTAAATTTCACATTAAATGGCAAATATCTTCAAATAATCAACTTTATATATGATATTGAAAACGACACTGATTTAGACTTTACAATAGATAACTTTTCAATGACAAAAGATAATGCAAAACTAACTGTTAAAGACATAAAATTAGAAGGCGGAACAACAGGAGCAACATTTACACAAGATAACTCAACAACTAGCACAACACCAGCAGAGACAACTTCAAGTAATTCAGCTACAGAAAGTATAACACCAGCACCTACACCAACGCCTACACCAACTAATTAATGTACTGAATTAAAAAACTATAGGAGGAAAAAATGGAAAAAACATCATTTTTCAAACAAGCAATGATTTCTGCATTAATAACTATAATATTATGTTTAGCCTTGGCAATTGCATTTTATCAATACCTACCTTCAAACAAGGTAGTACCAACAAAAGTAAAAGCATATGCAACGCCACAAAATATAATTTCAGAAGTAACAGAAGATGCAACAGAACAAGAATTCAAATCACAGGAATTCAAATATGACATCTCAGACCATGACTTGGAAGTATACCAAAGAGCTAAAACTTATAATCCAGGAAAATCAGACCCATTTAGCGAGTATACAGAAGAACCTACAAACGCAAATAGCGTTGAAGGTGGAACCACAACTCCATCAGGAGGTAACGGAGTAAACACAAACACAACAGATAACTACTACCAAAACTCTGGAATTTCAAATGGTGGAAAATAAATTAAGGTTATATTTATTATATAAATATATACAAAAATAACTAAGGAGGGAATAAGAATGAAGAAGGAAAATGGTATCACATTAGTTGCTTTAGTAGTAACAATCATCGTTCTATTAATATTAGCAGGAGTATCATTAAGTATGGTATTCAGCCAAGATGGTATATTCCAAAGAGCAGAAAATGCTGCTAATAAATGGAATCAAGCAGGAATAAATGAAACAAACTACCTAAATGAATTCCAAGGAACATTCGATAGTTACGCAACAAAATATGGTAACTAATCAACTGTTAGAACAGGTTACTAATAAACCAAATTATTTTACTAAATATGAGGTTGCCTAAATTCGTATTTAGGTAACCTCATATTAGTAGAAAGGCACCAAGATGAATATTATTTTTTACCTAATTATTTTTATAATGGGAACTGTATTTGGAAGCTTTTTAACACTTGCAACATACAGAATTCCATTAAATCAAAATATTACACATGAGCATTCGTATTGTCCTTCATGTAAACACAAGCTTAATATTTTAGACTTAATACCAGTACTTAGTTATGTTTTTTTGGGTGGAAAATGTAGATATTGCAAAAAGAAAATAGGAAGCAGATATTTTATAATTGAAACTTTAACAGGGATATCATTTGTAATATTAGCATTGGCACTCAATATTAGTGTATCTAATTTAACAAAAGTACAAGTAGTTGAATTTTCATTAGGTATATTATATATAATATTTTTGTTTTTAATAGGTGGTATCGATTTAGAGCATCATACTATTGACAAAAAAGTACTTATATACGGAGTAACAATATCACTTTTAGATATAGCATACAAATATATAGCATGTACTCAAGCTGGTATATATTATAATTTAAATAGAATAATAATATATATCTGTGCAATTGTAATATTATGTCTAGTAAATATTTATAAAACTAAAAACAATAAAACAAATTATAGTATGGATTTAGCTATAACATTAATAATTATGAGCTTATTTACTTATGAAATTACAGCTATTTTAACTGTTATATGTACATTGTTAATTATAATAATAAAAAACATTATAAATAAAATAATCAATAAGAGGGAAAAATATATAAAAGAATTACCAATAGCATTTTATGTATCTATATCAAATGCGATAATTATGTTAACGGCATTTATGGTTTTATTTATTGCGTATATAAATCAACCAACAATTATGCTAATATAAGGCTTTACTAACATAGTCAAATAGGAGGAACTAAATGAAGTTACAAAATGAAAAAGGAGTGGTTGGAGCAGATGTAGT
This sequence comes from uncultured Clostridia bacterium, assembly GCA_948919095.1. Lineage (GTDB taxonomy): Bacteria > Bacillota > Clostridia > TANB77 > CAG-508 > CAG-793. The sequence continues at coordinate 7,632 of CAQYCU010000030.1, read as the reverse complement.
AGTTGGCATAATAATATTTATTATAGGAACTGTATCAGCTTTAATGCTTTATACTAATATGTACTCAGTAGTTAAAAAAATTAAAATAAACGAAGAACTAATAGGATGTATAACTGACATATTTGAAAGAGTAGATAATGAATTATATGAAGATATTAACGATGAAGAAATGCAAGAAATTATAAAAGCATCAAATATACCAGAAGCATTTATAATAGAATGTACAATTACAAATTATAAAGATACAGTTGAAGATAAAAGAGCTCAGGCAGGGACAACAGGAGAAGAAGTAGAAGATTTAGTAAAAAGAGTAACTCTTAATGTAAAATATTCAATAGACAATATAGATAGAGATTATACAATATCAAGAATAAAAGTAAGAGAACTATAATACAGAGGAGAACTTATAAATGAAAAAAGAAAAGGGTATCACACTTATAGCATTAACTATATATGTTATTCTATTTATAGGGTTAATGGGAATGCTTGCAGTTTTTACAACAGACTTTAACTCGGGAATAGGTAGGGTACAACACAACATGACAAGTCCAGAAGAATTTAATAAATTTAATATTGAATTTGTACGTGATATAAAATCTAGCTACTATGCAAATATAAATAAATCAGGTGATGATGTTACAATTATACTTGATAATGGAGCTAATTATAGATATGTAAAATCTGAAAATGCAATTTACAAAAATAAAGCAAAAATTTCAAAAAATATTGCATCATTTAATGCAATAAGTGAACAAAGCACAAAAGGAAAAAATGTTATACGCATTAAAATAACAACAGGAAAAAACGAACAAAGCATTATTTTTAGTAAAAATATTAGTTATGTGCTAAGATATTGGTAAAAATATTGTTTTTAGAAAGGAGTGAAAATGGCTTTCACACAACCATTAGGAATTGAATTAGTTAAGAGAGGAATAGTAAAAGAAGAGGATATTACAAGAGCTTTAGATTTCCAAAGACAACATCCTCATGAAAAATTAGGAGATATACTTAATGGATTGGGAGTACAAAATCCCAATATACTATTAAATGCAATAGGAGAAATATTAAATGAAAAAGTTATACTATTGCAGCAAGAAGATATTAAAATAAAGATGGAAGAATATATATCATTTGATATGATGAAAAAATATTTAGCTATACCTTTTGAAATAGATAAAGGTCTAGTTAAAGTGTGTTTTGCAGATACAACTGATACAGCACAAATTGAATCTGTTAGACTACTTATGTTAAACAGAGGATTAATAATGGAAAGATATATTACTTTTAGAAAGAATATAGAAGACATTATTAACAGAATTTCAAATGCACCAACTGAAATCAATGCTGATACTGATGCAACAACATTAGTTGATACATTAATTAGAGATGGTATGAAAAATAGAGCAAGTGATATTCACTTTGAACCAATGGAAAAATCAATTAGAGTTAGATTTAGAATTGATGGTGAAATGGTAGATATTGCCGAACTTGACAAAGAAAAGCAACCTCAGATTGTAGGTAGATTAAAATCACTATCAAATATGTACCAAGAAAAACAAGAATCACAAGATGGTAGAATAACAGCATATCCAGATTATAATATACGTTCATCATCACAAAAGAATATATATGGTGAAAAATTCGTTTTAAGATTATTAAAGAAAAATCAAACAATAAAAAGTTTATTTGACTTAGGATTTCCTAATGACGAAAATCTTCTTAAAAATGCATTTGATAAAAGAAATAGTATAACTGTTATAGCTGCTCCAACTGGTGAGGGTAAGACAACATCTTTATACAGTGCAATAACATATTTAAATAGACCAGAAATAAATATAACAACAATAGAAGACCCAGTTGAAATTCGCATCTCAGGATTAAATCAGATTGAAATTGACCCTAAAACTTCATTTGGTGGAGCGTTAAGAACAGTATTAAGACAAGACCCTGATGTTATACTTGTAGGAGAGATAAGAGATACAGAAACAGCTGAAATTGCTATGCAAGCTGGACAAACAGGTCACTATGTATTGTCAACAATACACACATTAGATGCAGTAGAAGTAATAACAAGATTAAGAAAAATGGATATATCTGATTATGATATTTCAAGTACAATAGCAACAACAATATCACAACGTCTTGTTAGAAAATTATGTCCAAATTGTAAAAGAGAAAGACCATTCACAGAAGAAGAAAAAGAAATAATTAGAAAAATTGGAAATAAGTATGGCATAAACTATGATGTTGATAATACTCACACTTATGATGCTGTGGGATGCGACCAATGTCATAACAGTGGATATTACGACAGAATTGCTTTATTCGAAGTACTTATATTCACAGATGAAATTAAAGAACTAATTGTAAAAGGTAAATCAGCATTAGAAATTAGAGATGAGGCATTAAAAGGTGGATACAGACCTCTAGTAACAGAAGCAATTAGAAGAGTAGTAGATGGAACAACAACACTTAGTGAAGCAAACCATAAATTATTATTCTATTAAAATAATTATAAATCACAAATGAAATAAGAAATAGAAAGGAAAAAAATAACATGATTAACGTAAATGCTATTTTAAAAACAGCGAAAGAAAAAGATGCATCAGATATTCACTTTATAAATGGATTAGTTCCAACATACAGAATTAACAGAGATTTAGTTTCAGCAGAAGGAGTACCTGCATTATGTGATCAAGACATGTGGGACATATATGACTTTTTCTTAAAAGGAAATCTTGAGAGAGATAAATTATTCAAAGAGAAAAAAGTCTTAGATGTGTCAGATGAATTTGAAGATATACGTCTAAGAGTTAACATTTCAGTATCAGACAGTGTACCAGTTATTACAACAAGATTAATAAAAAGTACATTGCCAACATTTGAGGAACTAGGAGTACCAGCAATTGTTAAGAAAATGACAGCCCAACCACAAGGACTTATGCTTGTTACTGGTAAGACAAACTCTGGTAAATCAACAACTCTAAATGCATTAATTAATAATATAAATGAAACACAAAATAAAAAAATTCTTACACTTGAAAGCCCAGTTGAATATAAACACACTTCTAAAAAATCAATAATTGTACAAAAGGAAATTGGTAGAGGTGCTGATATTCCAACTTATGGATTAGGTACAAAAAACTCTCTAAGAGAGGATTGTGATATCCTAATAGTTGGAGAGATTAGAGACAGAGAAACAATGGAAGCTGCAATTGAAACAGCTGAATCAGGTCACTTAGTTATAGGAACACTTCACACAAAATCATGTGCAGAAACTATCGATAGAATGGTAAACTTCTATGATATGAAAGACCAATCAACAGTTAAAGTATTACTAGCCTCAATTTTAAAACTTGTTATATCACAAAGATTATTAAAAAACAAACAAGGAACACTAACACTTGTTCCAGAAGTTATGGTTGTTGATAATATAGTTGCTGGATTAATAAGAAAAGAAAAATTAAATGTTGCTGAAATTGAAGACGCTATCCAAAGTGCTTCTGAAAATGGAAGTATAGGGCTAATCAATTCTTTATCGGAATTAGTTGTAAAAGACATTATAACACTTGAACAAGCACAGGCACAAGTTGAAGTTAAAAACATTCCAATATTGAATAAAACAATTCAACAAACAAGACTTAAATTTGAAGCAGGTGGGTCATCAATGATTAATACTGGTGCTGATGATTATACAAATAATCAATATGACAGTAATAATATATACAACAATAATCAAGATAGCAATCCATACAATACTCAATTCAATAATCAACAATATAACTCACCATTCAATAATCAGATTAATAGTCCATTTAACAACAATGGACAATAAAATAATTGATTATATAAATTCATGAAATAAGAGATAACATTATAAACAATTAAAGTAAAATTCATATATATTAACTATAAGGAGGATAATCGTGCCAGAATATATATATAGAGCGATTGACGACCATGGAATAATGCTTAAAAATAAAGTACAAGAAAAAAGCAAACAAAATCTTGTAAAGAAATTAAAAGCAAATGGACTTACTCCAATCGATGTTCGTCAAACAAGCTTTGGAAAATCAAAAAAAGCAAAAAGACCAGGACATAACAAGGATATAAGTGAATTAGTTAAACTAGCAAATGAAAACGATAGGTCTACAACTGCACGTAAACGTAGTGCAAAAGAAAGAATTGCAATGAAACTAACACAGACAGAAAAAATTACAACAAGGGATATAATAGTATTTACGCAAAACTTCTACCTATTAAAGAAAGCTGGTTTTAACAACGTGCATGCATTATCGACATTATCAAAATCCTGTGAAAACTTTGCTCTACAAGATATATTAGATGAGATATTAACTGGAGTCGAAGCTGGTGATTATATGTATACAACAATGGAATTATATTCAGATATATTCCCATATATTTATATAAACCTAGTAAAAGTTGGTGAATTATCAGGTTCTCTTGAAGACTCACTAAAGCAAGCAGTTGAATATATGGAAACATCAACAGAACTTACTAAGAAAATAAAGAAAATACTTATTCCTAATATAGCACAATTCATATTCTTATTAGTAGTATTAGTTGTAGGAAGTTTAGTATTAATACCTACAATTCAAAATGTATTTGAACAATTAGGAAGTACAGACCAATTACCTTGGTATACAATGATGTTTTCACATTTCTTGCAACAAGTTCAAAAAGTTTGGTATATTCCAATAATAATAATTGCAGCAATAATTGGAGCAATTTATGCTAGAATACAAACTCCAGAAGGTAGATACAAATGGGATGACTTTAAATACCATATGCCTATATTTGGAAGCTTATTCTTTGCAATAGACTTTTCAAGAATTAGTAAAGCTATGCTACTTAACTTAAAAAATGGTATGAGAATTCAGGAAGCACTTGAAGTTAGTAAAAATGTTGTAAAGAATTATGTTATGTTATCAATAATTGAAAGCTCAATAAACAATATTATTATAGGTAAGTCATGGGTTGAACCATTTGAACAATCAGGTTTACCAAGTGCAATGGTAACTGAAATGTTAAAAATAGGAATGCAAACAGACCTTGCTGAAATGATGGATAAAATGGTTGAATATATGGATATGGATATCAACGTTATACTACAAAGAATAGTTACGATATTACCTCAAATATTATATTCAGTAGTTGGTATACTATTAATATTTGTAACATTAGTTGTATTAGTTCCTTGTATTCAAGTTTATATGGGTACATTCTTATTCTCAGCTGCAGGAATGTAGTTATAGATTTCACTTAAGGGAATGGGTTACATTTCCTTAGGTGTTTTTTATTAGCTGCGAAATAATTAGAATTTTACAGCAGAAATGGAGCATGATATATATGAAAATTGGGATAGATATAGGCGGAAGTCATATTGCAACTGGGATAGTTTTAGACAAAGGAAAACTTTTAGCAAAAGAAACTAGAGATATTGATGTGTCATCAATAAAAGAAACAGAGAGAGTTGAAACAATTATAATTGATACAATTCAAAATGAAATAAAAACTTTATTAAATAGATACGATTATACAATAAATGATATTACTAGAATTGGTATAGCAGTACCAGGAAGCCCTACGGATACTTCAATTAGAAATGTTGTGAACTTACATATTAAAGAATTTAATTTAGCTGAAAGATTAAGTAAAATATATAAAACCGAAATAAAGCTTTCAAATGATGGTAAATGTGCAGGTGTTGCTGAAAAGGAATATGGAGCTTTAAAAGATTATGACGACTGTTTATTCTTATGTATGGGGACTGGTGTTGGTTCAGCAGTTTTTCTAGATGGAAAACTTTTAAGACCAAAACAAAATCCAGGATTTGAATTTGGACATATGATTATCAACAAAGAAGGAATAGCTTGTAATTGTGGAAAAAATGGTTGCTTTGAAACATATGCTTCAATGAAAAGATTTAAAGCAAGAGCAATAGAAGAACTAAATCTTTCAAAAGACGTTCAATCAGAGGAAGTACAAAACTTCATTAGAGAAAATTCTCATAAAGCTAAAGTTAACAAATTTATTGATGAATATCTTGAAAATGTTTCAATAGGGGTATCAAATCTTATTAACATATTTGAACCAGAAGCAATTTGCTTTGGTGGAAGTTTTTCATATTATGATGATATATTTTTAAAACCATTGGCTGAAAAATTAAAAAATTATGTATTTAATAAAAATACAAAAGTAGTTTTATTATCTGCTAAGTTAAAAAATGATGCAGGAATAATAGGGGCAACTGAGATTTAATGAAAATATCCTTATTAGATGAAGAAAATTAACTTAAATTTTAAAATCCTTTATTTTTACAACTTTATATGCTATAATAATACAAAAATTAAAAGAAGGCGAGGAAAATGAAATTACATATAGTATTAGTAGAACCAGAGATACCACAAAACACAGGAAACATAGCAAGAACATGTGCAATATTAGGGGCAAAACTTCACTTAGTACACCCATTGGGATTTAAAGTAGACGAAAAATCAGTAAAAAGGTCAGGACTAGACTATTGGGATAAACTTGCAATAGAAGAGCATAAAAACTTTAATGAATTTTTAGAAAAATATAAACCAGAAGAACATAGTATGTACTTTGCAACGACCAAAGCAAAACATATATACTCAGACGTAAATTATAGTAATATGGACGAAGTATTCTTATTATTTGGAAAAGAAACAAAGGGACTTCCAGAAAGCACATTATTAAAATATATAGATAAAACAATAAGAATTCCAATGAGGGAGACTCTACGTTCACTAAATTTATCAAATTCAGTAGCTATCATAGCGTATGAAGTATTAAGACAAAAGAACTTTGAACTACTAGAAGGAATTTCAGCATATTTTGATGAAGACTTGAAATAATAAATTATAATATTATCCCAAAGTATAGAAAACTATGTATTCTAAGATAAAAACAAGTAAAAAATGAGCGCTCTAAAAAAGGCGTTCATTAATATTCTTAACAAAGTTTATAATAAAAAAACTATTCTTCACAATTACTGTCACATTTTTTTTGGTTTTCAGGAACTATAATCTTTTGATTAGGTTTTTCTTCAACAACTTCAAAAGACAGATTATCCTTAACTTCAGAAATATTTAAATCTTTAGGATTTCCTTTAACAATTTCTATTTTAATATTTTTCTTTTCTTCATTATTATCAAACTCTTCCATTTTAATAATTTCCCTTCATATGTTCATTATCTATAATAATAAGATATAGATTTTATAAATATTTTATACCATAATAAAACAAATAATTCAAGGAAAAATTAAAAAAATGTGGAAAAATGCAAATATTTATGATATACTCATAAAAGCTAATATAACACTATGGATATTGATAAATTTTAGTCAATTATAAATTGCAAAATAAAGGGGTAATATATGGAAGAAGAAAAAGCGAAAGGAATAATAGAAGCAATACTATTTGCAACAGGCAGATGTGTCAAATTTGGTGAATTAATAAATATTTTGGAATTAAATTCTGATACGATAAATAGATTAATAAGTGAAATGCAAATAGAATATGAAAATGAAAGTCGCGGAATACAGATAGTTAGAGTAGAAGATGGATTTACTTTAGCTTCTAAAACT
>CAQYCU010000029.1:16153-17333 GCA_948919095.1 uncultured Clostridia bacterium | reverse complement strand
TCCCAAGTTGCCTAGTACCTAATCAAAAAATGTCCAATTTTTTGGGTTCAGTACAAAAATGCCCCCTCTAACTATGACTAAGATTATGAACTTTCAAGTGACGTGTGAACTACAATTGGTGGCTTGATTATTATATAAAATCCGATAAATTTTAATCTCTTAAATTTTATTATAAAAAATTTAAGAATATTTTAAAAAATGTATTGACTTTTTAAAAAAATAAATGTAGAATAAAAATCGAACAAAGGTTTACAAAACAAATGAACGAATTAGGTTACATAATATTAAAGAGAAACCCCTGAAAAACAAGGTAAAGGAGAAACTACTATGAGAAAAATTAAATATGAAAGCAAAACAATAGCATACACAGTAAGCAAGGCAAAAGTTAAAAATTTATATATAACAATACAAAATGGAGAGGTAGTAGTAAAAGCCCCTTGGTATGTAACTGCAAGCCAAATTCAAGAAGTAGTTGAAAGCAAACAAGCATGGATAACAAAAAAACTTGAAGAATACAAAATATCTCCAAGAAAAGCAAAAGAATATGTAGATGGTGAGAAATATCAAATATTAGGGCAAACATATTATTTAAACGTATATTATAAGGATATTAACAGTGCCATATTAAATGTTGACAATGGAAAGATTGAGATAATATTACCAATAAGCTTTTCTGATGAAGACAATGCTGACAAAATAAAAACAATGATAGACAAAATGTATTATAAGATTGCAGAAAATGAAGTTGAGTTATCAATGGAAAAGATAAGAAAGTTAGTAGGTTTAGCACCAGAAGAATATAAAATAAAAAAAATGAAAGGAGCATGGGGGTCATGCTCAACTACTAGAAGAATTACTATAAATCAAGACTTAATGATGTATAACAGAAATGTAATTGACTATGTTGTACTACATGAAATCTGTCACTTGAAATATATGAATCATTCAAAAAACTTCTGGGCAATGGTTGAAAGATATATGCCAAACTATAAAGAACAAAGAAACTTGTTAAAAAAATAGTAATAGATTCAAATGATAAAATTACATAATTACTAATATTTTAATTAAGTAAAAGTAAGCCCATTTACACATATATCATATATAGCTAAGAATTAGTTGTTACAACTATATTCTTGGCTTCATTTTTTCTAATAGCTATAATATTACCTCTAAACTCATA
>CAQYCU010000029.1:0-16053 GCA_948919095.1 uncultured Clostridia bacterium | reverse complement strand
TAGCAAAAGGATTTGAAGATAAGGGAATTAATTTACCAGAAAGAAAAACTAAATATTCAGCAGGATATGATTTTGAAGCAGCCGAAGATTGCATAGTACCAGCTTTTAAGCCAGGTGTGGCACCAACACTTATAAAAACAGGAATAAAAGCATATATGCAAGATGATGAAATGTTATGTTTATATAATAGAAGTTCTAACCCAAAGAAAAAAGGATTAATATTAGCAAATAGTGTAGGCATTGTGGATAAAGATTATTATGGAAACTCTGATAATGATGGAGCCATTATGTTTGCATTCTTTAATTTTAAAGGAGAAGACGTAGAAATAAAAAAAGGAGAATGTATTGGACAAGGAATATTTCAAAAATATTTAAAGGCTGATGATGATAACTCAGAAGGAGAAAGAGCTGGAGGATTTGGCTCAACTACAAAATAATAATATTAGATTTAAGTAGTAATGCTACTTTAATAAATGCAATACAAGCAAAAATGATATAAAAAATTTTGAAAATTTCTTTACATAAAGTTAAAAATGTGATATAATATTTATGTGGTAAAAAGAGGACGATTATACTCTATAGACCATAAATTGGAAAGGAGAGTAGCGAATGTTTAACATAGGCGACAATATAGTGTATCCAATGCATGGTGCAGGAACAATCGACGCAATCGAAGAAAAAGAAGTATTAGGTGAGACTTTACAATATTATATTATCAATTTACCAGGAGAAGTAAAAGTAATGGTCCCTACTGCCAAAGCTGAAGCAATGGGAGTAAGAAATATAATAAATAAGCAAGAAGCTGGTCAAGTCTTAAAAGTTTTAGAAGCAAATGAAACTGAAATGTCAGATAACTGGAATAAACGTTACAGAGATAATCTTGACAAAATGAAAACAGGAGATATATTTGAAGTAGCAGATGTTGTTAGAAACTTAACCTTCAAACAAAAGGAAAAAGGAACTCTATCAACAGGTGAAAAGAAAATGTTAAATAATGCAAAACTAATTTTAGTAAGTGAATTAGTATTAGCAGAACATGCATCACAAACAGAGATAGAAGAATTAGTTGATAATAAAATTAATATGTCTTATAAGGAGTATAAAGTTCCAATAGAAGCACGAATTGACTTAAAACAAAGTGCTGTCAATAAATTTGTGCCATTTAATGACACAGGAGTTACAAATTTATAAAATATTAATAAAAACACATAAGTTAATTATAAAAGATTAAAAATACATAATCGTTGATACAAAGAATAGGTATTTATATACTTTATAAATACCCCAATATTTGACCAACGATTATTTTATGTCTATAGAGATTTACATAATTTGCATGAAATTAATTAATAGAAAGACACTACTTTACATAATTTTAAAAAATAGAAGGATTTAGTTAACTTTTGTCGAATATTATACTATGAGAAAAGAAAGGTGAGGTCAATTGTATTATAGTGAGGAAATATTAGGAGAAATAAGAAGTCATAATGATATAGTAGATGTAATTTCACAATATGTTAACTTAAAAAGAAGTGGAAGAAATTATCTTGGGTTATGTCCATTTCATAATGAAAAATCACCATCATTTTCAGTATCACCTGATAAACAGATATTTCATTGTTTTGGCTGTGGAGTTGGAGGAGACGTTTTAAATTTTATAAAAAAAATAGAAAATGTAAATTTTGTTGAAAGCATTCAAATATTAGCTGAAAGAGCAGGAATACAACTACCAACAGTAGCAGGAACAGTAGATGTAGAAAAGGAAAAATTAAAAGAAGAAGTATACAAAATAAATAAGGCATCAGCAGAATTTTTTCACCAGAATTTATATAAACCGACATCAAAAGAAGCACAATCATACATAAAAGAACGCAAATTAGGTGATAATACATTAAAATCATTTTTAATAGGATATGCTGGATATAATAATGAATTGTTAGCATATTTAAAACAAAAAGGTTTTAGCGAAAAAACAATGCTTGCATCAAGTCTTATTGGAAAATCATCAAATGGAGAACTATATGATAAATTTAGAAACAGAATAATGTTTCCAATACAAGATGTTAGAAATAGAGTTATAGCCTTTGGAGGAAGACGTCTAAATGATAATGTTCCAAAAGACAAGCACAATCCTAAGTATATCAATTCTCCTGAAAATATAGTATATAGTAAAGGAAGAAATTTATTTGGACTAAACGTTGCAAAAAGACAATCACCAGGAACACTAAAACGTATTCTAATAGTTGAAGGATATATGGATGCAATATCACTTTATCAGAGGGGAATAACAAATGTAGTTGCATCTTTAGGAACAGCACTAACTGATAATCAGGCCAGGCTTTTACGTAAAAATAGTGAACAAGTAATACTTGGGTATGATTCAGATGGAGCAGGACAAAATGCAATAATAAGAGCAATGTCTATACTTAAAAATATGGGAATGGATATAAGAGTACTACAAATAAGCGGTGCTAAAGACCCAGATGAATATGTGCTAAAGTATGGCCCCGAGAGATTTATAAGATGCATGGATGAGAGCCTTTCTATAGTAGAATACAGAGTAAAGGTTTTAAAACAAGAATTAAACCTTGAAAATGTAAATGACAAAATAAAATTTTTAAATGAAATTGCAAAAATATTATCAGAAGAGAGCAATGTAATTGAAAGAGAAGTATATATTGATAAAATCTCAGAAGCATATCAAATATCAAGACAAGCTATAATAGCTGAAATAAATAAAATAATCTATAAAACAGAAGCAAAAATACAAACTCTTGAAAGAAAAACACAAAATAATATTACAGAAAAAAAAGAATCAAATATTGAACCTAAAATTTTAAAAAGAGAACAAATGATAATATACTTATTAATAAATTATTCAGATGAAAGTTTCAAAAGAATTTCAAGCATTGTAAAACCTGAATTAATTAAAGATGAAAGAAACAAAGAAATAATTACAACAATATACGAGAAATTATCGAATAATAAAGATATAGAAAATCTACTAGATTGGTTTGATAATGAAGAAGGTATATGTAGTTATTTAACTGGAATATCAGCATATGATTTTGAATTAACTGATGAAAATAAATTGAATAAAGCAATTGAAGATATGGAAAATACATATCTAAGAGAAAGCAAAAAAGAAAGATTAGCATATATAACTAAAAAATTACAAAATCCACAAGAATTACAAGTGGGAGAAAAAGAAAATCTACAAAAAGAATTAGTTAATATAACAAGATATTTAACGAAGTGAGGGAAGTTAAATGAAAAAAGATAAAGAAGTAAAAAATAATAATGTCGAAGATGTTATTAAATTAATTGATAGTGCTAGAATTGAAAAACAGAAAACTAAAGAAAAACAAGAAAAAGATAAAGAAAGAATTAAGAAAAAGAAGGAAGAAGAAAAGAAAACTTCAAAAAAGAAAAGTGAAAAAGAAAAGGCAGAAACTAAAAAAGAAGTAAAAACAAAGTCTAAGGGTGCAAGTAAAAAAGAAGACAAAAAAGTAATAGACATTAATAAAAAAGAAAAAACTGAAAGCAAAAAGACTACTGAAGATAAGGTAGAAAAAGATAAGAAAGAAATTAAAGAAGTTAAATCTGAAACTAAGAAAACTAATAAAGAAGAAAAAGATAAAAAAGATGAAGAACTTAAAGCAGAAGAAGTAAATAGTGAAAATAATAGTGATAAATTAAGTAAATTATTAGCCAAAGCTAAAAAGAGTGGAAAGCTAACATATGGAGATATAGCACAACAACTAGGAAATGCTTCAACAGAAGAGATGGAACAAGTATTTATAGCACTTGAAAAAAATGGTATAATAGTTTCAGCAGATGAAGACATTGATGAACTTGAACCAGACTCTGCAGACTTAGAAGATGTAGAAGAAATATCAGTTGAAGACCTTAACAATGTAGAAAATGTTGATGGAATAAAGGTTGACGACCCAGTTAGAATGTATTTAAGAGAAATTGGTAAAATACCACTTTTGTCATATGATGAAGAACTAGAACTTGCAAAAAAGGTTCTTGATAATAGCGAAGAAGCAAAGAAGAAGCTTACAGAATCAAATTTACGCCTTGTAGTAAGTATAGCAAAAAAATATATAGGAAGAGGAATGCTATTTTTAGATTTAATACAAGAAGGAAATATGGGATTAATAAAAGCCGTTGAGAAGTTTGACTATACTAAGGGATACAAATTTAGTACTTATGCAACTTGGTGGATTAGACAAGCTATTACAAGAGCAATAGCTGACCAAGCTAGAACTATAAGAATTCCAGTTCATATGGTAGAAACAATAAATAAATTATTACGTATATCAAGACATCTTTTACAACAAAATGGTAGAGAGCCTTCAACCGAAGAAATAGCAAAAGAAATGGAACTACCAATTGAGAAAGTGCTGGAAATTCAAAAAATTGCACAAGACCCAGTATCACTTGAAACTCCTATTGGAGAAGAAAATGACAGTCATCTAGGAGATTTTATTCAAGATGAAGATTCTCCATCACCACAGGATGCTGCTTCATATATGATGTTAAGAGAACAACTTGAAGATGTTATGAAAACACTAACACCAAGAGAAGCAAAAGTACTTCGTTTAAGATTTGGATTAAATGATGGAAAAGCAAGAACTCTTGAAGAAGTAGGAAAACAGTTCAACGTTACTCGTGAGAGAATTAGACAAATTGAGGCAAAAGCTTTACGCAAACTTAGACATCCATCAAGGTCTAAAAAATTAAAAGAATATATGTAAAATTTAAAAAAAGCCTTGCAAAACAAGGTTTTTTATGTTAAAATATGTATATCCTTGCTTGCATGAGAAGGCAGGCTATATCTATGAGGAGGTGAAGATATGAATAAATATGAAAGCATTATTATTGTTAATCCAAATGTTGATGAAGACAAATTAAAAGAATTAGAAAACACAATAACAGCATTAGTTAACAAAGATGGTAAAATGGACAAAGTAGAAGAAATGGGCAAGAAAAGATTAGCTTATGAAGTTAAGAAGAACAAAGAAGGAATTTATGTTGCATTCTACTTTGAAGGAAATCCAACTTTAATTGCAGAATTAGAGAGAAATTACAGAATAATTGATGAAGTAATAAAATTCATTGATATTAGAGTTAACTAGGCCCAAAGAATTGTCAGACATTATTTTTGAAAAAAATGATGAATGACGATGAGCGAACGTTAGTGAGCGAAAGGAAAAATAATATGAACAAAGTAATTTTAATGGGAAGATTAACAAGAGACCCAGAAGTTAGGTATACAACAACTAATAACACATTAGTTGCATCATTCTCTCTAGCAGTAAATAGAAGATTTACAAGAGAAGGCGATTCACAAACTGCTGATTTTATCAATATAACAGCATGGAGCAAAACAGGTGAATTCGTTAGCAAATATTTCAAAAAAGGTCAACAAGTAGCAGTAGTAGGAAGAATACAAACAAGAAGTTGGGATGACCAACAAGGTCAAAAACGTTATTCAACAGATGTTGTTGCTGAAGAAGTATATTTTGCAGATAGCAAAAAGAATAGTGATTCAGGAGACAGCATTGGAGATGTATTTGGAGCAGAGCCAACAACTGATACAAGTTCAGATTTTGAAGTATCATCAGGAGATGATTTACCATTTTAGTAAAATTAAAAAATAGGGGGAGTTTGAAAAAACAAACTAAACACCTAGGAAAGGAAAATAATAATGGCTGATAAGAAAAATAAGAAAAATAATAACAGAAATAGAAATAAAGATTATGATGATGATTACAAAGTAAAAAGAATTAGAAAAAAAGTTTGTCCTTTATGTGCAGATAGAAACATTGTTTTAGATTATAAAAATCCAGAACAATTAAAGAAATTTGTAAATGAAAAAGGAAAAATTCATCCAAGAAGAGTAACAGGAGCTTGTGCTAAACATCAAAGAGATATAACAATCGCTGTAAATAGATGTAGACACATTGCAATGTTACCATATTCACAAGACTAATTTAGAACTCGAAAGCATATGCTTTCGAGTTTTTGATATTTATACTTGAATATTTTAAAAATAATGATATACTATAGTTGAAGGTTAAATGTATAGTGAAAGGAAAATAAGATATGAAAGAAAACAGAAGTAAAAATATAAAAAGAATAGTAGCGATAGCGATATCAATAATTGTAGTTGCAGTATTGGTTATTGGAGGATATTTTATATTTACCCAAAATGGAAATATTAGAAATAAATTAATAACAAAAGATAATTATGCAAAAATAACAGAACAAGTAACAGAACAGTTAAAAGATTCAGATGATGCTTATTATTTTACATATGCATGTGTAAATCATATGTCAAAAGCAGGCTTAACAGAGGAATATCTAAATATTCAAGATGACGACATATTGTATAAAGACATATATAATAAAACAGTAGGGCAACTTATTGATGAAGGAAAAAATTTAATGAGTGAAAGTGATATGACATTAGAAAAATTTAAAGAGCAAGTAGAAATAATTAATAAGTTTAGTAATAGTACAAATGAAGTAATTGATGAAAATGAAGTTAATGAATGGATAAAAGAAAATAATTCATTAATTAATGAAACATAATATTGTAAGACAAAATCATAAAGTAGGAAGGACTAGACTTTATGGCAAAAAAGAAAAAAAGGAAAGTAGAAAATGAAAACGAAAGTAAAAGAAAAAAAGCAAGACAATTAAAAAATAAAAAGTCAAAGAGTGAAGAAAAAAGTAAAAGAGAACTAAAACAACAAAAGAAAGAACTAAAAAGAAGAAAAAGAAAAGTAATGTTAGTGTTGATATTGCTATGTATATGTGTTACAGTAGGACTATATATTTATGTAAATAAAATGGAAAGCTCAATGGTGCTTAAAGAATATTTTTCACTATTACAAAATAAAGACTATGATAAAATGTATGATTTAGTTGAAACAAATCTTAGCAAAGAAGAATTTATAAGCAGAATAAAAAACATATATGAAGGAATTGAAGCGGAGAATATATCAATACAAATAGTAACAAATTCAAAAAATGACATAGGAAATAAAAACAAAATTACTTATAATAATTCAATGAAAACAGTTGCTGGAAATATAAATTTCATTAATACAGTAAATTTAAATCATATTGATAATAAATATATCATAGAATGGTCTTCAGCATTAATATTTCCCGACTTAGAAAATGAAGATAGCAAAGTCCGAGTAAAAAATATTGAAGCAGTGAGAGGAACAATTTATGACAGAAATGGAAATGCAATTGCTAGAGATGGGGAGATTTATTCGATTGGAATAGTTCCAAACAAAATGGACGAGACAACTGACTTAAATAGAATAGCAGAACTAACAAAAGTAAATGTAGATAAGATAAAAAAGAGCATAGAAGAAGAATATGTAAAAGAAGATACATTTGTGCCAATAGTAAAGTTCTCAAAGGAAGAGCAAGACAGAAAAAATGAATTGCTTAAAATTAAAGGAATAATGATTACTGATGCAAAAGCTAGGGTATATCAATATAAAGAGGCAACATCAATATTAACAGGATATATTCAAGATAAAGAAGGAAAGGCTGGACTTGAATATACATTTAATAATACATTAAAAGGAAAAGACGGTATTGAAATTTACATTGAAAAAAATGGAGAAAAAGTAAAAACTTTAACAAAAAAAGAAGTAAAGAATGGGGATAGTATTAGACTTACAATTGATATAGAAATGCAAAAAAATATATATGAAGAATTTAAAGAGGACGAAGGAGCACATATTTCAATAAATTATAAAACAGGAGAAATACTAGCATTAGTAAGTACACCATCATATAATGCTAATGATTTTGTAATAGGAATTAGTGAAGAAGAATGGAACAGTTTACAGAACAATGAAAAAAAACCTATGTTTAATAGATATGTAAGTGCATATCCACCAGGCTCATCAATAAAACCAATTATAGGAGCTATTGGAATAATGACGAACTCATTTACACCTAGTGAAGATTTCGGAAGAAGCGGAGATAAATGGCAAAAAGACAGCTCTTGGAAAGATTTATTTGTAACAACAATTGAACAATATAACGAAACAGCAAATTTAGAAAATGCATTGGTATATTCAGACAATATATATTTTGCAAAGGCGGCACTTAAGATAGGAAAAGAAAACTTAACAAAATGGTTAGAGAAATTTGGATTTAATCAAGATATAGAATTTGTTCAAGAAATTACTAAATCAACTTATGGATTAATGGATAGTGAAGCATCAATTGCAAATAGTGGATATGGACAATCGGAAATGTTAGTAACCCCAATATTAATGGCGAGTATGTATTCAGTATTTGCAAATGAAGGAAATATGATAAAACCGTATTTGATATATGAAGAAAATGAAGAAAACAGAGTTAAATATTACAGGGAAAATGTAATAACTGAAAAAAATGCGAATATAATAAAAGAAGGTTTAATTCAAGTTGTAGAAAAAGGAACAGGAAAATTGTGCAAAATCGATGGAAAAACAATAGCAGGAAAGACTGGTACAGCAGAAATAAAGAAAACACAACAAGATAAAGATGGAGAAGAGATAGGATGGTTTAACAGTTTTGATGATGAAAACACACTAATAATTAGTATGGTGGAAAATGTTAAGAATAGGGGCGGAAGCCACTATGTTACAGAGAAAGTGAGGAAAATATGGGAAAAGTAATATGGAAACCAGGAACATTCGAATATCCAATACCAGCAGTATTAGTAACTTCAGGAACAATGGAAAAGTCAAATGTTTTAACAGTTGCATGGACAGGAATAATAAACTCTGACCCAGCAATGTGTTATATATCAGTAAGGCCTTCAAGATATTCATACAATTTAATAAATGAAGGTGAGGAATTTGCAATAAATTTAACTAATGAAAAATTAGTATATGCTACTGATTGGTGTGGTGTAAAGAGTGGAAAAGATATTGATAAATTTAAAGAAATGCATTTAACAAAAGAAAAAGCAAAATTTATAAAATGTCCATTAATAAGGGAAAGTCCAGTTTCAATAGAATGCAGAGTTGAAGAAAAACATGCTTATGGAAGCCATACTATGTTTGTAGGAAGAGTACTTTCTATAGACGCTGATGAAAAGTACATAGATGAAAAGGGAGCATTTGACATATCTAAATGCAACTTAATTGCATATGCAAATGGAGGATATTATTCATTAGGAAAGAAGTTAGGAACATTTGGATATACTGTAAGGAAAAAGAAAAATAAGTAATTATAAATTATTAATAATATAAAAGTACTCGAAATGTTAGAAAAACTAACAAACCCGAGTACTTCTTTTTTATAAATAGGCATTAAGTTTGTCGATATTATCTCTTTGAAATTTATTAAAATCTTTTAAAAGATTTATTGTAGATGCATCAATATTTAATTGACAATTTAAAATTTTCTGACATTTAATAACGCCCATTAAAGTTCCCTGTATCATAATATCCGCAACATGAGAGCTAGTTTTATTTTTTAAAGTATTTATTTTAATACCGCAAAATCCCATAAGTTTGCAACCAATAGAAACACAATCAGGAACTTCTCCATATTTTTCGAAATGTTGATTAACCTGAAACAAAACATTTGAATATTGAGAATACATTGAAACAAGTTCTTTTTTCATATTAGAATTGCATATGCTTTTAACTAAATATGAAATATTATTCATTGCAGTTTGGCACGCTTTACTTATTTCATTAAGAACAGCTAAATCAAGATTACATGAACTAGAATAATTATCATAATAGCAATCATCTATTTCACAATTCTCTTCAATATCAGAGCATTCATCATCTTCACTACATTCAGAACAGTCATTGTCTTCATATTCGGAAGAAGTATCAGTAGAGCTTGCATTTTCGGGATTTTCTTCTGACATAGTATTTTCTGAACTAGTATCCTCAGAAGATTCATTAGAAACACCTTCATCATTTATGTCATAACTAGAAGTTTTAGTTAAATTATTGTTGAAATCGTCAGAGTTAGGAGTTGGCACATTAGGGACATCAACTGTTGGAATGTTTCTATTCTCATCGTTAGTGCCATGCTCTTGAGAATTTGCATTATCGTTAGAGATAGAGCTTGATTTCTTACGTACTTTTGGGCGTGAAGTCCCAGCCACCACATTATCTTCTTGGGGAAACATATCATTATCTTCTTTTTTCATTTTAAAATTTTCACCTCACTTTATATTACTTCGATAATAGTGTGTCCTAAAAAATAAAATTTATAATAAAAAATTGTAAAATAAACAAGAGTATGATAAAATACATAAAAATCAAATAAATTAAAAAAATTAGCAATAGGAGAGAAAAATGGCTTTTACTAAAGAACAACAAAAAGCGGTAGATTCAAAAGGAAACAATATACTTGTTTCAGCTGGTGCAGGCTCAGGAAAAACAACAGTATTAGTTGCTAGAATAATTAATAAAGTAATTAATGAAAAAGTAGATATTGATAAATTATTAGTATCGACTTTTACTAAAGCTGCTGCAAGTGAGATGAAGGAAAGACTATTGAAATCAATATATACAGAGCTAGAAAAAAATCCAGAGGATGAAAATTTGCAAAAACAAATTGGACTAATTAATCATGCCCATATTTCAACAATACATTCATTTTGTTTAGATGTAATTAAAAACAACTTTTTTGAAACAGAGTTAAGTGCAAATATCCGAATAGGCGACACAAATGAAACTGAAATAATGAAAGATGAAGCAATTGAAAAAGTTTTTCAAGACAAATATGAACAAAGAGATGAAGAGTTTATTAATTTATTAAGCTTATATACAAAGTATGGTGATAATAGTAACTTAAAAGAGATAGTATTAAGTTTATTTAAATTTATTAGCAGTGTGCCATATCCTGAAAAGTGGATAGAAGAAGCGGTTGAAAGATTTAATACAGAAAATGGAAAATTTGAAGATAGTCAAATGGCAAAACTAATAGTAGAAGAAACAAAAAATACAATAGAAAAAGGAATAGAAGATTTATTACAAATTAAGAATGTGTTATTAGATGAACCAGAATTAATTGATTGCTATGATGTAATTTGTACAGACATTAATAGTTTGAAAAGTATAGATTGTAGCAATTTTAAAAGTACGGCTGAAAATATAGCAGAATTCGAATGGGGTAAATGGAGTCAAAAAAGAAAGTTTAGTAGTGAGGGGATACTTGATTTAAAAAATGAAACTAAAAATATGCGAGAAAAAGTAAAAACAAGTATTAATAATGTTATAAAAAATTATTATGTTGATTCATATGAAGAAGTTATTTCAGATATAAATGTTATGTACCCAGTTCTTGTTGAAATTAAAAATATTTTATTAGAATTTGAAGAAGAGTATACAAAAAGAAAAAGAGAAAAAAACATAATCGACTATAATGATATTGAACATATAACATTAAATTTACTTGTTAATGAAAATGGAGAAAAAACTGAGATTGCTAAAAGGTATGACTTTAATGAGGTGCTAATTGATGAGTATCAAGACATAAATTTAGTACAAGAGAGAATTTTAAGTAGCGTTTCAAACGGAAAAAATATGTTTATGGTAGGCGACGTAAAGCAGTGTATATACCGATTTAGAAAGGCAAGACCTGATTTATTTTTGAACAAATATAGAGCATACAGTTTAATCGAGGAAAATGAGGACCTTGACAAAGAAACAAAAATACAATTATACAAAAATTTTAGAAGTAGGAAAAATGTAATTGACTTTATAAATGTATTATTTCAAAACCTGATGGGAGAAGAAAATGGCGGAATTAATTATGACAAAAGTGAATACCTAAATTTTTCTGCAAATTTTGACGAACCTAAAATAGAATGCAAAACAGAAATGAATCTGATTGAACTGGAAGATGAAATTGACACAGAAACTAGCAAAACAGAAAAAGAGAAGAATTGTGAAAACACACAAGAAGAAATAGATATAAGTGAATCAGAAGATGAAGATGGAGAAATAATAGATAATGCAATTTTAGAGGCACGATTAATTGTAAAAAGAATAAAAGAATTACATGAGCAAGGTATAAATTATAGGGATATGGTAATTCTCCTAAGAAGCATAAAAGTTATGGGACCAACTATAGAAAAAGAATTCATAGAAGCGGGTATACCAGTATTTTCAGACGCTCCAACTAATTATTTAGAAAGTATAGAAATTAATACTATTATTTCATTATTAAAGATAATAGACAATCCTCTGCAGGATATACCACTAGTAACTGTTATGAGGTCAATGATTGGTGGATTTAATGAAAATGAATTAACAGAAATCCGACTGCTTAAAAGAGAAGGAGCATATTATTATGCTCTGCAAGAAGCGACAAAAAGCAATAATAAGGAGCTTTCGAATAAATCAAAAGAATTCATAGATATGATAGAGCATTATAAAAAGCTTGAAAAAGAGCTTAAAATTGATGAACTTATTTGGAGTATATATTCTGAAACAGGATATTACTATTATGTTAGACTTATGCCAAATGGAAATATACGTCAAGCTAATTTACGAAAAATGTTCGAAAAAGCAAAAGATTATGAAAAAATTAGTTTTAAGGGATTATTTAATTTTATTACGTTTATGGAGAAAATAGGAGAAAGAAATCCAGCAGGCTCTGAAGAAGCAAAAATGCTTAGTGAAACTGATGACGTTGTTAGAATAATGACAATACACAAAAGTAAAGGATTAGAATTTCCAATTGTATTTTTATGCGGAATTGAAAAACCTTTTAATTTTCAAGATGAAAGAAAAGAATTTGTATATGACCAAGATTTAGGAATAGGATTTGACTTCAAAAAAGAAGGAATAAAGTATCCAACTTTAAGCAAGAATTTTATAAAAGAGAAATTAAGAAAAGAACAAATTGCAGAGGAAATGAGAATTCTATATGTTGCATTAACTAGAGCGAAAGAAAAGTTAATAATAATTGGAGCAGAAAAAGATATTAAAAAGAAACTAGATGATAAATATCAAAAGATACAGAAGTTTTATGGGAGTTCTAGACCTGATAAAATAGACCCAATGCTACTTGGAAATTCAAAAAATTACTTAGAATGGTTTGAATTCATACATGAGTATAATAACGAAATTGAACTTGATTTTAACATTATAAATAGAAATGAATTAAAGGCTTTTTCTAACAGTAGCCTTGAAAATGAAAAGGCTGATTTTTATATGAATAAAGAAATTAACAAAGGAAAATATGAAAAGGTTGATGAACTATTAAATTGGAAATATGAGTTTGAAAAAGAAATAAATGCACCAAGCAAGACTTCAGTTACAGCTTTAAAAAATAGTGAGCTTATATTTGAAGAGGATAATGTAATAATTGAAGGAGAGGACACTTTTAATAATAACGAAGAAAGTGCACATGCAGTAGAAGAAGTCAAAAATAAAACTATAAAAATAAATAAATTATTATTAAATAAAGAAGAAAAAACGTTGACTCCAGCTGAAAAAGGAAGCCTAGTTCATTTAGTATTACAAAAACTGGAGAACTCTGAAATAGAAAATACAATTGATAATTTAAAAGTAGACGAAAAGAGTAAAACATTTTTAAAGGAAAATTTAGATATTTTTGAAGACTATATAAATTCAAAGATATTTAAAGAATTACAAAATTCAAAGGAAATACAAAAAGAAACGCCATTTTATATGTATGTAAACTATAATCACACAGAAGAGAATGTATTAATACAAGGAATAATCGATTTATATTATATTGATGAAAATGATAATCTTATTTTAGTTGACTACAAGACTGATAGAAACGTAGATGAGGATATTTTAAAAGAAAGATATTATAATCAATTAAATTTATATAAAAAGGCGTTAGAAAAGTCGATGAAAAGAAAGGTTACAAAAATGTATATATATTCAACAACATTAAATAGGGAAGTAAAGTTATAAAGCACAGGTGATTTGCATTAGAGTTTTAGATAATTAGGAGGAAATTAATTTTAATGAGATTAGACAAGTTTTTAAAAGTTACAAAAATAATCAAGAGAAGAACTGTTGCTAATGAAGCGGCAGACAATGGACGAATTAGTGTAAATGGAAAAACTGCAAAACCAAGTTATGAGGTTAAAGTAGGTGATATAATTGAGATTAAATTTGGAAATTCAATTTCAAAATTTGAAATTCTTGAAATTCCAAAAGGGCAAAATGCGGTATTAGATGAAACTGTGAAAATATTATAGTAAGAAAAAGAAAAATATGTCAAAAGCAGAAAGTAAAAAACTTTCTGCTTAATTATTGGTAGCGAAAGAGGGGATCGAACCCACGACCTTTCGGGTATGAACCGAACGCTCTAGCCAGCTGAGCTATTTCGCCATGTTAACAACGTATTAATTATACAAAATAATCTAAGCAATGTCAACAGTTTTTGAAATTTTTTCTTCACTAATTGAAAGAAAAATAATTTAATAATCTTTAAATTAGTATGAATTTAAAATTCTAATTATAAAAAAGTAAAGCTCTCAATAGAGAGCTTTTAAAAATAGTATTTATAGATTAAATTAGAATTTAATTATGTAATCTATTTATTATTTTTTTCTTCTTTAACAATTTCCTTCATTGCACCTATACTTGCAAGAGGAGTTGTAGTTGCGTCAAATGGAATAAATACTTTATTAGCATCTCCATCAGCAACTTCTTTCAATGTTTCAAGAGATTTTAATTGAACAATTTTCTCATTAGGGTTAGCCTTCATCATAGCTCCATAAACCATTTTAACTTCCTCAGCTTTAGCTTCAGCAATTCTTCTAATAGATTCAGCTTCACCTTGTGCTTGTCTAATCTTAGATTCTCTTTGAGCATCTGCATGAAGTATTGCAGCATCTTTTTCACCTTGAGCTTTAAGAACGGCAGCTTGACGTTCACCCTCAGCTTGAAGTATTGCAGCACGCTTATTACGTTCAGCATTCATTTGCTTTTCCATTGCATCTCTAACATCTGGTGGTGGCATAATATCTTTAACTTCAACTCTATCAATGTCACAACCCCATTTAGTAGCAGCTTCATCAAGAATGGCTCTCAACTTATCATTAATTGTGTCTCTAGAACTAAAAGTAGAATCTAAATCCATTTTACCAACTAAATCTCTCATAGCTGTAACTGAAAGATATTCAATACCTTTTTTTAAATTCTGAATTTCATAAACAGCTTTTGCTGGTTCAACAATTCTATAGAAAACTACTGTATCAATTGTAATTGTAACATTATCTTTAGTAATAACCCTTTGAGGAGATATATCTAAAGTTTGTTGTTTTAAACTAACAATGCTTCTTACATGGTCGATAAATGGGATAATTATAGTAAGACCAGCATCTGCAACTTTATGAAATTTACCAAGTCTTTCAATTATATATACTTCTGATTGTCTAACAATTTTAATACTCATAGCGGCAATTACGATTAAAAGTGCTAATAATATTAATAAAAACAAAGTCATTTTAAATTCCTCCTAAAAAAAAATCACATAAACTAATATTATTATAACATAAATTTACCAAAAAATAAAGGGGGTTGAAGAAAATATTTAACAAATATTACAGAAATATTACAAAAATATTAAATTAATGAAAAAAGTGGTATTGTTATTGATAAAAATATCAAAATATTGTATGATAACTAGGACAATATATTATTATAGGAGGAATTATGTAATGGCAACTTTAAACCCATTAGAGCAAAAAGCACGTTCATCATTTATAAAAGGAATTATATTAACGACAGTAGTTGCGTTAGTAATAGTAGCATTATTAGGAATGCAAATATATAAATTAAAAGATGCTGAAAAAACACGTTTAGGAAACTTAGTAAAAGTTTTAGTATTAAAAGGAGATGTTTATTCAGGACAAATAATAGATTCATCATTGTATACAACTGCAATGGTTGATAAGTCACTTGTTCCACCAGCAGCAATAAAATCAGCACAAGAATTTGCAGCTGTTGCAGCAATGGACGAAAAAGGAAATGAAATAACTATAGATACTGATTTATATGA
>CAQYCU010000028.1:3276-17916 GCA_948919095.1 uncultured Clostridia bacterium | reverse complement strand
TCATTAAGAGTACTTGATGGTTCAGTTCTAGTTTTAGCAGCTAAAGGTGGAGTTCAACCACAATCAGAAACAGTTTGGAGACAAGCTGATAAATACAAAGTACCAAGAATGGCATATGTAAATAAAATGGACGTAACAGGTGCTGACTTCTATGATTGTGTTGAGCAAATGAAAGATAGATTAGGATGTAATCCAGTTCCAATTCAATTACCAGTTGGTAAAGAAGATGAATTCCAGGGAATTGTAGACCTAATCAAAATGAAAGCATTCGTTCAAAAGAATGAAGACCAAGGAAAAGAAATAACAGAAACAGACATACCAGCAGACATGTTAGAAGACGCCAAAACATATAGAGCAGCAATGCTTGAAGCAGCAGCTGAGCAAGATGATGAATTAATGATGAAATACTTAGATGGAGAAGAACTTACAGAGGAAGAAATTAAACTTGGACTAAGAAAAGGAACAATTTCAAACGCTGTAGTTCCAGTAGTTTGTGGTTCATCATATAAAAACAAAGGTGTACAAGAATTACTAGATGCAATAGTTGATTACTTACCAGCACCGATTGATATCGAAGATGTTAAAGGTATTGATGAAGCAGGAAATGAAGTAACTAGAAAAACATCTGACACAGAACCATTCTCAGCATTAGCATTCAAGATAATGACTGACCCATTTGTTGGAAAACTTTGCTTCTTTAGAGTATATTCAGGAACTTGTGATACAGGTTCAACTATCCTAAATGCAACAAAGGACAAGAAGGATAGAATAGGAAGAATACTTCTAATGCATGCAAACCATAGACAAGATATTGAAAAAGTATATGCTGGAGACATTGCAGCAGCAGTAGGTTTAAAAGATGTATCAACAGGAGATACATTATGTGATTTAGACCATCCAGTAATACTAGAATCAATGGAATTCCCAGAACCAGTTATTGATATAGCTATAGAGCCTAAAGATAAAGCAAATAGTGAAAAACTAGGAGTAGCTTTAGGAAAACTAGCTGAAGAAGATCCAACATTCAAAACATGGACAGACAAAGACTCTGGACAAACAATTATAGCAGGAATGGGAGAACTACACCTTGACATTATCGTTGATAGATTAAAAAGAGAATTTAAAGTTGAATGTACTGAAGGTAAACCACAAGTTTCATACAAAGAAACAATTAGAAACAAAGTACATGTTCAAGGAAAATTCGTTCGTCAATCAGGTGGACATGGTCAATATGGTGACGTATGGTTTGATATGGAACCATTAGAACCAGGTTCAGGAATACAATTTGAAAACAAAATTGTTGGTGGTGCAGTACCAAAAGAATATATTAAACCAGTTGAAGAAGGTATGAGAGAAGCTGCATTATCAGGAATACTTGCTGGATATCCAGTAATAGACTTCAAATGTACATTAGTTGATGGTTCATACCACGAAGTTGACTCATCAGAAATGGCATTCAAAGTAGCAGCATCAATGGCATTCAAAGAAGGATGTAAGCAAGCAAAATCAGTTTTACTAGAGCCAATAATGAGAGTTGAAGTAACAGTTCCAGAAGAATATATGGGAGACGTTATAGGAGATATAAACTCAAGACGTGGTAGAATGGAAGGAATGGAAGCTAGAGCAGGAAACCAAATAGTAAGAGGATTTATTCCATTATCTGAAATGTTTGGTTATGCAACAGACTTACGTTCAAAAACACAAGGTAGAGGAACATACTCTATGGAACCTTCACACTATGAAGAAGTTCCAAAATCAGTTCTTGATACAATAGTTGCTTCTAAGGCAAAAAAAGAGAACTAATAAATAGTGTTTTAGACAAAACGCTAAAATTAAAACATAATTTAAAAAGATAATAAATTAAAATAACACTTGCAATTTATTAGAAAATAGTATAAAATAAAGTTGTTATAAAAATGTTATTAATATTTTAAAAATTAATAAAAAGGCTTTGAAAAGAAATCAAAGCGAGAAAGAGGAGGAATTTAAAATGGCTAAAGAGAAATTTGTTAGAAATAAGCCACACGTAAACATTGGTACAATTGGTCACGTTGACCACGGTAAAACAACAACAACAGCAGCTATTACAAAATGGTTAAGCTTACAAGGTAAAGCTCAATTCGAAGATTATGCTGCAATTGATAAAGCTCCAGAAGAAAGAGCAAGAGGAATCACAATCAACACAGCACACGTTGAATATGAAACAGAAAACAGACACTACGCACACGTTGACTGTCCAGGTCACGCTGACTATGTAAAGAACATGATTACAGGTGCAGCACAAATGGATGGAGCTATATTAGTAGTTTCAGCAGCTGATGGTCCTATGCCTCAAACAAGAGAGCATATACTATTAGCAAGACAAGTTGGTGTTAAATATATAGTAGTTTACTTAAACAAATGCGATATGGTTGACGACCCAGAATTATTAGAATTAGTTGAAATGGAAGTTAGAGACTTATTATCAAGCTATGATTTCCCAGGAGACGAAATTCCAGTAATTAAAGGTTCATCTCTAAAAGTATTAGAGAGTTCATCACAAGACCCAGAAGCACCAGAATATGCATGCATTAAAGAATTAATGGCAGCAGTTGACTCATATATACCAACACCAGAAAGACCAGTTGACCAACCATTCCTAATGCCAATTGAAGACGTTATGACAATATCAGGACGTGGAACAGTTGTTACAGGTAGAGTTGAAAGAGGAACATTAAAAGTTCAAGATACAGTTGAAATCGTTGGATTAACAAACGAATCAAAACAAACTGTTGTTACAGGATTAGAAATGTTCAGAAAATCACTTGATGACGCTGAAGCTGGAGACAACGTAGGTGTTTTATTAAGAGGTATTCAAAGAACAGAAATCGAAAGAGGTCAAGTACTTGCAGTACCAGGTTCAATCAAACCTCATACAAAATTCAAAGCACAAGTATACGTATTAACAGCTGATGAAGGTGGACGTCATACTCCATTCTTCAATGGATACAGACCACAATTCTATTTCAGAACAACAGACGTTACTGGAACAATCGATTTACCAGCAGGAACAGAAATGGTTATGCCAGGTGATAACATCGATATGACAATCGAATTAATTACACCAATCGCTATCGAAAAAGGACTAAGATTCGCTATTCGTGAAGGTGGTAGAACAGTAGGTTCAGGTGTAGTTGCTGATATTATGGAATAATTAATACAGTGAAATATAGAAATAGCAAGAGTTACAAGTAATTGTAGCATCTTGCTATTTTTGACATTTCATGCAGATTTGATTAAGCTCTTTCATTCGGTCATTCATTGCAAATTCTCCTATAAAGGTTTTCAATTAATTATACCACTTTTTAACAAAAAAATCTATACTTTTTTATCAAAATATAAGACAAATCTTATTGACTTTTTAAATTCTAAAGTATATACTGAGGATGATAATTAGTAATATAAAATTAGCTAACATAATTCTTGAAAACTAAAGATGACAATAAACGAAAACAGATAAAGAGGGAGAAAAATTATGAAAAAAATCATAACAACTCTAATTATTGTAATACTAGCAAATGCCGTATTTATAGGTATTGTACTTGCAGAAAGTACAAAAGGAACAGTAACTGCATCAGAACTAAACTTCAGGGAAAGTGCAAATATCAATGCAAACGCAATAGACGTATTATATAAGGGGGCAAAAGTAAACATAATATCAGAAGAAGGAGATTGGTATAAGGTAAAATACAACAACGAAGAAGGATATGTAAGCAAACAATATATAAAAAGAGATAAAGAAACAAATAGTACTAATACAGCAAATACACAGACTAATACTTCTTCACAAAATAGTACAGATACACCAACAAACAATGTAGTAGCACCAACTGTAACACCAAGCGGAATGGAAACTCCATCAGATATAATTGAACTAAATAAAACAAAAATAAAATCAGCAACAACACTATATGTATTACCACTAATTAATTCAACAAAGCTAGAAAATTTGTCAGCAAATGCAAGTGTACAATTAGTATCAGTAAATGGAGATTGGGCATATGTACAAACGGAGAATAACAGCGGTTGGGTATTTAAAAAAGTACTAGAAAAAACAACTATAACATTAGCAACTAACAACCTAGTGCCTACTACAACCAATGCACCACAAAACAATAACACAACAAGTGCAAATACTGTGGAAAATACTACAGCAAATAATACAACAAGTGAAACTACAGTAACTCCAACGCCAACAGCCACACTAACTCCTACAACAACGCCACAACCTTCAAACGACAGCTATCCAACAACAATGTATGTAAATGTTGAAGCTGTAAATGTAAGAAGTAAAGCAAATACAAGTTCAGAAGTAGTAACAAGCGTAGAAAAAAATGTACCAATAATAGTAGAAGGAAAAGAAGGAGATTGGTATAAAGTAAAAACATCTGATGGAAATGGTTATATAAGAAGTGATTTATTATCAAAAACAAGATAAAATAGAAAAACTTCAACAAGAAAATTAAAAAAAGTAAATTTAAAGCAATTCATAAAAGTAAAAGAACTTAATGTGTGGGGGGCACAGAAAGGCAATAAATGAAACGATACTTATGCGCCCTGGCAATATGTTTAATATTAATAATATTAGGGCTATACAAACTAGGTATAGCCCTTTATGAATATAAAGGCCCACAAAATGGAAAATTTTATGCAACTATTGAAAATAGTGCAAAAGAAAAACAATACACAAATGCTTATGACATTAAAATAGATGGTAAAAAATTCATACTATACGTTAAAAAATCAGAACCGCAAACACAAAATAAAAAGCAAGCTAAAATAGAAAATGAAAAAACAAAAGGACAATTTCAAATTGGAGACAAAATAGAATTTGAAGGAAACTTCCAAGAACCAGCAGAACAACGAAATGAAGGCGGATTTGATTATAAACTATATTTAAAAACAAAGAAAATATATGGAACATTTAAAGGAGATAATATAAAAAAAGTCGGAGAGGACAAAACGCTTCAAATTGCCATTAAAAAGAAAATTTATAAAATACAACAAAATAATATTAGTGATACATATCAAAAAACGCTAAGAAAAGAAAATACAGCCTTAATCACAGCATTATTAATAGGAGATAAAAGCAATATTGAAGCCACTATAATTGATAATTTTAGAGATGCAAGTTTAAGTCATATACTTGCAATATCAGGAGCGCATTTTTCATACATAATTATAATGATAAATTTTATAAATAAAAGGTTAAAACATAAAAAGATTGGAAACATAATTTCCATAATAATAATACTTTTTTTCATGCAACTAACAGGCAATACTCCATCGGTTGTAAGAGCAGGAACAATGAATATAATGATAATTATGTCAGAATTACTATATAAAAAAGCAGACATATGGACAAGTCTTGCAGTATCGATAATAATACAAATAATAAACAATCCTTATGTAATATTTGACATAGGAATACAACTGTCATATGGTGGAGTAATCGGAATAGTATTATTCTATAACATAATATACAAAAAGATAAAATTAAAAACAATTAGTGTAACACTTTCAGCAAACCTAGTAATAATGCCGATTATGCTATACAACTATAATACAATTTCACTATCATTTATTATATCAAATATATTTGCAAGCATCTTTTTAGGACCAATAATAATTTTAGGATTTCTATCAATAATTATTAAATTCAAGCCAATATTTATTTTATTAGATATTTTACTTAGTCTATTTCAAGACACAGTGCAAATTTGTGCCAAACTTCCACTATCAAAGATATATCTTAGGACTCCAGCAATATTATCAATAATAATGTTTTATTTGTTACTAGTAAACATATTAAAGGCAAAAATAACAAATAGAAAAAGAAATTGTCAACACAAAAAAATGAATACTCAAAATCAGAAAATAAAGCCTCATCAACATGAAAAAAATCAAAAGTTATCTAAAAGAAAAATAACAATTCTCCTAATTCTAATAATTATTTCAAATTTTAATTTTCAAGTACTAGGAATAAAAATTAACAAAGACATATTAATTAATTTTGTTGATATTGGGCAAGGAGATAGCACCCTAATTAGAACAGGAAGCAAAACTTTAATGATAGATAGTGGAGGAACAACTAACACTAATAGCAGCTATGATTTAGGAAAAAATACTTTGCTTCCATATTTGCTTTATAAAAAAATAATAAAACTAAATTATATAATGATATCACACTTTGATGCTGACCACTGTCAAGGTTTTATGTATGTATTAAAAAATATAAAAGTAGAAAATGTAATAATATGCAAACAAGCAAAAAATAGCGAGTTATATCAAGAATTTCTTGACATTTGTAAAAAGAAAAAAATCAAAATAATATATGTAGAAAATGGAGATAATATAAAAATAGGAAACATAGAACTTAAAATTTTGCATCCACAAAAAGACTTAATAACAAACAATCCATTAAATAATAATGCAATAGTTTTAAAACTAATATATAACAAATTCACAATGCTATTTACTGGAGATATTGAAAAAGAAGCAGAAGAACTAATAATAAGAAATAATATAAATATAAAAGCAGATATTCTTAAAGTAGGACATCACGGCTCAAAAACTTCTACAACACAAGAATTCTTACAAAAAGTATCACCTAAAATAGCATTAATTGGAGTAGGAGAAAATAACAAATTTGGACATCCAAATGAGGAAATATTAGAACGATTGAAAGACAGTAATACCAAAGTGTACAGAACAGACCAAATGGGAGAGATAAAAATAACAGTAGATAGAAGAGGAAAAATAAAAATTAAAACTCATATAAAAACAAATTCATAATAAAAGCAGTAAAAATAAAATAGCAAAATTTATTATAATAATCGTTGAAATTTCGTGAACATAATGTTATAATTTTCTTGTTATAATTAAACAAAAGGAAGAGGAAAATGAAAAAAGTAATAATAATTTTAATAGTTGTATTTGTTATATTAGCAGGGATAGGAGGAGCAACCTTTTATTATATAAGTATGATGAATCCAACAAGCGAAACAAGCCAAGAAGTAACTGTAAATATACCAACAGGTTCAACAGCATCATCAATAGGAACAATTCTAGCGCAAAATGACTTAATAAAAAGCGAATTTGTATTTAAAATATATACAAAATTAAATAATGTTACAAATCTGAAAGCTGGGGAATATGAATTAAACAAAAACATGGGAGTAACTCAAATAGTTGAGGCACTTGAAAAAGGTCCAGATGCAAGCAAAAAAACAATAAACGTAACATTTTTAGAAGGCAAGAACATGAGGTGGATAGCTAAGAAAATAGCAGAAACAACTAATAATACAGAAGAAAAAGTATTTGAAAAGCTAAAAGACACAGAATATATAGACAAGTTAATAGAAAAATACTGGTTTATAACAGATGAAATAAAAAACAAAAATATATACTACCCACTTGAAGGATATTTATTTCCAGACACATATAATTTAAAAAGTAAAGATATAACAGTTGAAGAAATATTTGAAGTAATGATTAATCAAATGGAGAAGAAGTTAGAGCCATATAAAAGCGAAATACAAAGCTCTAATATAGCAGTTCACAGATTATTAACAATGGCATCTGTTATTGAGTTAGAAGCGGCAAATAAAGAAGACAGAGCAGGAGTTGCAAGTGTATTTTACAACAGAATAAAAAATAATATGTCACTTGGAAGCGACGTAACAACATACTATGCAATAAGAGTTGACGTATCAGAAAGAGACTTACGACAATCTGAACTTAATACTTATAACCCATACAACACTCGTGGACCAAATATGGAAGGAAAATTACCAATAGGCCCAATTTCTTCAGTTGGAATAGATACAATAAAATCTGCATTATACCCAGAAGAAACTAATAACTTATACTTTGTAGCTGACAAAACTGGAAAAGTATATTTTGGAAAAACTGTGGAAGAACATAATGCTAATAGAAGTAGGCTGCAATCACAAGGACTATGGTATAATTATGATTAATAAAATTCCAAAAGTGCTTGAATAAAGCTATATAAAGTGAACAATACAAAATTAAATGTATATAAATCAATAAAGTGGAAATAATTACCTCATAAAGAGGTGATTATTTTATGAGAAAATCGGTATATATGGGGATGGCTTTGTTTGTTATAATTGCTGGAATTACAGCAGGAATTATGGTGCATTTATATAATAATAGAATTATGGAAAAGGCATCACTAAATAAAATGGAAGAAGTTAATTCAATATCAGTAAATACTATAATTCAGACCGTAACACAAGAAGAGAAAACAACGCCAAATACAATGGTAACTGTTGAAACATATTATGCAAAATGTGGACATAACGAGATAGAAAAAAAGAAGATTGAAGCACAAGATATAAATAAAACAGAAAAAGAATTAGGAGAAAAATATCAAGATTACAAAATAACAAAGTTTTCTAATGAAGAAGTAAAGTTATATAGAGAAGAAAATAAAATGTGCGAAAACCATTATATAATAAAGGAAAAAGAGGGTAAAATTGTTATTTATATGATAAATGAAGAAGGAAAAGAAACATTTAAAAGCGAAACAGAAATATTAACAAAGTATTTACCAGAAGAGGATTTAGAGTTATTGAAAAAGGGAATAAAAGCTAATAGCGAAGCACAGTTGAATCAGATATTAAGTGATTATGAGTAGTTCTTAGAAAATAATAGTATCCTAGTTAGAATAAGAAACTAACTAGGATACTATTTACTATTAAAGAAGCAAAAACTTAGTTAGTTTTTATTCTAACTAGGTTTTTTAATATCACTTTGTATCCTTTTTAAATTCTTTAATTTTAGTACTTTCTTTCAATTCTTCCTTATTAGGCAAATAGCCTTGTCCATAGAAATAGTAAGTATAGCTAAATAGTGAAAAAATAGCAAGTAAAACAGCCACAAAATACAAATATAAATCGAAATGAGGTAGGTCAAATGTTTTAATAGCAAATGAACTAACAACAGCGAGATACATAATAACGGTAGTTAATTTACCATACCATTTACTAGATACTACTAATTTTTTTCCATACAAGAAAGCTGCTCCAATTATTAGAAACAGTTCTTTAAGTAGCAAAACGCAAATAATCCAGAAAGGAATAATCTCTTTTATAGACAAAGTCAATAATACTGAAATTTGAGTAAGCTTATCAGCTAGTGGGTCAATTAATTTTCCGAAATCAGAAATTGCATTAAACTTTCTAGCAATTACACCATCAACAATATCAGTAATTGCAGAAAGTGTAAAAATTATAAAAGCCAACAAATAATTGTCCATTGATATAAATAAAATAATTATTGGGACAAGAATAAGTCGAATAACGGTTAATATATTTGGGACATATTTAATATACTTCATAAAAACTCCTTATATTGCTACTTCTAATAGTATCAAAAATATTACATTTTATTTTGTAGTAGCTAAAATTAACTACTACAAAATAATTGGGATATCTATATTTAAGTCTATTTAACCTTAAAAGTCAACTGTTCTTTTTTTAGTTCAACATAAACGCTTTGTCCATTAATAAGTTCATTTTTTAAAATTTTATCTGAAAGTTCGTCTTCAATATATCTTTCAATTGTTCTTCTAAGAGGACGTGCACCATACTTTATATCAGTTCCTCTATCAAGCAAATACTTCTTAGCCTCATCAGAAACAAACATTTTGATATTTTTATCATTAAGTACATTTTGTGTATCAGAAAGCATCAAATCAACAATTTGAATAAGTTCAGTTTCACTTAATGCATCGAATACAATAATTTCATCAACTCTATTTAAAAATTCAGGTCTAAAAGTTTCGCGCAAACTCTCTTTAATTTTAGCCTTTTTAGTATCAGAGGTAGAGCCAAAACCAATAGAATTAGTATTCAAATTAGAGCCAGCATTAGAAGTCATAATAATGATAGTATTTTCAAAGCTTACAGTATTTCCATGAGAATCAGTAAGTCTTCCATCATCAAGAACTTGTAGTAAAATATTAAATACATCAGGATGAGCCTTTTCAATTTCATCAAGAAGTACAATAGAGTATGGATGACGCTTAACTTTTTCAGTAAGTTGAGAAGCATCATCATATCCAACATATCCTGGAGGAGCACCAATTAGCTTAGCAGTAGAATGACTTTCCATAAACTCTGACATATCAACTCTAATAATAGCCTCTTCATCACCAAAAACTTCATAAGCAAGAGACTTAGCAAGTTCAGTTTTTCCAACACCTGTAGGACCTACAAATATAAATGAAGGTGGACGTTTAGTACTCTTTAGACCGGCTCTATTTCTACGAATAGCTCTAGAAACAGCTGAAACAGCATCATTTTGCCCAATAACTCTGTTATGGAGGTTATCCTCAAGCTCTAATAATTTTTTAGTTTCCTCTTCAGTGATTTTTTGAACAGGAATTTTAGTCCAATTTTCAATAACTTTAGCAATATCTTCAACTGTAAGTTCAACAGGAACCATTTTGCGTTCAAGTTCTTTAATTTGGTCTGTCAAATTACATTCTTGCATTTTAAGTTCTGCAGCCTTTTTATAATCATCTGTGGAATCAGCACTTGCAGCTTCTTCTTTCTGAGCAAGAACATCATGTAATTTGTTTTTCAAAACTTCAAGAGTGTATAAATCTTTGTTATCTAAGTTAATTCTTGAGCAAGCTTCATCAAGAACGTCAATAGCCTTATCAGGTAAAAATCTATCATGAATATATTTTTCAGACATTACAACTAATTTTTTAATAATATCATTTGAGATTTTAACTTTGTGGTATTGTTCATAATAAGGCTTAATACCTTCAAGAATGTGGATAGCATCATCAACAGAAGGTTCTTCAACCATTACAGGCTGGAAACGTCTTTCTAAAGCAGAATCTTTTTCAATATGTTTTCTATACTCATTAAGAGTAGTAGTACCGATTATTTGAATAGAACCATCAGCAAGAGAAGGCTTTAAAATATTAGCAGCATTCATAGCATGGTCAGAATCTCCAGCACCAATAATATTGTGAACTTCATCAATAACAAGTATAATATTGCCATCTGACTTACACTCATCAATAATAGCTTTCATTCTTGCCTCAAATTGTCCTCTAAATTGGGTTCCAGCAACAACAGCTGTCATATCAAGTAAGTAAACTTCTTTTTTAAGCAATTTAGCAGGAACTTGAGAATTAACTATCCTCATAGCTAATCCTTGAGCAATAGCAGTTTTACCAACACCAGGTTCACCAATTAAACAAGGATTATTTTTAGTACGCCTATTTAAAATTTGAACAATCCTTGAAATTTCTCTATCTCTACCAATAACTTTGTCAATTTCACCATTTCTGGCTTTGTCAGTTAAATTAGTACCAAAGCTATTTAAATATTTTCTTTTTTTATTAGTTGTTTTCTTTTCAGTTTTAACCGCTGTTTTTGACTTAGAAGAAGTATCATCTTCATCTTTATTAACTGAATTTGAAAATAATGAACCAATTGGAATCGCAAATCCCATAGGAGATTGAATTCCATTAACGTTATCAATATTATCAATATCATCATTTTCGTCATCATTATTTTTACCATGTCGATACTCAATATTCACGTCATCAAGATTTACACCATGGTCCTCCAAAGTTTGAGTTAAATCTTTAAGCATTGAACCAAATTGAGCATTTAATTGTTCAAGGTCCTCTGGTGACATATCTATTTCATTTAATCCAGGAGCTAAACCTCTTTTTTTAGCACAACTATAACAGTACCCTAAAACTTCAGGCTCCTGACCTTTTATACTTTTCTTTACAGTAATTACAGCTAAATTCTTTTTGCAATCTGAACATAACATATATATTTAATATCCTTCCTTATTCCCCTTTTTTAGCTTCTTATATTGTACTCTAAAAAAGCATTTTAGTCAATAAATCCATGATAAAATCTTTATAAATTTGGTAAAAAATAGTGAATTACAAAAAATGCGTAAAATAGCCAATCTACTTGACAATAAACACTAAAACAGTATATAATGTGAATATTAAAAAATAAATAAATGAGGGGATAGTACTATGAATAAAACAGTTAGATATGTTATATATGCAATAATCACAATTGTATGTATACTAGCAATATTTGCAGGAGTATATGTAGTAGTATTTAAAAATCAAACAGTTGGAAATGTAACTAATGGACAAGATGAAAATAATACAACAGTTCAAGACCCACAATTCCAAGTAAAAAATAACTTCAAAGAATTATTTCAAAACTATTTTATAGCCTCAAATTATAAAGCTACGAATATTAAAAAAATAAGTGAAGATAAAGATTTGGTTTATGAAGGAATTACTTATAAGGAAACTCAAAATGGAAACTTAGACCTTCATGTTCCATTAATAAATATACAAAGTGAAGTAGTTAATAAATATAACGAAGCAACTCAAAGTATATTTGTTAATAAAGCTAATGAAATTATGCAAGATAAAGAATTGATGAAGGATACAATTTATTCAGTATCATTTACAAGCTATGTAAATAATGACATACTTTCAGTTGCAATTATGGCCAACTTAAAAGAAGGTGGAAAGGCCCAAAAAACAATGCTTCAAACCTATAACTATAATCTGTTAACTGGAGAAGATGTGACAATAAATGATATTATTCAAGCAAGAGGATTAGATGTAAATGTAATTAATAAAAAAATTACTGACGAAGTTAAAAAGGCAAATGATGATGCAAAGGGAATTGCATCTTCTGGATATGAAGTATATGAGAGAGATTTAACTAGTGATATGTATAAAGTACAAAATGTGTCAATATTTATGCAAGGACCAAATGGAGAACTGTATGTAGTATATCCCTATGGAAATGTGGAATACACAACTGAAATGGACGTAATTCAAATATAAATGGTAAAAACATGGTTATAAAAATATAATCATGTTTTATTTTTATAACTTGCAAAGTAATTTTTATGTCAAAACAATGAAAACGCACTAAAATGGACATAAAGGTATAAAAAATAATATCATCAAACCATTGAATTTAACAGAAAAAATATAATTATTCAAACAAATTATGTAAATTAATGTATAAAAAGGTTGATTTTGTAAAAAATATGTGTTATAATAGTAAATGCACACACGCTTAAAAAGGAGAGTGATTATTTATTTTAAAACAAGAAACAACAAGCGAGCCGACACAGATGATAAAAAAAATAATAAAAGCAATCATAATAGCATTTTTATTAATAACAATATTAATAGTAGCAAAATTCAAAACAGTGTATGCAGTAGTAGTAAACGACAAAGTAGTTGGATACGTTAGTAACAAAGAAGATTTTACTCAGGAAATTGACAAAAAATTTGCAACGCCTGAGAACGAAAATGTAGCCTTTGTAACATTAGACAATGTAGAATATGAAAAAACAATAGCAAGCAAAAATCTAGTAAATGAAGAAGATGCACTAGAGAAATTAAAAGAAAGTGCAAAAAATGTTTACAGAGTATATGAAGTAAGTTATTCAGAAAATGAAGAATCGATATATGTATACTCTATGGAAGAAGCTGAGAAAATTACACAAAACTTAAAAGAAAAGTATAGCGAAATTGAGCCAAATCTAAGTATTCAAGAGCTATATGTTGAAAAGGAAGTTACTGAGGAAAGCATAAAATTAGCAAAACAAAAAATAGAAGAAGATTTAGAAAATAAAAAGAATGACCAAAAGCAAAAAGAAATAGAAGCAAAAACCATAAATGAAATTTACATTGCATGTGCACCACTTTCGACAGGTTGGATATCTTCAAGATATGGTAGTGTTGAAAGAATTAGAGACCACGTTCATCAAGGACTTGATATAGCAGCACCTTATGGTACACAAATTAAAGCTGTAGCAGATGGAACAGTAGTATCAGCAGGATGGAGTGGAGGATATGGCAACTTAGTTATAGTTGACCATGGAAACGGTGTACGCACATATTATGGACATTGTAGTAGTATTACCGCATATGTTGGAAAGCAAGTTACAGCAGGTGATATTATAGCAAAAGTAGGTTCAACAGGTAATTCAACAGGAAATCATCTACATTTTGAAATACGCGTAGATGGAAAATATGTTAATCCAGAAGGATATATATATTAATTTTAATACAAAAAGTTCCCACCAGCGAAAAACGCTGGTGGGAACTTTTTGTAAACATACAAATAATTTTTTTAGAAAGTTTTTATACTGCGCATTAATTAGCAGTTCTGCTCTACAAAAGCAGTTAGTTCAGAGTAACTGTTGCAACAGTTCCCGGCTCAAATCCAACATTAAAGCCAAACGCTTCGGCAATAAAGCGGAGCGGGACCATGGTGCGGCCTTTTACAACTTGGGCAGGTGCGTCAAGGGTATAATGCTGCCCGTTGAGGACATAGGTGTCCTTACCCGGAGAAATGTACATTGTAGTCCAGCCACGGCTGATAACTGCACAGTTATCAATCCATTCCACGCTACAGCCAAGAAGCTCGGCAACAGCTCTAACAGGCACCATCGTGCGCCCTGGGCTTACAATTACTGGCTGCTGGTCAGGAAAATAAATCAAATTGCCATTTACCATGACCTCAACAGGAGAGTTGCCATCGTCAT
>CAQYCU010000028.1:0-3266 GCA_948919095.1 uncultured Clostridia bacterium | reverse complement strand
TATGCGGTTTCCAGAATAGACCACGTTGCAGTTATTCGGAATTGTAGTGAAAAACGGGGTGTCCGAGGTGCCAGCGTAAAAATTATTGTAGTACACTTCATAGGTCTGGGTGCTAGCCGAGGTGTAAATATTTAACGTGGTATTGCATACCTCGGCGGTGTAGCCAAAGTGCCTGATGTAGTCGTCAATAACGATTCCATCTCTTGGCGGGTAGAACTCGGTGGAATAGTACAGGTCGGTGTAGTAAAGCCAGACGAGTTCAGGGAAGATTTTGACAAGCTCCTGGTAGGAATAGACGCGGAAGTTTCCATCAGTGCCTTGGTAGACCGTAACGTCCCGAATGATGGTGCCGTCAACGGCAACGTCAAGGACAAGGCTGGGAATAAGCACTTCATTGGTGTAGGGGTCAGGGACAATGGTGGGCACGTTTGCTGGTGGCAGGGACAGTGCGCTAGCGCTGGTTGTGGCAAGAGCCATAACCATAATAAGCGCCAAAAGGGTTGCTACGAGTTTCCGCTTTTTCATGGTGATATACCTCCAATAAAAAAATTGTATGTTATACACATAAAAAGCATAAAGTATACTTTTTATATGAAAACACCTAAATAATGTCCAATTAATGACACTAGTTATTCCAAATGGAATTTGTATATATTATAACACAAAAAAGCTGTAATTGCAATGTTTTATAAGGCATGCAAAAAGCGACTATGGATAAGTCGCTTTTCATGAAAAATAAAAGGGGATGTTTTTGTTCTAATAACCAGTCTTTAACTGATTACAATTATATTATAATAATGAATTTTGTCTATTGTGTGAACTGGGCGTGAAAGTTTGGTAGGATAATTGTAATAGTATTGAAAGAATAGTTTTAACTTATAAAATAAAAACGTTGGAAAAAATATCCAACGTTTATTTAATTAAGGTTGTTCTTTTAACTCAACACTAATAGTTTTTTCTTGACCATTTCGCTTAACAGTTAAAGTCATAGTTTCTCCAACTTTATGTTTATTTTTAATAACATTTAATTCATCCATATTTTTAACTTCTTTATCATCAGCCTTAATAATTATATCACCAACTTTTAATCCAGCCTTTTCAGCAGGAGAGAAATCTTCAATACTTTTTACATAGATACCAATTTCAAGATTTTCATCAGGACGAACTTTAATATCAGCTTGAGTTATATTTCTTCCAACAATACCAATGTAAGGTCTAATAACTTTTTTAAATTCAATTAAATCTTGGTAAATAGATTTAGTAGAGTTAATAGGGATAGCAAAGCCTAATCCCTCAATACCAGTACCAGAAGCTTTTCTATTGTTAATTCCTATAACTTCGCCTTTGCTATTAACTAAAGCACCACCACTGTTACCAGAATTAATAGCTGTATCTGTTTGAATTAAAGTAAAAGTACCATATTCATCAGTAATTTCTCTATTTAAAGCACTAATAGAACCAGTAGTAACGCTACTCTGCATACCTAAAGGATTACCAATAGCCATACACCATTCACCAACTTGAAGAGCATCAGAATCTCCCAAAGTAGCAGCAGGAAGGTCAGTTTTATCAATCTTAATAACAGCTAAGTCAGTCAATTCATCAGTTCCAATAATTTTAGCTGGATATTCAGTATCATCATTGTATAAAGTTACAGTTAACTTTGTAGCTTCACCTATTTCATAAAAAACACTTGATGAAGAAGATGATGTTGAACTAACAACATGATTATTAGTTAAAATATATCCATCCTCACTTATTATAACTCCAGAGCCTTCGGCTTGAGCTGTTGAAGAAGCTTTTGAGAATATTGAATTAATAGGATATTCCACATTAATCCCAACAACAGAAGGTAAAACTTTTCTAGCAACTGCAATACCAGTATCAGAAAAATTAGAAAGTGAAACTAAATCCATATTTACATTGTTATAATTAATATTGGCACTACTATCTCCAGAGGTTGAAGCAGGAGTATTGGTAATTAATTTATTTTTTATTGATGGAACATTAAAGCATACACCAATTGTTAAAACAGCACCTAATACACCTGTTGCAAAAGGTAAGACTACTGACTTACCAAAAGAATTTGAGCTTGTTTTTTTAGAAGTTTGTCCTGCAGGTTGCTTAAAACCATTATTTTGAGATTGATTTGAATTTACATAGTTAAAATTATTAGTATTTTTATTTTCCATAATAAAGT
This sequence comes from uncultured Clostridia bacterium, assembly GCA_948919095.1. Classification (GTDB taxonomy): domain Bacteria; phylum Bacillota; class Clostridia; order TANB77; family CAG-508; genus CAG-793. The sequence goes on along the minus strand of CAQYCU010000028.1, from coordinate 1,066 downwards.
TAATCCTTTCATAAAACAGTTTTGATTATATATATAATACCCTAGAAATGTGATAGAATTGTGAAAAAGCTGTTACAATTTTATAACATTTATGTGAATAGTTGTGTGAAATAAATACTTTGACATACGCACCTATTTATAGTATAATGCACAAAGTAAAGACAATATTCGACAAATATATTAAAAAGGGGATTAATTATGAAACAAGAAAGTGGAAGAGGCATGATAAAAGCATTTATATTACTTGTAATAATGATAGCCATAATAGTATGGATATGTATGTCAATTAGTAAAAATATAAAAACACAAAAAGTTGATACTGTAGTATCAAATATGCTAACAATAAAAGCAAAATGTAAAGTTTTGAATGAAAACAGAATACGAACTAATAAAGGTGAAGAAGAGCTAATTGGTACAAAATTATCAGAAGTAGGAAAGCAAGAAGAACAACAAGCTTCTAATGAAGATAATGAAAATACTGAAAATCAAGAGAATAATGAAAATAAAAAAGAAGAGAAAAGTGAAAAAAAAGACGAATTAACGACAATAATTGAAGAATTTAAGAAAACAGGAAATATAACTGAAGAAGAATATGCAAAATACTATGTTTTAACAGATAAGAATTTAGAAGACTTAAAAGTAAAAGTCAAAAATGAAAAGGAATCCTATTATTTGATAAATTACGAAACTAACGAAGTTATAATCACAAAAGGATATGAAGGAAAATATAAGATAAGCGAAATTGAAAAAGTAGCAGAAGATACAGAAAATAAAGACAACGATAATGAGAAAAATGCTGATGAAAACAAGGAGTAACAAATGCATTGAGAGGAGAATGAATGAAAGAGCAAGAGATTGAAAGACTTACTAACTTAAAGAAGTATGAAGAAAACTTATACAGTGAAGGAAATAAGTTAATATGCGGTGTAGATGAAGCAGGAAGAGGACCATTAGCAGGACCCGTTGCAGTTGGTGCAGTAGTCATGAAAAATGATTCAATGCTTGAATGGGTAAATGATTCTAAAAAAGTAACAGAAAAAAGAAGAGAAATATTATATGACAAAAT
>CAQYCU010000027.1:12801-18212 GCA_948919095.1 uncultured Clostridia bacterium | reverse complement strand
GAAAAGAACATATAAAATATATTAAAGAAATAAAAAATAATAAATCAATAAATAAAGATAATTGTTGCTCCAAATGTGGTTCTACGTTAATCAAATGTACAGGAAAATACGGCGAATTTTATGGTTGCTGTAATTATCCTAAATGTAAATATACTAAGAAAGTTGATTAGATTGATAAAGGATAAGGAATGAAGTATGGAAATAGTAAGTATATTAGAAAAATTTGTGAGTTTGTATGAGAGTAATCAGATACCTAATTGGATAACTATTTTAAGTGCAGTAGTACCAATAATTATATCAATTATTGTATTATGGCAAAATCATATAATATTTAAAAGAAATGAAGAATTACAAAAAGAGATAGCTAAAAATAATGAGAAATTGCAAAAGGATATATATAATAATGAGATAAAAGTTAAAGCATATGATGTAATTTTAAATGCTTATATAGAATTTGTTAATGCAATATCCAAAATTCCTGTATCAGACAAAGGTTTGAAAGCTTTATTTAAAAAAGATGAAAAAACTGATAAAATGATTTATGATATGGTATCTGAAAGGGATAAAATTATTTTAGAAGCTGGTAAAATAAAGCTACTATTAAAAAATGATACTGATTTAATTAAAGAGATATTATCACTAGAAAAAATTTATAAAGAGATTGTAAATGAGTTATCAATTGCATATGTTAATAATGAAAATATTAATATTAATGATATATTAGAAAAAATACATATCTATCAAGAACTACTAAAAGATGAGAATTATGATATATACTTTGAAAAATATCTTTCTTTTGAAGAAATGAAATAGTACATTTATATTTTGGTCAACAAAGCTGTCAACAACTCACACAAAAACACAAACAAAACCAAATAAATAGTAGGTAATCAGAAACTTTACTTCCGGTTACCTGCTCCAACGACGTATCTGTTCGAACTTTTTATAGAACAGAGGGATATGAAAATCAATCAGTAAAATGGTTGATTTTTTGTTAACTTAAGCGTAAACCCCCAGAATAGCTGGGGGTACACTTAAGTTAATGACAGCACACATACGCACTAGTTGTTTTCTATTGCTTGTACTTGAAAAAAATATAACATTATGATAAATTAGAAACAAATAATTCATAAAAACAATGAATAAATTTTGAAATAATAATTTGTAAATAATTATTAATTAAAACTAGAAAAAAGTGAAAGGAGATTATAGATGAAGGAAGAATTTATAAAGTTATTAAAAGAAACCAACAGAGAGGGAATAGATAAAGTAATTAACTTTTTGGAAAACTCAGATTTTTTCACAGCACCAGCAAGCACACGTTTTCATGGAAGTAAGGAAAATGGACTATTAGAGCATAGTATGAAAGTATACGAAATGTTAAAATATAAAACACAAAATAGTATAGTACCAATAAATACACCAGAAGAAAGTATTAGAATAATTGCATTACTTCATGATATCTGCAAAACAAATTTTTACAAAGTTGATTATCGTAATGCAAAAAATGATTTAGGAGTATGGGAAAAAGTGCCATATTATACAATAGATGATACAATTCCTTATGGGCATGGTGAAAAATCAGTTATGATGTTAACTGAATATATGAAATTAACTAATGAAGAAAAATATGCAATTAGATGGCATATGGGATATACTGAACCTAAAGAATTATATAATACTATAGGAGCGGCTTTTAAAAAATATCCTATTGCATTATTAACACATGAAGCTGATTTGGAGGCTACATATTTATTTGATATATAATTAAAGGTAAAAATAACGTTAACTGATACGATTGTGATAGATTATCATTAAAAGAAATATAAAATAAATTTGTCAAAAAATGTTGAAAAAAATATTTTGTAATGATATTATTTTATTATTAAAAACAAAAGGAAAATATGGAGGAAAAAATAATGAAGAAAAAAGTACTTATAAGTTTAGTATTAACAGTATTAGTAAGTTTAATGTTATGTAAAGTAAGTGCTGTTGATGAATCATCAATACCAGAGTTATCACCAACACCTACACCATCAGTAACGCCAAATACAACACCATCAGCGACCCCTACACCAGAGCCAAGTTCAACACCAGTACCAACAGACGATTTTACAGATTTCTCAAAATCTGAGATTAGCTTAATTAGAGAAGCACAAACAGATACATTTGTACAAGTTAAAAATGTAACTCTAAAAGAAAATCATAATTATTATGTAAAGATTGGAGCAAGTAAAGACATAGAAATAACATCAGAAAATGCTGATTGTACATTAAATGAAAAGAAAGATTTAGGACTATGTCGTACATCATCAACAATAAATAAATACTTAGAATTAAATCAAGATATATATGTATCTATACTTGAAAGATATATTGAAAGTGGCGAAATAAAAAGTAAAGTAGTTGTAGATGGAAAGAAATTAGAAAGAATAGGTGAACCAAAATATGCAGATGCGTTTTTTGCAACATTTATGTCACACAGTGGAACACAAATAGTAACTAACTTTAATCATAGTAATAGTTATGAAAGAAAACTACAAATAAAAGTAGGAAAAGTAACAGATATAAATATTTTAAAAAAGATTAAAAACAAAGACACAAATGGATTTGCTGAATTACTTTCTTATGCTAAAAAAACAGAAGGATTACTAGACAAAAACGTAAACTGTGATGAAAAAGATGGACGCATAGGATATTCATCATATAAAGATGATAAGCCTGTTCTTGAAGTTCCAAATTTAGAACAAGACCAATATTACTTTTTATATATAAAAACAGATGACGAAAATGGAAAATATGTTTCAAATGAAGCTGTTACTCTTGCACAAGCAGATGTATATAAAAATCAGGACAATGCATGGTATCTATTCTTTTATGGGGAAGAAAAATTCAAATGGGCTGATTGGGAAGATGCAGGAAATGATAAAAAAGACGACACAATAGCGCCTGACAAAGAAATACCACAAACAGGGTCAAAGAGCTTAATAGGAGCAACAATAGTATTAACAATATGTGTTGGCGGAGCACTAACATATGTTGGATATAGAAAAAATAACTATAAATAAAACTATAAAAAGCAAGGTTTAAGCCTTGCTTTTTTCTAATATAAACTACGCAGTATTAATATTAAAATTATTATGCAAACTAACTTTCCTTCATAATACTTTTAACAAGTTCTAAAAGTTTTTCCTCAGACTGTTCATCATAATTATTATAAAAGATATAATCAAATTGAGAATAAAGTTCTTTATTAGTAGTAATATTATTATAATGTTCATCAATTTCATTCAAACGCTGAATTTCCTTATCTTTTGAGAGATTACGCTCTTTAGTTTTTTCTTTGGCAACATTCAAATCATTAGGCATGATATATATTGTTTTAATATCAGGTCTAATTTTTTTCCAATCATATATTGTTGTATAATGCATTTCAAAAATATAATTGTCATCTGAAAAAATCTCGTCTTTTAGATAACCATACTTACCATCAAAAACTTTAAATTTGTAAGCAATCTTGCCATTATCATACATATTATCAAGTTCTTTTTCTGTCATAAAATATTTAGGATTTTCACCGGGCCTTACAGGTCTTGTTCTAATAGTATTAACTTTTCTAAAATTTAATTTACTAGAAATTTCATTTACAAAAAATGACTTACCAATGCCAGTAACTCCAACTAAAGCTAATAACATAATCAAACCTCCACACTATATTTAGTAAAATGATATCATAATAACAAAAAAAAATCAACCCCAAATGAGGAAGAGGAACATTAAATAATAAAAACAAGAAAACTTTTCATAAAAAGTGTACATAAAATATTTACAAAAGAGATAAAACATGATATTATGTTAAAGTAAATTTAAAATATCATAAAATATATGAGGAGTTATTGAAATGGAAAATGAAAAAAAAGGTGGCTCAACAACAGATAACAAAAGTACAGAAAATAATGTGGATAAAAGAGTTTTAGTGGTAGGAAAACTTAAAGGAACCAAACAACCTAAAAAAACAAAGAAAGCAAAAACAACAAAAGTATCTAATACTAAAACAAAATCAAAAACAAATACTGCAAAAAAATCTGGAACTAAAACTACAGCAAAAGCACCAGCAAAGAAATCAGGCTCTAAAGCTAAAACAAACACATCAGCAAAAAAATCAACATCTAAAACTACAAGCGCAAAAAAACAAACAGCAACTAAAAAAACACCAGTTAAAACTACAACAAAAAAGGAAGAAAAAACTCAAAGGAAAATTGAAGTTGAAAACACAGCTACTAAAGGGGCTAAAAAAGTAGCAAACAAAAAAAATAATACTAAAAATAAAATAGTAGAGAAAATTGAAAAATTAGTAAAGAACACAACAAAAAATATTACAAAGACAAAATCAAATAAGAAAACAATTAAAACACAAACAAAACCAAAAACTAATATAACAAAAAAAGCTATGGAAAGTATTAGTGTTTTAAGAGTTGACATGAAGAAAGACGAATTTAAGTCAAGAGCAAAGGATATAATAATTGGAGTATTAGTAGTAGCATTAATTATAAGTTTAATATTTTAATTGAAATATATAAATAAAAAAGATATGGGAATATACAGAGTATTCAATTTTAACGAATACTCTATTTTAATATGCAAAAATATTGAAAGAAAAGTGTATTTTTGTGTGTGTTTGTATAACAGGATAATTGTATCATTTCCAAATGGAGTAGTTTATGGAACAGCAGTAATATGGGCAAAAGATGCAGCCTTAACAGCAGGACATTGTGTTTATAACCCTGAATTTGGTGGCTGGGCTATAGCGATTGAATTATTTCCAGGACAAAATAACTCAGAAAGTGAGGATTTTTCTGTTTTTAAATTTTATTTTTAGATATTATTTTTTTATTGCGCTAGTAGCAAGTTCGTCGCATCTATTGTTATAAGCATTATCAGCATGACCTTTAACCTTATGAAAAGTAACAGCATGAATTTTAGTAAGTTCATATAATTCTTCCCATAACTCTTTATTTTTAACAGGTTCCTTATTAGCAGTTCTCCAGCCATTTTTAATCCAGTTATAAATCCAACCTTGAAGAAATGAGTTTACAACATAAGCACTATCGCTATATAAATCAACTTCGCAAGGCTCATGTAAAGCCTTTAATGCTTCCAGCACGGCTGTAATTTCCATGACATTATTAGTAGTTTCATCTAAAGAGCCAGACAATTCCTTTTCAGTTCCATTATAAATTAATACAGCCCCCCAACCTCCAGGACCAGGATTACCAGAGCAAGCTCCGTCAGTATAAATTGTAACTTTTTTCATAAAAATATCCTTTCAAAAATATAATTGAAAAACTTAATATTCTATGATATTATATCAATAAAAATAAAACTAATCAATAGGAGGAAAATAATTGTGG